>JAGPDW010000182.1:0-5836 GCA_018057345.1 Bacteroidia bacterium | reverse complement strand
CAATAATTGGCTTCCGGTGCAGTTCCAACCATTACACTTGGATGACAAGAGGCCATGCACGAAAGCACACTCATGCCATGTGAATTATCTTCATAAACACTATTTCCTCCTTCAACAAAATCGCGACCCAATACGCCACCTCGCGCAAACAAACTATCAAAGGCCGGTAAATTGTTGGCATTACTAAATCCGGCATCTAATACGGCTATAGTCATCCCCTGACCTCTAAATCCATAACCATGCATACACACAGCATTTAATTGTTGTGCTTGTTCATATCCATTTCCATAGTACTCTATGATGCCTTGAGCCTT
The DNA here is from genome assembly GCA_018057345.1 of Bacteroidia bacterium. GTDB lineage: Bacteria > Bacteroidota > Bacteroidia > B-17B0 > Aurantibacillaceae > Aurantibacillus. The sequence goes on along the minus strand of JAGPDW010000182.1, from coordinate 5,522 downwards.
TTGAAGCGTATTTACATTTTCAGGAACTTCTTTCTCAAAAACAACTTTGAATTTATTTGTAGGATTTGTATTTACAACAAATGAAAGAGAATTAATTGCATTTGTTGCTGTTGTAATTACACTACCAACAGTGCTTGTGATAGAAACAGCCACTGAATTCAGCCATTTGGAAGCGTACAGTAATTGCACATTTGCTATATTATCAATTTGTGTGAGATATGCTGGCGTTACAGGAAGATCCGTTTGATCAACCACAATGCTTTGAGCTGTTCTTCTATCCACTGATTTTTGAGTAAGGAAAGCGGTTGGTGTACCTACCGAATACGGTGTACCATTCTTATCGGCCAATTTTATCCAATACTTTGTAGAGGTTTGCGCATTGAATGAGCTCACCAAAAAAGCAATTAAAATTCCCAGAACTATTTTTTTATTCATAACCATAACTAACTAATGTTTGTTTGTATATCAATCCTTTTTCAATGCGTTGCTCTACCGGAATATTTGCAATAACCGTATTCGAGTAAATGTCTTTTATTTCGCGGTACACTAAGCCTACTCCCTTAGCATATTTTTCAGTGTAATACTGAACAGCAATGAGTGATCTATCATCACGTTGTTTAACGGTTAATACATTTCTCAACGCAATTGCATTCATTGTTTCAGCTTTATCTATCACCGAGTAAGCATACATCATCTGACCTAAATTATTATTCGCATTTCCATCCCAAGTTGAATTTTGCAGTACAGGGAAGGTCAATTTGGTATAACGTAAATTACTCTCTACAACTTGCACTTTTTTATCGTTGGCGTTTATCATCCACGCTTCTTTTACAGTATAAGCCATACTATCATACGACTTGTTTGGGTTGTACATTTTTATAGAACGCTCTAAACGTATTGCCTGACGGCCCTCATTATCGGTAAAATTTTCAACTAGCCTTTCCTTAATGCGGTATTTATACGTGATTGTATCCATGCTAAGATCGTTATAAACCGTGCTATCCACATCGTAAACCACAAATTTACCGATCTTTGTAGGATAATAGTCCAATCCCAACACCGAAGTAGCGTCTTCTGTCTTTTTTTTACAGGAAGTAAGCAATACGCAAACCATTAGTATAAATCCCAGGGCTTTGATAAGGCAATTTACGAAGAAAAAAGCAGTCTTTAAAATCCTTGCTGGGCTTAAAAACTATTAGTAAATTCGAGTATTGTTTAGCATGAGCCAAGAAACGAAAGACGCGGTAAATTTAATTTTAACAAATTATTTAGAAGCGCATAAGCACAGAAAAACATCTGAACGCTATGCCATCCTAAATGAGATCTATTCGCACGAAGGGCATTTTGATATTGAGCATTTATATTTGCTCATGAAGAACAAAAAATACAGAGTAAGTAGGGCCACTTTGTATAATAATATTGAGATTCTGATTGATGCCGGCCTGGTGATCAAACACCAATTTGGCAAGAACATGGCTCAGTTTGAAAAAGCATATAAGTACAAACAACACGACCATTTAATTTGTACCGATTGCGAAAAAGTGTTTGAGTTCTGCGACCCGCGCATTATGCAGATCCAGAAAATGACAGAAGAGCTTTTAGACTTTAACGTTATTCATCACTCGCTCAATTTTTTTGCAAAATGCAGACGCCTAAGTGAAAAAGGACAATGCGAACACTTAAAAAAATAAATTATGGTATTTGAATATTTTATAACAAAGCAAGCTAATACAGCAACAATTACTTTAAAAGGAGAGTTGATAGAAAAAAATCAAGCGAATGATCTTATCAAAGAAGCTGATGAATTATCTGCTGCCAATTGCCAAAAATGGGCCATTGATATGAGCGAACTAAAATACATGAATAGTAATGGACTTAATACCCTAATTCAATTGCTTACCAAAGCACGCAAGGTTGGCGGTGAGGCTGTTTTGTATAATTTAAATAAAAAGATCCAAGAATTGATATTGATAACCAAACTCAATACACTTTTTAAAGTGGCCAACACAAAAGAAGAGGCTATGAAGATTTTGGAGAATTAATTTTAATGCCATAGATTGCACGAATTTTCGCAGATTTGTGTCGCAGATTTTTTACTCAAGGAAAATAATCAATTTACTAATCTGTGCATGAAATCTGTGTGAATCTATGAAATCTGTGGCATAAATAAACAAGTTCATCTACAACTTTTTACCAGAGCACTAATTACTTCCTCGCTAATAAATTTTTAATTTCTACAAGCTCATTTTTTATTTCATTAAGCACTGCCGAATCGTTATTTGCAGGCGCTACTCCACCTCTCGATTTTTCTTTGATCACTTTTTCGCGTTGTAATAAGATCATATTTTTAAACTCCTCTGCATCGTCAACACCCGGAATACTCATCATATTGCTATGATGCGCTCCTCCTCCGCCGGCAGTTTCAACACGAATAAAAGTTAAACCAAACGAACGCAATACCGGTCCGCCAAAAAAAGAAACATCCTGAATGTTCTCTAAAGGAATTGTTTTTTCGATATGCAATATCATTCCTTTTGAAAAATACAGATTCTTCTCGCTTAACTCACACTTTAATGTTTTAAAGAATTTACCCGAGAGCCATTGCCCCAAACCGCACAGCCAAAACGGAATAAATACAATTCCAATAACGGTAACGAACATATAAAACAATACAATTAAAAATATGTACGTTTTAAGTGCGGGGTTAAATACGCCTTTTTTTAAGATGATATTTTGATTTTCCATTGTGATGAATTTTGCAGTATAAATGTAAGAAAAAATACATCAACGAGAGGCAGAAACCGCAGAGCGCTAACACTCTCGCAGAGGTCACGCAGAGGGCGCAGAGTAAAACTAAACGCATAAAAAATTGAGGGCGCAGAGAAGAAAGCTTCGCTTTCTTCTTGTTAGCAGGTACGGGTAATCCTTTCGAAGAATCATCTTGCTTTGAATACAAATCATGCTACGGAGACGCGTGCGGTGGGCTGGCGCTTCGCGCTAAGAGCGTTGCCTGTGCGGAGAATCGAAGCGCCTTGATTTCTGCCTTCGCACTAGCTGGCCTAAATGTGCAGTGCACATTTATCCCTTTTCTTCATCAAGGAAGAAAAGTAAAAGATTGTTTTTGGTTCTTTTCAAAAGAACAAGATTGGCTCAAATTACAAGTTGCAACCCATCAAACGCCAACTCAATATTCTCTGGCAATTCTTTATTCACTGCTTCATGCAAACCTAACTGATGAGAGATATGCGTAAAGTATGCCTTTTTTGGATTCAGCTCTTTTACCACTTGAATTGCTTCTGCAAATGTAAAATGTGAGATGTGCGGCTCCCTGCGAAGTGAATTCAAAACCAATACATCTAAGTTCTTTAATTTTTCTCGTTCACTCTCTTCTATCAAATTTGCATCGGTAACATAAGCAAAATCATTTATCCGAAATGCTTTTACATTCATCATATAATGTTTTACGTTAATGGGCATTACATTTATATCACCAACAGTAAATTTCTCTTTGTCAAATTCTATCACTTCTATTTGCGGAATGCCCGGATATTTGTCGTCTGAAAAAACATAAGCGAATTCTCTTTGTAAAGCCTTATAAACTTGCGCCGTAGCGTAAACCGGCATTATCATTTTATTGATGAAGTTAAAAGCGCGCACTTCATCCAATCCTGCAATATGATCTTTGTGCTCGTGGGTAAATAATACCGCATCGAGTTTAGTAAATTTTTCTCGTAAACATTGTTGCCTAAAATCCGGACCGGTATCAATAACAATTCGCGTTTTTTCTGTTTCCACTAAAATAGAAGTTCGCGTGCGTGTATCACGCGCATCTTCACTTGTACAAACAGCGCATTTACAAGCAATCACCGGCACTCCTTGCGAAGTTCCTGTTCCTAAAAACGTGATCTTTATTCCCTTCATTGAAAAGCTGAAATAACTTGTAAGTAAAATGCCTTTAGTACCCAAGTTTTGGTAACCGCAATTACGGCTATTCCAAAAATGGCTCCCCAAAAATGGGCTTCATGACTAATTCCATCCGAATAAGTTCCTTTACGTTTACGTTGGATCAAATAAAAACTTACGCCCAATAATAAAATACCAACCAACCATCCAGGCATAGGAATAAAAAATAAAGCAACTACTCCGGTTGGATTTAAAAGGATCCACACAAACATCACTGCCGAAATTGCACCACTCGCTCCAAGTGATGAATACGAAGGATTATCCTTGTTTCTAATATACTCGGTAAATGAGGCCGCATAAATTCCACCAGTAAATAAAAAAAGGTACACCACCGAACCTAACTTATGACTATCATACAGTACAGGGAAAATGCGCGTTTCAAGGTCATGACCAAAACTATACAGAGCCAAAAAATTAAATAAAAGGTGGATATAATCGCCGTGAATAAATGCATGCGTTAGAAAACGGTAATGCTCATTCTCGCGTTTAATAGCATACGGATAGAACAAATATTTTTGTGTTGCAGCCGGATTCATAAAACAATACACCGAGAAAGCGGTGATAATGGCAAGAAACGTATACGTGATCATGAGCCTAAATTTAGGGAAATACTTCTTACGTAAGTCCACAATTAACCAACAGAGTATTGCTGAAAAGCCGTATAATTAATTTAAATTTTTAGCTTTGTAATACATTGGCCCTTCAAATACATAACGAAAAGGAATTCAACGAGCTCTTTAACCTACACTACAAGGAGCTTTGCAGGCTTTTATTGCCCATGATCAAAGACCGTGATGCCATTAAAGATATTGTTCAAGATGTATTTGTAAAATTATGGATCCGCCGTGATGAATTAGAAGTTCAAACAAGTTTTAAAGCCTATTTATGTAAAGCGGTTGTTTTGCGTGGCATTGATCATATTCGCAAAGAAAAAACGGCCATGAATGCTAAAACTGAATTAAAATTTGTTCAACCGCAAAGTCATACCGATGTGGAAGAAAGTTTGAACGAAAAAGAAATGAAAAAAGCCATTGAAGAAGGTATGAACGAAATGAGCGAAAGCATGAGGAGCATTTTTCATTTGAGCCGTTTTGGAGGATTAAAAAATAGAGAGATAGCCGAACAACTCAAAATTTCAATAAAAACAGTGGAAAGCAATATGGGTAAGGCTTTAAAGATCATGCACGAAAAGTTAAAACCTTATCTCAAAAACGCCGGAAAAGCCCTGTTACTGTGGCTTTTAGGCAATTTTTAATTTAACATAGGGTAAACAAAGGAGATAAACGACTTATAGATACAGAGCATAATGGAAAACTGGGACATCATAGTAAAATACCTTAATAACGAGGCCACAGCCGCTGAAAAGCAAGAGCTGGAAGCTTGGTTAAAAAAGGATATGGCCAATGCTGCTCTTTACGAAGAAATTAAATTGTCGTGGGAAAAAAGTGGAGAAACTTTACCCGATGATGATTTTGATGTTGCCGCAGGATGGGAATCTGTTCAAGAAAAAATAAAACAAGAAGATAATATCATTCCAATTACCGGAAGAAATTCAAGCT
>JAGPDW010000181.1:0-5838 GCA_018057345.1 Bacteroidia bacterium | reverse complement strand
TTTAAACAATGGCTCGGAAATAATATTCTTGGCAAACCCATTAAGTAATCCCTTTAATGGTTGGGTATTGAAGTTCACATCTTTTTTCTTTTGAAGAAAGTGAGTTATCTCAGCTAAATGCTCTGTACTCTTTTCAAATTTTTCTGTAAATAATTTTTCCTTTATAAAACTGTATTTTACTTTTTTGATTTCGGTTTTCATAGTAAATACTGATTGGCTGATAAGGTATTTAATTGATTAAGGGTTAGGACTTAAAGCTATATAAAATTAAAATTAATTATGACTGCCCATTGCTATATTTTGTAGCAACTTATTAAGTTTTTGCGCCTTTTAGAGGTTTAAACTGGGAAATCAGATTTCTCCTACCCCTTAAACTCATCCACCCACTTAGGCGTACTCATTTGTTTTAATATGCGTGGTACATCGCCAAAGGAAGTTACTAAAGAGCCGCGGTTGCGGTCAATAAGGTCGGCTCTAAAATTATTACCGGTTTGGGTAATGTATTCGGCCATTTGTGCGCCAATTACTTTCATAAGGTCAAAGCGGGTAACATCGGCCATGTCAATACTGCCAAGGGTGTCTTCGCCAAGGTCGTGCAGCCATTTGCTTTTGTATTTTTTTTCGTCGAGTGCGTCAATGTTTGGTAATTTTTTAATGGCAATAGGGTCCAGCGTAATTTGAAACCGTCTAAAATCAACCAAGGTATTCATCATGGGCGATCGTAACATATCAATTTGCATGGCGCTGGCATCTTGCGGTGTTTGTGTCATCAACCAATTTAACCAAAAATTAATGTCAACGCCTTTTGGGTTAATGGTATCGTCGGGTTTTATAAATTGCCTTGCAATACCTGTACCAAAACTAAACAAGGTAAGTTCGCTTAAGCGGTAATTGCTTTGTTTGTCCTTAGGGCAACTGTAAGATACCGCTTCAATAAATGCTGCCAACGAAGGATTGTTGTATGTGGTAGTTCCGCCATCTACAAAACGCTCTAAAGGATAAAAATACGTGGGTGCACTCATGGTAGCTTCCATTACGGCGCGCAATAATACATTTTTGTAAGTGCCGTGGTAGGTATTATCCGCTTGTTTAAAGCAAGCAAAAAATGTTTCTTCGGCCGCGGCCATATCTTGCGCGGTAATTAAAAGATCAATATCGTGTTTGTGGCAGGCTTGCTCCAGTGTTTCGTTCTTTACAGTTTCTTGTAAGAGTGTGCGGTATTGCTGTTTGCTAAATGCCGGAGGATTTACAAAGCGATTTCCCAAACTGCGTTTATCAAATACTTTGGTAACTAAACTTTCGTAAAGCGTTTCAATTTGATCGGCGTTATGTCCTGTGCAAATTAATCCTGCAATAATTCCGCCGGTAGAAGTGCCCGCCACCATATCAAATAATTGGTGCAAGGGCATTTCGGCAATTTGCTCTAAGCGTTTTAATAATTGTATGGTTAATATGCCGCGCATACCTCCGCCGTCCAAACATAAAATGGCTCGGTGGTTGGGGTTGATGTTTAATTTTTCGAACGCCTTTTTGCGTGCGGGGCTGAGTTGGGTGCCGTTTAATTTTGCCATAGATTAGTTTTTTTAGAGGCATTTAACCACCATTTTTTTTACCACCAAGACTCTTAACTATGATTGTTTTATAACCACCAAGACACCAAGGCACGGTTTTTATTAAGCGACGCAACCGTGTCTCCGTGTCTTGGTGGTTAGTATCAAACTTAGTTTTTTGGTTAAAAGCTTAGTGTTGAAGATAAATATTTACCTCTAAAAACAAAAGGGCTGTTAAATAAAAGCCGTAACTTAAAGCGTTAAAAGCGATCATATTATAAATGCGTACGGCTCTGATCATACTTTTTTTGTTTTTGTTGTCCTTAAGTCAGCTTAAGGGCCAATCGGCATCAAAGCGAGATTCCGTTAAAGCAGATACCTTATTAGCCTTAGCCAAATCGCAAATAGGTAAAAATTATTGTTACGCCGTTGCCGATCCCGAAAAGGGATTTGATTGCAGTGGCTTTGTGTATTTTGTTTTCCATAGTTTTAAAATTGAAGTACCGCGCTCAAGTAAATTGTATAAAAATTACGGCCAAAAAATTCCCCTCGATTCGGCCAGAGCAGGGGATGTGATCGTTTTTACGGGAACAAATGCCAAAAAGCGTAGTCCTGGCCATGTGGGAATTATTATTTCTTGTGAGAATGGGATCCCAACTTTTATTCATTCCTCTTCAGGTAAAAAGAAAGGTGTGATCATTTCTGATTTTAATGAATCGCCTTACTATAAGAAGAGGTTTATAAAGATCGTTAGGGTGGCGGTTGTTTATTAGAGGCAGAAACCGCAAAGTACACCTTCGGTGTTCGCAAAGAAGGCGCAAAGTTCGCAAAGTTTTATCACCATTGTTTAAAAGAAGGCAAAGACCTTCGGTGTCGCAAAGCCCGTAAAAGAAAACGAAAAAGCATGCGCCTTTGCGTAAGCATAGCTTCTTTGCCTTCTTTCATTTTTCTGCGGTTAGTTGATCCTTTGCGAACTTTGCGCCTCCTTTGCGAAGTGCTAAAGCACCTTTGCGGTTTCTGCCTCTAAAAAAGATGGAAATAAAAAAGGCTAGCCTTAGCTAACCTTCTCAATAATTTTGTAAGAAAAATCCATAAAGCTCAACAGATCCTCGCCAACATCGCGCAGGTCGTAATCGCTTTCGTCGTACAACCAATCAATATGTACACTGTTTCCGGCTTTGTGTAAGGCATTTAATTCTTTTAAGAAATCAAATAACATACGTTGCGAAGAGGTATTAATATAATTCAGTTCAAAAAGAACTTTGGTAGTGCCGTGTGGTTTTTTAGTGTATTCTCTTATCCAAAGAATAAGGGGAGTATAAAACTCGTGAGCGTTATCTAAAAAAGAAGAGCCTTTTATTTCAAATGCACCCGTAGTGTGATCAAGTGTCACAAGAGGTGAGTGCTTTGTTTCTTTTATAATGAGCTTTTCCATAGGTGTTATTTCAAAGATAAGATAATTTGGTTAAAAAAAGTAGGCCGTTTATCTATAAATTGCCTTGGTTGAGCAAAAAATACAAGGTATTGAGTAAAGGCTTTTTCGTTTTAGTAGTTGGATAGAATAAATGCAGGAGAGTTTAATTGAAGGTTTAAAAACTACGAGGATAATGTGTAAATACTTGATATACATATAATTGCAATCTAAGCTAAATTTTATTGTAAATATGACGCTAACGCGTCACCCTTTAATTTTGCCACGGTGATACGGAGTTCACAGAGGGTGTATGACGCCTTCGGCGTCACATGGTTTGTTTAATTAACTCTGCGTACTCCGTGTCTCCGTGGTTAAAAAAAAAGACGCCGGAGGCGTCGCATTGTAGTAAGATAATTTACTTTGCTTTTAACCCATGCAACTTAATGTACTCAGGAAAATCAATTCCTTTTTTAAACTCCTCCGAGTAAATATATTTTTTTATTTCGGCGGCCCACGCACGGTGTGATAAACCCGAATGTAAAATAGAAGGATCGAAAGGTTTACCGAAATGAATTTTTATGGTACGTCCTTTTTGTTTAAACATTTCATCCGGTAAAAAGAGCATTTCAATATTGACTTTAACACCAATGAATTTTCTAAAATTAGCAAAGCGATAAAAGAATTTTGAATTCTCGCCTTCAATAAATGTAGGAACTATTAAACGTTTGTGATCGATCGCCTGTGTAACAAAACTTTTTTTCCAAGTAAGATCAACTATTTGTCCTTTTATTTTTCGAGAAACCAATCCTGCCGGAAAAATTAATACGGCGTCGTTAGAATTCAAAATATCTTCCATGGAGCGCAACGAACTGGCAGAGGTTGATCCAACTTTATTTATTCCGGCAAAAACTCCTGTGTAATTTTTAAAAGATAGGAGCATATCATTTACAAAAAAACGAACATCAGTTCTAATGTTACCAACCTCTTTTATTAGCGCCATTCCGTCTAACCCACCCAAAGGATGATTTGAAGCCACTATAATACGTTCGTGCTTTGGAACATTTTGGGTATTTAATGAAACAGTTTTTGCACCAAGATAATCCAACCCTTTTTTATTAAAATCCAACCCATTGGTGTCTTTTAATAATTCCATGGCAATGTTGATCTGTTGTTCGTGAATTTTACGTTTAAGCCAGCCAAGCACAAAACCGGGCATCCATTTTCTGAGCCCCGGCGCCTTTTCGCGCAATACTTTATCTACATCAATGAATTTTTTTTGCGGTGCACTCATTGTTTGAAGATCATTTTTTTGCGATGGTTAGTTCTAATGTTCTGATGCGATCGTTGAGTTTTTGTAAACTGCGAAATAACACATAACTCCGGCGATAATCGCCAATAGCAAATGCAGGTGATCCCTGCACAATTTCTCCTTCTTTTTCAATGGTAGATCCCACACCGCTTTGCCCTGCAATTTTTACGCCATCAGCAATAGTAATGTGTCCTATAACACCTGCTTGTCCGCCCATCATCACATTTTTTCCAATTTTTGCAGAGCCTGCCACAAATGCACCGCCGGCTAAAACGGTGTTCTCGCCAATTTCTACATTATGCGCTATCTGAATTAAATTATCAAGCTTAGCACCTTTACGAATAATGGTTGAGCCCATGGTTGCGCGATCAATAGATGTATTGGATCCTATCTCTACATGATCTTCAATGATCACATTTCCTATTTGTGGAACTTTTTTATAATTATTTTCTGAATTTGGAGCAAAACCAAAACCATCGCTACCAATTACTGTACTTGCATGAATGGTGCAATGGTTTCCAATAACGCAATCGTGGTAAATTTTTACGCCCGAAAAGAATGTACAATTATCACCAATGCTTGTTCCATCACCAATATAAACGTGAGGATAGATCTTTACGTTATTTCCAATTTTTACATTCTCGCCAATGTATACAAAGGCACCTACATAACAATCAGTTCCCATTTTTGCACTCGGCGAAATAAAACTTGGTTGCTCAATGCCTTTTTTGTTTTGCTTGATCTCGTAATACATCTCCAACAACTTGGCAAAACTACCGTAAGCATCTTCTACACGAATTAAAGTGCAAGTAGGTTTTACGGGTTTATCTAATTCAAAATTAGTATTGATGATGATTACCGACGCATCGGTAGTATAAGCAAAGTTTGTATAAAGCTTATTAGATAAAAAACATAAACTACCGGCTTTGCCCTCTTCAATTTTAGCCAACGACGAAACTTTAACGTCGCCATTTCCTTCTACTTTGCCATTTAATAATCCGGCTATTTGATTTGCTGTAAATTCCATTTTCTTGCAGAGTGTAAAAATACATTTTATATACTTTTACGCAAGAGTCTATGGCTTATTTATTTAACAGCACTTTTACAGCTTCTTTTATCTGTTGGTCCTCTCCTTTTATCATTGGGCTGTATTCGTTCATTATCTTGTTATCAGGCTCCAACTGGTTGTTCTCGTAGTATTTACCGTCCATAGTAACAACGCCTACCTGTGGTATTCCAAATACTAAAGAAGGATCTTGCATGGTTTCCCACCAAACCGCTGTTCCTGTTCCCGGTACCGGCATGCCGATCAATTTACCAATTCCTAAAGTTTTATACACAACCGGAAACATGTGTGCATCGGAATAATTTCCTTCGCCCATTAATACGCAAGAAGTCCTTATCCATTTATTAGCAGGTTCTACACCAACTTTTCTTTCACGTGGAATAAAATTAATGTATTGTTTGCCTGGTAAAAATGTTGCCAGATCATCGTGTAGCCAACCGCCGCCGTTAAAACGGGTATCAACAATAAGTGCTTTTTTATTTACATATTTTCCCATTAC
>JAGPDW010000001.1:13668-69909 GCA_018057345.1 Bacteroidia bacterium | reverse complement strand
GGAACAAATATTATCTGTATATTTACCTAAACTAAAACAAAAAAATTATGAAAAAAATTACTTATTTATCAATCGTTCTTGCAGGTTTAGCTTTCGCTTCTTGCAAAAAGGATAGAGTATGCGAGTGTACTTGGTCTACTACGGATCCAGCAGCAGCAGGTTTTACTCAAACTGAAGAAACAACCTACAAGAAGGTTAAGAAAAGTGTTGCTGTTGAAAATTGCGAAAGCATAAGTTATCAAACAACTGCTCCGGTTGCAGGATTCATCACCACTAATGATTGTAAATTAAAATAATTAAACTTAAAACAATTAAAATGAAAAAAATATTTATAATTGCCGCAGTTGTGAGCCTTTCAATGGCTTCTTGCAAAAAAGATTTAACTTGTGAATGTGTAGAAACGGATAATGCGCCAGGGTCTGTAAATTCAACAACCGTTGTAACTTACAAAAAAGTAAAGAAGAAGAACGTTGATGAAAATTGTGTATCTTATTCAACTAAAGAGACTGCTGTCTCAATAGGTACGGTTAGTCCATATTTGACAGGAGAAGATTGTACTTTAAAATAATCAAAACCTAATTATAAAAAAAGGCTACCATTTGGTAGCCTTTTTTGTTTTAGTATTTTAGGTTTTTAATACTCAAAATTTCCGAGAGCACCTTTAACGAATACTTTTTTGCCTTCTCCTTTTTCTACTCTTCCAATAATTTTTGCTTCTACATTAAATGCTTTAGCAATAGAGATGATATCAATGGCGTGTTTTTCGTTCACATAAAATTCCATTCGGTGCCCCATATTAAACACCTTATACATTTCTTTTGGCTCGGTATGGCTTTGCTCTTGAATAGTTTTAAATAAAGGCGGCACATCAAACAAATGATCTTTGATCACATGTAAACCATCATTTAAAAAATGTAATACTTTGGTTTGAGCACCACCACTGCAATGCACAATGCCGTTAATGTTTGAATTACCTAACTCGTCAATTACCTTTTTCACAATAGGCGCATACGTGCGAGTAGGTGAGAGCACTAATTTTGCCGCATCAATTTTTTCGGTGATATCTTTCGCTTGTGAATCTCTATAGTTAACTTCTATTTTATCCGTTAAATTTAATCCACCGGTATATACAACTTCGCCCGGCAATGCATTATCAAAACTCTCTGGGAATTTTTTCGCAAGATCTCTATTAAACACATCATGGCGCGCGCTCGTTAAACCATTACTGCCCATGCCACTATTATATTCTTTTTCGTAAGTGGCTTTTCCGTAACTGCTTAATCCAATAATAACGTTTCCTGCTTTGATATTATCGTTAGAGATTACATCACTTCTTTCCATTCGGCAAACAACCGTACTATCCACAATAATGGTTCTTACAAGATCACCAACATCAGCAGTTTCTCCACCGGTTGAAGAAATAGAAATACCATTGTCTCGTAAGCTCTGCAAAACTTCTTCTGTTCCATTAATGATAGCCGAAATAACTTCGCCCGGAATTAAATTCTTATTTCTTCCAATGGTAGATGATAATAAAATATTACTTGTGGCTCCAACGCAAATAAGATCATCTACATTCATGATCACCGCGTCTTGTGCAATGCCTTTCCAAACGCTAACATCGCCGGTTTCCTTCCAATACATATAAGCCAATGATGATTTTGTTCCTGCACCATCGGCGTGCATCACAAGACAATGTTTATCGCTACCAATTAAGGCATCGGGCACTATCTTGCAAAATGCTTTCGGGAAAAGTCCTTTGTCGAGTTTTGCAATAGCGGCGTGTACATCTTCTTTAGAAGCTGAAACGCCGCGAAGGTTGTATTTGTCGTTACTCATAACCAATGCAAAATTAAAGTTTATTTGCTAATGCTTTCTTCTTACTTTTACAGCGTTTTGAACAAGGTAAAAATATCCATTGTTAACTATACTAATACTCTGCCCTTTAAATGGGCACTAAAGCGTAGCGAACTTTTCCAGCGCATCGACCTTCAGGAGGATATCCCAAGTATTTGTGCCCAAAAACTCAAATACAAGCAGGTTGACCTTGCCCTTGTTCCTGTAGCACTCCTAAGCGAATTACCTGGTTATTTTATTGAAACTGATTTTTGTATAGGCGCTTTTAAAAAAGTAGATAGCGTAAAATTATACAGCGAAGTTCCTTTACATCAAATTGAAAGCATAACACTTGATTATCAATCACGATCCTCAATCACACTTACAAAAGTGTTATGTAAATTCTTTTGGAAAATAAAACCCAAGTATGTAGATGCCATTCCCGGTTTTGAAAGTGATACGAAGCACAAAAATGCTTCGGTTGTAATTGGCGATCGCACGTTTGATCTTAATGGAAAATATAATTACGAATACGACCTGGCCGAAGAATGGTTCAAATTTACCGAATTACCTTTTGTGTTCGCTGCCTGGGTGAGCACCGAAAAAATAGATGAGATTCTTATCAAAGAATTCAACGCGGTTTTAAAATATGGTGTTGATCATATTGGAGATGCTATTAATGAAAGTTCAGGAAATCTATCTTTATCAAAAGAAAAAGCGCTGGAGTACCTTACTCAGCGCATTGATTATAATTTAAATGAAGATAAGCGAAAAGCGATGACGCTTTTTTTGAACTACATTAAAAAATTAGATCAGGCCTGATATTACAAGCCAACAACTAGCAAAGTTATATCTGCCTTTATTTCATTTTCCTTATTGCGTTTATCGTAAAATCTAACTTTTAAAAGATATTTTTCATCTACCAACATAGGCTCGCCTGTATTTAGCTCGGCCTGTAATGTGGCTGCTTCGCTAGCGCTAGTGCCATCGTTAAGATGTCCAAACGCATCTGGTAAATTCAAAAGCTCTTTTCCTTTTTTGTCGGTTAAAACAATACTACAGCCCGGAAATACTTTTCCGTTCTCTACAGTAAAATAATCAACACCATTAGCAACAACAATTACTTTTTTCCCTAAAACAATTTTATTGCTATTGGCTTTTTGTTCATCAACTACTAAATAGATCTCCGATAAAGTTAAACCATTGTAAGTGGCAGTAAGACCAGTTGAAAGATCTTTTTTAACGCCTTTACTAAAGCTGCCCGAGCAACCAAAAAGCGCTAGACATGTAGCTAGGATAAAAAATTGTTTAATGATCATAAGGTATAATTTATTGGTAAATGTAAAGAAACACGTATAACGAAGCAAATAAATATATCACTAGCAAAGTAGTTGTTTTTAACTAGCGTTGAATGTCTTGCCAACAATAACATTCAATAGTTGGTGATGACAGATATACTCTAACTTTTCTCCCTGAAATTCAGGTTCGCCATCAAAATGGATCGCATCTTTACCTTCTCGCTCTATAGTTAATTTGTTGGTTGTAAAAGTTTCAATATGTCGCGATTCGTTGGCTTTTCCCCTTAGAACTTTTATAAAAATACCGAACGCACTAAAAAAATTGAAAGGATGTAAAACTACCACATGAAATTTTCCATCAGTTAATTTCGCTTTTGGCGCAATGTAAAAATCGTTGCCGTATTGTCCGGCATTAGCAATGGTTATCAAATACGCTTTACGTTTTAGCTCTTCACCATTTAATTTGATCACATAATTTTTGCATTTGTATCTTAAAATTTCCCTTAGCGTTATCTTTACATAACTTTGCAAGCCGCGTTTTTTCGACTGAGCAAATAAATTCCCAATATGAGCATCAAACCCAATTCCACTCGTGCAAAAGAACGGAATACCATTTACAGTGCCATGATCGATCTTTGTGTTTTTTCCTTTGATCACATCTTCAATGGAAGTTTTAATATCCATAGAAATACCCAGTGTTCTTGCTAAACCATTTCCGGAACCTTGTGGAATTATACCTAAAATAATAGATGTGCCAACTAAATTTTTAGCAACCGAATTAATAGTTCCATCGCCCCCAACCGCAACGGCATCGGTATAGTGTTGAGTGTGAAGTGTAGAAATGATCTTTTCAAACTCGGCCGAATCCTTGAATACTTCTATTGAATATTCCATTTCCTTTGGCACAGAGCTTTTTATAAAATCGAATAGATTCACAGCTCCGCCTTTTCCGGCTTTTGGGTTTAGGATAAAAAGAAGTTTTCGTTTCATAATTAAAGCAAATAAATGTAACTAATTATTCCTTTTAAAAGAAGTTATGCGTAAATTAGACACCTAAATTTATGATATGCAAGACGTTCTAAAAGCATTAGGAATAAAAGAAGTGAATGATGGTTGCAGTACCGGTTCAACATGGTTTGCAAATGGTGATGTATTGGAATCTTATAGTCCTGTTGATGGAAAATTAATAGCAAAAGTAAAAACAGGCACAAGGGCTGATTACCAAAAAGTAATTACCGCAGCCACAACGGCATTTAAATATTGGAGAACAATCCCTGCGCCAAAGCGTGGCGAATATGTTCGTCAGTTTGGAGATAAATTGCGCGCGAAAAAAGCGATGCTTGGTAAACTGGTTTCCTACGAAATGGGAAAATCATATCAAGAAGGTTTGGGCGAAGTGCAAGAGATGATTGACATTTGCGATTTTGCAGTTGGATTATCTCGTCAATTATATGGATTAACTATTCAAAGCGAACGCGGAAATCATCGTATGATGGAGCAATGGCATCCATTAGGCGTTGTTGGAATTATTAGCGCATTTAATTTCCCGGTTGCTGTATGGGCTTGGAATACTGCTTTAGCATGGATAAGCGGAGATACGTGTATTTGGAAACCATCCGAAAAAACGCCTTTGTGTTCTATCGCTTGTCAACATATTTGGAATGAAGTAGCAAAAGAAAATAAGTTACCCGAAGGAATTTCGTGTATTGTAAATGGTGATTTTAAAGTAGGCGAATATTTATCTACAGATATTCATGTGCCATTGATCTCGGCAACAGGTTCAACACGCATGGGAAAAATTGTTGGTACAAAAGTAGCTGAGCGTTTTGGAAGATCAATTTTAGAATTGGGTGGAAATAATTCGATCATTGTTACGCCAAATGCTGATCTGGATATGACCATAATTGGTGCCGTATTTGGGGCAATTGGAACTGCAGGGCAGCGTTGTACTTCTACGCGCCGTTTAATTATTCACGAAAGCATTTTTGATTCGTTGAAAGAAAAACTTATAAAAGCATATGCGCAATTAAAAATTGGAAATCCTTTGGATGAAAAAAATCATGTTGGTCCGCTTATTGATAAAGATGCCGTGCGAGCATACATGAGTTCTATTGAAGCCGCAATAACCGAAGGAGGAAAAATTGTTATTCCCGGTGGTGTATTAGAAGGAAAAGGATACGAAAGCGGTTGTTATGTAAAACCTGCTATTGTTGAAGCAAAAAACGATATGAGCATTGTGCAGCACGAAACATTTGCGCCGATTTTATATTTGATAAAATACAAAACTATTGAAGAGGCCATTGAATTACAAAATGGAGTGCCTCAGGGTTTATCAAGCGCAATTATGACATTAAATGTTCGCGAAGCAGAATTATTTTTAAGCGCTACAGGAAGTGATTGTGGAATTGCCAATGTAAATATTGGAACTAGCGGCGCCGAAATTGGTGGTGCTTTTGGAGGAGAAAAAGAAACGGGTGGCGGACGCGAAAGCGGCTCGGATGCTTGGAAAGCCTATATGCGTAGACAAACCAATACTGTGAATTATGGTTCAAATTTACCTTTGGCCCAAGGCATAAAATTCGACTTGAATTAAGAAAATTTTAATAAATTTATAACTGTAATAAGCCATTCAGTTAAAAAGCGAATGGCTTAATTTTTTAACCCCCACCTTCGCTAAAGCTACGGTGGATAACAAAACAAACAACAAAAAAAATGACAATCACAGAAAACAAAGTAGCGGTGGTAAGTTATCATCTAACTGCAAGCAAAAATGGAGGAACCGAGGAATTAATTGAGCAAACAGATGCAGAACATCCTTTCGCGTTTATATTCGGAATGAGTTCGTTATTACCCGATTTCGAACAGAATTTATTAAATAAAAAAGTTGGCGATAAATTTGATTTTAGAGTGAAGGCGGTTGATGGATACGGAATTGTAGAACAGGATTATATTATCAATATTGATAAGCAAGCATTTATTGTGGATGGTAATTTTGATACAGAGCGTGTTTTTGTTGGAAACGATATTGAAATGCACGATGCAGAAGGCAATAAATTAATTGGACATGTTCTTGAGATATCCGAGGCGCATGTACGCATGGATTTTAATCATCCTTTGGCAGGAAATGATCTTCATTTTGTGGGCGAAGTGCTTGAAGTAAGAGAAGCAAGTTCTGAAGAGCTGGATCACGGCCATGTTCACGGAAAAGGTGGACATCACCATCATTAATTGAATATACCTTTAGAAAACCTCCCTTTACGGGAGGTTTTTTATTTAGAAGTGCTATTAATTCTGCAAGAGAAGTAACATAAACCGATATGCCGCCCCTAAAGGGGCTTTGTTATAGTATTACATTCGGATTTACCGATATGTCGTCCCTTCGGGACTATTTAAAACAACCAAATAAAATTCATGTAATTTCCTAGCTCCGTAGGAGCGACATATCGGTAGCCCTCGAAGGGGGCGAAATAAGCAATGGTGATCAGAGCCCCTTTAGGGGTGACATATTGGTTTAATGCATCACGGATAAAAGCATTCGGTTACATTATGATACGTTTGTTTGCAAGAAAAAATTCGCACAAGATCTATGCTTCAAAAAAGTTTGATGTTTTCTCTCGATAGAATATTCATCACCTCTATTTGTGGTTTGATAATAATGAGGTAAATTTAACGTTATTACTATATGAACATCTACACGCGCAAACAAAAATGGAAATGGCTATTGGCAATAGCTGCTTTTATTATTGTGATATGTTCGTTGTGGTACACTAATAATTTAGTAAAACGTATTGCCGAAGATGAGCGACGTAAAGTGAGATTATGGGCCGACGCTGTTCAGAAAAAAGCGAATCTTGTAAAGTTCACTAATACCTTATTCGAAAAAATGAAATTAGAAGAACGCAAGAAAGCTGTTCTTTACGCCAAAACTACTGAGCAACTTACCAAAGATAATTCTAATTCAACGTTTAATTTTTTACTGTATGTATTAGAAGATAATACAACGGTGCCAATTATTTTGGCCGATGAAAAAGATCAGATCACAGCCAAAAAGAATTTTGATCCGGAAAAGGAAAAGGATACGGCGTTCATGAAAAATGAATTGGAGTTGATGAAAACCATGTACCCTCCTGTAGAGATCCAAGTTTACAAAACCACTAAGCAATATTTGTATTACAAGGATAGTCGCGTGTTCAACGATATCAAATTAGTATTTGATAGTTTAATAAAATCATTTATTGCCGAGGTGGCTGTTAACTCTGCTGAGGTTCCTGTGATTTATACCGATAACAATAAAACAAAAGTGATCTCATTTGGCAAAGTGGATAGTCTTAGTATTAAAACACCCGAAAAACTCGCGAAGAAACTTGACGAATTGAGCAGTGAGAATACGCCTATAGAAATTGATCTTGGAGAGGGAACTATTAATTATATTTTTTATGCGCAATCTAATTTGCTCACACAATTAAAATACTATCCTTATGTGCAGTTTGGTGTAATAGGTTTATTTTTATTGATCGCGTATATTTTATTTAGCACAGCGCGCAAAGCCGAGCAAGATCAAGTTTGGGTAGGAATGAGTAAAGAAACTGCTCATCAATTAGGAACACCTTTATCTTCTTTACTTGCTTGGAACGAACACATAAAAGGATTGGGCGTTGATCCTGAGATCATAAATGAAATGCAAAACGATGTGATGCGATTGAATACCATTACCGATCGCTTCTCAAAAATTGGTTCACAACCAACATTGGTGCATGAGGATATTGTTGGTTTGCTGGCAAAGAGTATTGATTATTTAAGAAAGCGCACTTCTAAGAATGTCAATTTTGAAATTAAATTACCCGATCATCCAATTCAAGTAAATTTATCCGGACCATTATTTGAATGGGTAATTGAGAATTTGTGCAAGAATGCCGTAGATGCCATGGATGGCAAAGGAACTTTAAAAATTATCATGATCGAAAAGCCTGAGCAGGTTAAGATCTTTATCAGCGATACAGGAAAAGGCATATCAAAAAATAAATTCAACGAAGTATTTAAACCCGGTTACACTACTAAACAAAGAGGTAGGGGACTAGGTTTAAGTTTATGCAAACGCATCATCGAAAATTACCACGATGGTAAGATCTTTGTAAGTGATAGTGAAGTGGGCAAGGGAACCACGTTTTGCATTGAACTAAAAAGTTAAGTACGAAGTTGGAAATACGAGTGACGAATCTAACTGCTTAGGCGTCCAGATTCGTACTTCGTCATTCGTACTTCTCAATATCCCAATATCTTCATCATGCTCTTATAACTCTGCTCCTTTGCAAACAAGCGTGTTGTAATTTCTCCGCTTTCTTCATCGCGATCAATTAAAACATGTTTTGGTGCAGGAATTAAACAGTGTTGTGTGCCACCGTATCCACTTAATGCTTCTTGATATGCTCCGGTGTGAAAAAATCCAAGATACAATGGTACTTTTTGTTTGTCTTCTACCTTTGGTAAAAATACTTGATTGGTATGCGCCTCGGTATTATAATAATCCATACTGTCGCAAGTTAGTCCGCCTAAGTTCACAGGAATGTACGGCTTATCCCAATGATTGATTGCCATTAAGATAAAACGTTGATTAATTCCCCATGTATCAGGAAGTGTAGTGATAAATGAACTATCGATCATATACCACGTTTCACGATCGTTTTGTTTTTTCTGATCAATGATGCTGTAAAGTGTTGCGCCACTTTCGCCAACGGTGTACGAACCAAATTCAGTAAAGATATTGGGCTCAGGAATTTCATTTTCCACACAAAATAATTTTATTTGCGAGATGATCTCTTCCACCATGTATTCGTAATCATATTCAAAACCTAATGATGTACGAATTGGCATTCCCCCTCCAATGTTCAATGAGTCTAAACCCGGACAAATTTCGCGCAAGCTTTTATAAATGCTCAAACACTTGGTTAATTCTGTCCAATAATAAATCGTATCCTTAATTCCTGTATTGATAAAGAAGTGTAATAATTTTAAATTGAATTTTGAATTGCCCTGAATTTTTTCTTTGTAAAAATCTAGAATTTGCGAATCACGGATCCCTAAACGTGATGTATAGAATGTAAACGATGGTTCTTCTTCAGTGCTAATGCGAATTCCAATATTAACTTTATCAACCTTTGCGTGTTTTTTGTAGTAGTCAATTTCATCTAAGTGATCCAATACAGGTATCACATTAAATCCATCATTTATCAATTCGCAGATGTTCTGCTTGTAATTGCTACGCTTATATCCATTACAAATAATATACGTATCTTTGTTTAAGGTCTTTTTTTGAAATTGTTCTTTTATAATATTGATGTCAAACGCTGATGAAGTCTCAATATGACACTCATTTTTTAACACTTCATCAAGCACAAAACTAAAGTGCGAGCTTTTAGTACAATAACAGTAAAAGTACTTGCCTTTATAGTCCGATTTAGCCATGGCCACATTGAACATTCGCTTGGCTTTTTGGATCTGCGAGGAAATTTTAGGTAAATAACTGATCCTCAAAGGAGTGCCGTACTGTTTAATGATATCCATTAAAGGTATATCATTAAAGTACAATTGATCGTCTTTAACCTCAAACCCCTCTTGCGGGAAATTAAAGGTTTGATGGATCAGGTTTGAATATGTATTATCTGTTGCCATAAATGTAGTTGAGTTACATTGGTAGTTTTCAACTTAAGTAAGTTAATTACTTGGCGCAAAAGTACTAATTATTTGTTAATTTAATATGAAGAGTATGATAAAACCCATTAGAATAGTGGAGGTTAAAAGCGAGATAGGAGCCGGAACACGTGGCTCCAGTATGGGAATTGATGCTATTAAAATAGCAGCACTTGACTTCGGAAGTCCCTTTTTTAAGAAGTTTAAAGCAACCGAAATACCTACTGAAAATCATTTACTTCTGGAGCCGGTTGTTCACGATTATGCCAAACGTATAAAAGGTATTTACTCGCTTAACGAACGTATAGCCAAGGAGATACAAAAAACTCTAAAACGTGAAGAGATCCCTATTGTGTTAGCCGGCGATCATAGTTCGGCCCTTGGAACCATAAGCGGGATAAGAATGGCGTACCCTGAAAAGCGCCTCGGTGTTATTTGGATTGATGCTCATGCCGATATGCATAGTCCTTACACCACCCCAAGCGGTAATATGCACGGAATGCCCATTGCAGGTATTTTAGGTGAAGATAACAAAGAAAGACAGCAAAATAAACCCGATGATGAGACCATCGAGTACTGGGAAAAACTTAAGAATTTAGGAGGCATTACACCTAAGATCCACTATAATGATTTGGTATTCATAGCACTTCGTGATTTTGAGCCCCCTGAAGAAGCTTTGATAAAGAACAATAAAGTACGTGTGTTCAACTTACCCGAAATTCGCAAAAAGGCAGTTGAACGTATAGCCATTGAGGCTTTGAATTACCTTGATCATTGCGATCTAATTTACGTGAGTTTTGATGTAGACAGCATGGATAGCCGTATTAGTAGTGGTACCGGAACACCTGTTCCAAATGGAATTACTGAAAAAGAAGCCGGCAACCTTATTTATTACATCATGCGCAGCAAGAAGATCTGTTGTTTTGAGATGGTAGAGATCAACCCAACTTTAGATAGAGAGAACTTAATGGCTGAGAATGCATTTGAGATACTTCAAAAGGCAACCAACCAGTTAAGCCACGACTTCTAGCATATATTTTCAAAACAAATACGCATGAATTACTTTGTTGATCGAAATAAATACCGTAGATCTTTCTGCTTTACATTTTACCTCGCAAAGAGCATAAAACATTTTTTCATAATTTAGTATTAAATAGGATCATGAGTTTAATAGGATCAAAAATAGAAGGCGGAGTTTTAATTTTACATTTAAACAGACCCGATAAGTTTAATAGTTTTAACCGAGAAATGGCTTTGCAATTAATTGCGGAGTTAGATAAAGCCGCGGATGAAAAAAATATTCGCGCGGTTTTAATTACTGCTAATGGAAAAGCATTTTGTGCAGGGCAAGATCTTGCGGAGGCTATGGATAAAAATGGTCCCGGTATTGAACGTATAGTTCACGAACATTACAATCCTATCATTTTACGCTTAAGAAAACTACAAAAACCGGTGGTATGTGCTGTAAATGGTGTTGCCGCAGGAGCAGGCGCCAATATTGCTTTGGCATGCGATGTTGTTTTTGCAGCAAAAGCATCTTCATTTATTCAGGCATTTAGTAAAATTGGATTGATACCGGATAGCGGAGGAACATTTTTTCTTCCTAAACTAATTGGTTTTGGAAAAGCAAGCGCTTTAATGATGTTAGGCGATAAAGTTAGCGCCACAGATGCAGAACAAATGGGCATGATCTATAAAGTGGTTGATGATGAAAAATTGTTTGAAACGGCTTTAGCAACCGCAACTACATTGGCTCAAATGCCAACAAAAGGAATTGCCCTTACTAAAAAACTATTGAACGAAGGCACCACAAATACGCTTGAAAAACAATTGCAACGAGAAAAAGAAGAGCAAGTAATAGCTGCCTCAACTCACGATTATAATGAAGGCGTTAGCGCTTTTTTAGAAAAAAGACAGCCGGTGTTTAAGGGGGACTGATTTTTTTTGCTACAAAGACTAAAAGTCACCAAGAATTCATTCAATTAAACTAACCACCAAGACACCAAGTCACGGTTTTCTGTGAACTGAACCGAGTCTCCGTGTCTTGGTGGTTATAAAAAATGTCGGTTACCCAATTAAACTTTGTGTCTTTGCACCTTTGTGGCTAATTCACCTTAAGAACTTATGAATTTTTAAGCTTTCTATCTCCCATATTTTCCTATTTTTACACAAAATTCTCGGTGTCGAAAAGCTCAAAATACATTAAGTGGGTCTGGATTATTATCTGGGGTCCTTTTGTGTTCCTTTTTCTTTTTTTGTTTCTTATTTCTCTTGGCACTTTTGGTGAATTACCAAGCGTTGAAGAATTACAAAATCCAAAAAGTAATTTGGCTACTGTTGTTTATAGTAGCGACCTGCAAACTCTAGGAAAATTTTATAGCGAAAATCGCGAGAACATTCGCTTTGAGCAATTGGATAAAGATATTGTTGAAGCATTAGTAGCAACCGAAGACGCTCGCTTTTACGAGCACAGTGGCGTGGATGTAAAAGCATTATTTAGAGCGGCAACGGGTGTTTTTGGTGGTGGAAGCAGCGGAGGTGGAAGTACCATTACACAGCAGTTAGCTAAAATGATGTATCCACGCGGAGAGAAGTTGAACAAGATGCAATTGGTGATCCGTAAAATGAAAGAGTGGATCACGGCAACTCGTCTCGAAAAAAATTACACTAAAGACGAGATCATGGCCATGTACCTAAACAAATTCGATTTTTTGAATTTGGCAGTGGGAATAAAATCAGCATCAAAAATTTATTTTAATAAATCGTGCGATAGTTTAAATATACACGAAGCTGCCATGTTAGTTGGTATGGCAAAAAATCCCGCGATGTTCAATCCAATTCGTTTTCCTGAGCGAACCATGCAGCGTCGTAATGTTGTAATGAATCAAATGGTGAAGTATGGTTACTTGAGCAAAGAGGCATACGATACTTTAAAAACAAAACAACTTTGCGTAAGTTTTCAACCCGAAGATCATAACGATGGACCTGCTCCTTACTTCAGAGAATATTTGCGCGATAATTTTTTAAAAGCTTGGTGCGAAAAACATATTAATCCGGAAACAAAAAAACCATATAATATTTACAAAGATGGTTTAAGAATATACACCACCGTTGATTCGCGCATGCAAAAATATGCCGAAGAAGCGGTAGAAGAACACATGCATAATTTACAGATCATTTTTAATAAGGATCTGAAACAAAAGAAAAATTATCCGTTTGCATGGAACGTAAGTAAGGATGAAATAAATGGCATCATGAATGCTTCTATGAAACGAAGCGATCGTTATCGCGAATTAAAAAAACAAGGATTAACACACGAAAATATTATAGCAACGTTTCATAAACCATCGACCATGCGAGTTTACAGTTTGCGTGGAGAAGTTGACACCGTTCTAACGCCTTACGATAGCATCAAATATTACAAATCATTTTTGCAAACAGGCTTTATGGCCATGGAACCACAAACAGGTTATGTGAAAGCATGGGTTGGTGGCATCAATCATAAACACTATAAATATGATCACGTTAAAGTAAGTAAGAGGCAAGTTGGTTCAACGTTCAAACCATTTGTGTACGCTTTAGCAATTCAGGAGGGATTGAGTCCTTGTCACCAAGTGCCAAATGTTAGAACATGTATCGCGTTACCCGATGGAAAAGATTGGTGTCCGAACAACAGTGATGGCCCCAACGCAAAAACAAACGGAAAAATGCTCACGCTTAAAAAAGCCCTGGCAAATTCTATTAATTATGTAACCGCATGGGTAATGAAACAGTATGGTCCGCACGCAGTTGTAACGTTGGTAAGACGTTTAGGAATAACATCCGATATTCCTGAAGTGCCATCTATTTGTTTAGGAACACCCGACATTAGTGTGTTTGAAATGGTAGGCGCTATTTCAACATTTGCAAACAAGGGAACATTCATTCAGCCAACATTTATTACGCGTATTGAAGATAAGAACGGAAAAGTGTTGGAAGAATTTGTGCCTAATAGTGATGAGGTATTTAGCGAAGAAAAAGCATACACCATGATACAATTGATGCGCGGCGTTGTGGATGGTGGTACAGGTGGATCATTAAGAGGAAGGTATAAATTATTTAATCAAATAGCCGGTAAAACCGGAACAACACAAAAAAATGCCGATGGTTGGTTCATGGGGTTAACACCTGAACTCGTTGCGGGCTGTTGGGTTGGTGGTGAAGACAGAAGTATCCACTTTAATTCTATGGCCGAAGGGCAGGGAGCAACCATGGCTTTACCTATTTGGGGAAAATTCTTTCAAAAAGTTTATGCCGACAAAAAACTAAAAGTGAGTAATGGAGAATTCCCTCGTCCAAAAAACATTGATCCAAGCTTAGAATTAGATTGCAGTAAATACGATGCCGAGACCTACGAAGAAAATGTAGAGCCAAGTATCTTTGATAATTTGTAATCCTAGAACAATGAATTTTTCAAGGGAACATCTAGCAAAAATATTACTCAGCAATACTTTTTTACATCTATTATCTTTTGCCACATTATTCCTTAGCGTTGTATGTTATTACTCAAATTTTACGGATTATAATTTCGACAACACCTTTAATTCCGATTCGGTTGGTGTGCCGTATTTGTTCAAGGATATTTTTAAGGACGGTGGATATTTTAAGGATTGGAAATTGGCATCCGCGCCAACCTTGTTCCCTGATATGGTTTTGTATTATATACTATACCAGATATTTGAACTTGATTTTTTAACGATCACTTTTTGGTTTGCGATCATCCAGGTGTTAACCATAGCGGCTTTGTCATGTTTTGTATTTCGTAAACTATTAACTGGTCGTTCTAAGGAGTTCAGTTGGTTAGTCCCTCTGTTTTATTCTTTCATTTTCTTTGAAGGATATTATTATACCGGAGATCAGATCTTGCCATTTTTAATATCAACGTATTGTTTTCATACAGGAACCTTTGTAAATGCGTTGATCGCGTTATCTTTAGTAGTGGCAGAGATAAAGTATGTTTGGAAAATAATATTTTTATTTATTATCTCTTGCTTGGCTATGTACAGCGATATGATGTTTGCAGTTGCATTCGTTGCTCCATTAACTGCGTTAACTATTTTGCAGCCGAGTTTTTTTGGATGGAAACGTAGTTTTACATTTCTATTAACGACTTTAATTGGAGGGGCATCAGGATATTATTTATTTTATTCTATTAATTCAAATTACGCTTCAAATAGCAATCTTTTTCATTTTGAAAATATTGCCAATTCATATAACGTAATGACAAATCACATCTTGTGGTATTTGGACAGGCCTGGTTTTATGACCATGCTTGTTGGTTTTATGCTTTTAGCAATCCCTTTATCTTTGTTAACCATCCTCATTTTTTATAAAAAACTGGATAAACGCGTAAGATATTTCCTGATATTTTATTTTGTTTTTATGACCTCCACTATGTGGGCACCGGTTATAATGGGAAATTATCCATTTGTTGATTGCATCCGATATAACAGCTCTATGTATTTTTTCACCACAGTAGGAATGGCTTTTGTTGTTGCTGTGTCATTTGGAAAAATAATAAGGGTGGAATATGTTGGGAAGATCGTGTCTTATCTTATTATTTTGTTTTTCTTGTACATGTCGCTGGCAAGATTCAAGACAGACGGATTAAGCAATTATTTTAGCTATTACCCGCCAAAAGTGAGAGCTATAGACAGTATTTGTGATAAACATCAATTAAAAAAGGGAATATCAGATTATTGGAAGGCAAAGCACACGTCTATGTTTTCGCGAAAGGGCGTAACCATAGTTACTGTATACTCTTCTATACATTTTTATGAGGTAGGAAGTAATATTAACTGGTTCTATAAGGGAGATTATGATTTTGTTGTGCCAGAGAACTTGGATACAGCAGAAATAAGAAAGTATTTCGTAATTTTAGATACTTTTAAAACGGAGCAAGTAACCATACTAAAGGTCGATAAATTTAAATACGTACCACATAAATTATTTCCTGTACAAGTACGCACAGGAAATTTTAAGTAAACTTAAGCAAAAACAACTATGATAAACAGAGTAGTAAAAAATGCACAAGAAGCATTAAAGGATGTAAAGAGTGATCAAACCATTATGTTCGGTGGTTTTGGTCTTTGTGGAATTCCCGAGAATTCGATCAATCAATTGATAAAGATGGGCACGAAGAACATTACTGCTATTAGCAACAATGCCGGAGTAGATGACTTTGGGTTGGGTTTATTGTTGCAAACAAAACAGATAAAAAAAATGATCTCTTCATATGTTGGAGAGAATGAAGAATTTGAACGCCAAATGCTTAGTGGGGAATTAGAAGTTGAACTCATCCCTCAGGGAACATTAGCTACACGTTGTTTAGCCGCAGCTTATGGTATGCCTGTGATATACACTCCGGCAGGAGTTGGAACAGAAGTAGCCATAGGAAAAGAGACACGCGTGTTTAATTATAACGGAGAGGAGAAGGAATATTTGATGGAGAAAGCATTTGAGGCTGATTTTTCTATTGTAAAAGCATGGAAGGGCGATACGGCCGGGAATTTAATATTTAGAAGTACTGCTCGTAATTTTAATCCAATGATGGCCATGGCCGGAAAGATCACCGTTGCTGAAGTGGAGCAATTAGTTCCTGCGGGAGAATTAGACCCTGATCAAATTCACACACCCGGAATTTATGTGCACCGAATTTTCCAAGGGGAGAAGTACGAAAAACGCATAGAGCAAAGAACAGTAAGAAAGAAAAATTAAAACACATTTGTATGTTAGACAAAAATGGTATTGCAAAGCGAATTGCAAAAGAAGTAAAAGATGGAATGTTTGTGAATTTGGGAATTGGTATCCCAACTCTGGTTGCAAATTATATTCCCGAGCACATGAGTGTTGAGCTGCAAAGCGAAAATGGCATTTTAGGTATGGGACCTTTTCCTTTTGAAGGGGAAGAAGATGCCGACTTGATAAATGCCGGGAAGCAAACGGTAACATTATTACACGGTGCTTCGATATTTGATAGTGCTATGAGTTTTGGAATGATCCGAGCGCAGAAAGTGCATTTAACTATTTTAGGCGCTATGGAAGTGAGCGAAAATGGAGATATTGCTAACTGGAAAATTCCAGGAAAAATGGTGAAAGGAATGGGCGGGGCTATGGATCTTGTGGCTAGTGCAAAAAATATTATTGTGGCTATGCAACAAGTAAATAAAGCTGGCCAATCAAAACTATTACCAAAATGCGATCTGCCATTAACCGGCATTAAGTGCGTAAAAAAAATTGTAACTGAATTAGGAGTTTATGAGATAGCGCCTGGCGGAGGGTTTAAATTACTTGAAACAGCGCCCGGTGTAACAGTTGAAGACATTAAAAAAGCAACTGCCGGAAAATTGATCATAGAAGGCGATATAAAAGAAATGGAATTATAATAAATGAGATATTTGTTGGCGATTTCTTTATTTGTATTTATAAATTCTTGTAAAGAGAGCGCCGACATCATTCATCAGAAACTCTTCACATTCACAGATCAAGCCGGTGTTAAAGAAGATACTTCGCATGCGGGGCACTATTATTTTAGGCACGATTCGATACACAACATAGCCTTTATTGATACTGTAAGGTTTACAGAAGCACAGCTGGGTAAAAAACTGACCCTAGAGTATAAGGGTAAAATACGAACCGATTACGTACATTCATTTGCTTCAATTAAAATTGTTCTATTTCGCGACCACGAGCCGATCCATTGGACAACTATTCCTTTAAGAGAACTGGTAGTTGATCTAAACAAATGGAATAAGTTCAGAGGGTATTATGTGTTACCTTATCATCAACAAGATAGGCCTTATAATAAAGCAATGTTATTCACAGAATTGGCAGAAGGTAAGAAAGAGAACTTTGATATTGATTCGGTTGATCTAACTATAAAATGCATACCAAAGTAATATAGTATGGCAGAAGAGTTAATAGATGCTTTAAAGAAAAAGGTTAATCCTAAATGGAATTTACTTTTTGCTGTGCTTTTCTATTTTGTTGCTTTGAATACGTATCACAATTATTTGGGCCTGTATGATCACATTGAAAAACGCCCATGTTCAGTGCATATTTGGGCACAAACTGCCCGTGCATCAATTGCTTTGAATTATTCGCGAACCGACATGAATTTTTTTAAGCCGCATATCCATAAATATTTGGAAGGAGATGGTGTAACCGGTTTAGAATTTCCCTTGGTAAATTACGTGCCGGCCATATTATATAAACTATTTGGCTTCAACGAAATGTACTACAGAGGGTTTGTTCTTTTTACTATTGTAATGGGATTGTTTTTCTTTTACCTTCTGCTAAATTCGTATATAAAGAATTCCCTCGTTTCTTTTGGCTTGATCTTATCTGCATATTGTTCTCCTGTTATGGCCTTTTATAGCATTAACTTTATGCCCGATGTAACAAGTTTGGCTTTTGTACTTATTGCCTGGTTTTTCTTTTTCAGATTTTTGAAGAACGAGCAAACTAAAAGAGACTTTATTATTTTTTTGGTTTTTGCAACTCTGGCAGCACTTATAAAGATAACTTCTCTTATTACTTTAATAGCAGTAATGTGTTTGGTCATTTTAGATCATACCTCTTATTTTAAGAAACAAAAAAACGGCGCGCTATTTGAAAACAAGAAGAAACTATTGCTTTATCTTGTTTATGGCATTCTTGTTGTTTTAGCCTGGTATGCTTACTCATTTTGGCTAACTAAGTATAGTAAAACACAATCATTTACTATGCAAACTGCATTAATTACCGATATTCCAACTGCCATGGAGGTATTAGGGCGAATAATGGATGATCATATTTATGAATATTATCCTCATGAGAATTATGTATTATATGCATGCTTAATAGGTTTTATGATCCTTGGATTTAAATTTGTGGATCGTGTGTTGTTTACCACCTTTGTGATTGTAACAATAGGCAATATTTGTTTTTTTTATTTTCTGTTTTATCAATTCAAAGACCACGATTATTACGTGATACCGATCCTTACAAGTGTATTCTTCTTGATGTTGATATTTGCTGATCTATTATCTAAGATAAAATTCGGTTATTTTAAATGGATCTATACTGTATTCCTTGTTATCCTTTTCTTTAACTTAAAGGAAAGTATCGTATGGACAAAAAGAGATCTTGCCAAGAGATTCGACACGGCGTACATAAAATATTTTGATAAGTCTAGGTCATATGATGACCTAGAGCCGAAGTTAAGAAAATTGGGAGTGCTTCGCACTGATAGAACTTTAAGTGGCTTTGAAGATGGTTGGTGTAATAGTTTATATAAAATGGATCAAATAGGCTATACCTTTACAGATACAACAAGAGCATCTCGAATTGATAGTTTGTTAACTTTGCATGAGTTTAAATATTTAGTTGTATCGGATAGTGCAAAATTTAATAAGGTAAGGCCACGTGATCTTAAAACGGAGATCTTAACCACACACCGAGGCTTGATAGTGTACAAGATCAATAATAAATTAAATGAATAGATGAGAAACTTTTTTAATAGTCATGGCAAGTTGGCGCTTACCTTATTGAGTTTTCTCGGTATATCTTTATACTATGCAATTGGGAATGGCGTATTTCCTTCTATCGACGGCCCTTCTCACTGGAATAACGCCAATTTGCTCAAACAGTATTTTTTAGGCAATGAAACTGTAAAGCAAAATTTCGAACTCAACACCTTTTATATCCCTAATGTCTTTTCTCAATTTCTCTTATCATTCCTCATGCTTTTTTTTAAAAGCACTTGGGCTATGATCGTTTTTCAGTTTATTCATTGCATGTCTTTTTTTGTGGGATTCCTTTACTTTTTGAGGTCGTATCAGGTAAAACATGCGTATTTTATGAGTTTGATTGCTGTTTTGTTCTTTAATGCATTTTTGTGGAATATCGGATTTTATAATTTTTCATTCTCTGTTATATTTCTTGTTATAGCGTTAGGATATTTTCAAAATCAGTTTTCATCAAACGGTTCGCGACTTATCTCAACTTATGCTATGCTGTTTGTATTATCGGCATTTTTATTTTATTCAAATGCATTAAGTTTATTGGTTTTCTTTTTATTTGTGGCGTTTAAAGAATCCAATAAATTTTATCTTTACTTGAAAAATAAGAATGAGACCTTAAAAGTGTTCATGATCCAAGAGCTTAAGATACTTATGGTATTTATTCCATTTTTAAGTATGATCTTTCTGTTTCAATCGAAGGTCGACTTTCAAAATCCTCCTCTTTTCTCCAATAACATTGGTGAGTATATTTCGGAGTTGCCATATTTAAAACCTTTTATTGTTTATCACGTTGAGCGTGAGTTTCAATTTGTAAAATGGATCTCATATTGCCTTATTATTCTGATAGCTTATACATTGTTTTGGCGAATCAAGGAAAGAAAGAAAGGTTTTGAGCAAGGTGATGTATTATTGATGATGTTGCTTTCGGTAGTTGCATTGTATCTAATAATTCCGAACATGTATTCTGTAGGAATGATGTCGCCTAGGTTTTTATATTTTGTATTTTTATTCTTGATCCTTTGG
The DNA here is from genome assembly GCA_018057345.1 of Bacteroidia bacterium. Lineage (GTDB taxonomy): Bacteria > Bacteroidota > Bacteroidia > B-17B0 > Aurantibacillaceae > Aurantibacillus. Next base: position 49,523 of record JAGPDW010000001.1, on the reverse strand, counting down.
TTATTGCTTCAAGACACTAGGTTAGTTAAATTCCTGATGGTAGGGTGTATCATTGTTGCCGTCTTTTTTGAAAGAGACAAGATGCATATACATTTACTCAATGAAATGAATAGGAGTTTAAAATTAGTTGAGAAGGCTTCTATTCTTATAGAGCCTAACTCAAGTGTTCTCCCATTGGATTTTAGTGGGAATTGGCTTGAAAGGCATTTTGCTCATTATATTGGTGCAGATAAACCGTTGATCATTTTAGATAATTATGAAGCTACAGTAGGGTGGTTTCCTTTAAAATGGAGGGTTTCAACTATGCCAAAGTATTTGCTTGGCAATTGCGAAACGGTTGAGGGTATTTATAATTGTATAAATAAACAAGGCATTTCAAAACCTATAGATTATGTTTTCATTTACGGAGATCGAGGCCGAATTTCTGCCTTCCCTCATTTCGATTCCATACTTTCCGGATATTATCAAAAAGTAGTAACGGCCGAAAATGGCTTATGTTCGGTTTATAAACTAAAACAAAGAGAGTAATAGGGTAGGTTTAATTTGTGTTTTGTATTAGAAAAAGCCCTCATTGAGCACTAAACTTCTCTCCTCATTCTCGCCACAGGAATATCCAATTGCTCGCGGTATTTAGCAACTGTGCGTCGCGCAATATTATAGCCTTTTTCTTTTAAGATCTCACACAACGCATCATCAGTTAATGGCTTATGTTTGTCTTCAGCATCAACACAATCTTTTAATATCTTTTTAATTTCACGAGAGCTTACTTCTTCACCACTGTCAGTACTCATACTCTCGCTAAAGAATGTTTTTAGCAAAAAGGTACCATAGGGTGTTTGTGCGTATTTGCTATTGGCCATTCGAGAAACTGTAGAAATGTCCATTTCTACCTTGGTGGCAATGTCTTTTAAGATCATAGGTTTTAATTTACCCTCATCGCCCGTAATAAAGTATTCTTCCTGAAATTCCAATATAGCCTGCATGCATAACATTAAAGTTAAATGCCTTTGATTCAAAGCATCAATGAACCATTGTGCGCTTTCAATCTTACTTTTAATAAATGTGGTGGCTTCTTTGCCATCTTTATTTTTTTGCCGCGAATATTCTTTCAACATCTCTAAATACTCTTTGCTGATCTTCAGGTCGGGCATATTACGCGAGTTAATAGAGAACTCCGGCTTTCCATCAGCAACGCTTACAAGAAAATCTGGAACTATCTCGCTGTGCGAATTAGATTTGATATCTGTATCACCCGGCTTTGGATTCAAATGTGTGATCACGTCTATCACTTCTTTCAATTCCTCGCTGCTAATGTTCATTTTTTTTAGGATCTTCTCGTAATGTTTTTTACTGAATTCCTCCATGTGATCTTTTACGATCTCAATGGCCTGCAATACATCTTTAGTTTGCTCAACTTTTCTATTTAATTGTATCAGTAAACACTCTTGAATAGTTCGCGCGCCAACACCGGGCGGATCAAAACTTTGAATGGTCTTTAAAACCTTTTCGATCTCTTGAATGTTAGATGTGATATTGTAATTAAAAGCAAGATCATCAACGATCATGTCTATTTCTCGGCGCAAATATCCATCTTCATCAATGCAGCCAATAATGTAAACGCCAATGGTATATTCTGTTTCATTGAGTTCGCGTAAACCTAATTGTTGCTCTAGTAAGTTGTGAAAGTCAGGACCTTCCACCACCACAAATTCTCGCGTCTCATCATCGGCCCCTTTATTACTTATTTCGTATTTGTATGAATCAAGCTCATCATCGCCCATGTAATCTTCAATGCCAACTTCATCATCAATACGTTCTATTTCTTTTTCTTTTATATCACCATTATCATCTAACTCAATATCTGTATCACTGTCACTATCCTCGTTGTTAGCAATATCGTCTTCGTTAAAATTTTCGTCGTTTTCTTCTAAAGCGGGATTTAATTCTAATTCCTCCTTGATACGTTCTTCAAGAGCCATGGTAGGCAATTGCAATAACTTCATCAGCTGAATTTGCTGAGGCAATAATTTTTGCTGAAGTTTTAAATATTGCGATTGCTTTAAAGCCATGTTATTTCAACTTGCACAAAAAGTAATTCTTCTTTCCTTTTTGTATCAACATATATTTTTTATTGATAGTATTATTTAAGTTGACTACCATTTGTATGTCTTCTACTTTGTTCTTGTTTAAACTTACGCCACCAGCCTGTAGCATTTTACGCGCTTCGCCTTTGCTTGGGAAAATAGTGGTTTTCTCTGCTAAAAGATCGATCAAGCTAATTCCATTATTTAATTCTGAGGAAGAAATATCAAATGATGGAACGCCATCAAAAATATCTAAGAACAATTCTTCTGATAATTTTGCAAGATCCTCTATAGTTCCGTTAAACAATATTTGTGAGGCTTCTACGGCGGCATTGTAGTCGCTTTCCGAATGCACACGAATGGTAATATCTTTTGCTAATGCTTTTTGCAAAGCGCGTAAATGAGGCGCTGTTGCATGTTCGGCTTCTAATTTTTCAATTTCCTCTTTAGTTAACAAAGTGAAAATTCGAATATAATTTTTTACATCCTCATCACTGGAGTTCAACCAAAACTGGTAGAACTTATAAGGCGATGTTTTGTTTCTGTCTAACCAAACATTTCCACCTTCAGTTTTTCCAAACTTTGTTCCATCGGCTTTTTTAATAAGAGGAGTAGTTAAAGCAAATGCTTCTCCGCTCGCTTTTCTTCTTATCAATTCTGTTCCCGTAACAATATTTCCCCACTGATCAGAACCACCCATTTGTAATTTAATTCCTTTGTTCTTCCAGAGGTAATAAAAATCGTAACCTTGTACCAATTGATAACTGAACTCTGTAAAACTCATTCCGTTCTCTAAGCGATTTTTTACAGAATCTTTTGCCAACATATAATTTACAGAAATATGTTTCCCCACATCTCTTATAAATTCCAAAAAGTTGAAATTCTTGAACCAATCATAATTATTTACGATCTCCGCAGAATTTACACCCGCGTTAAAATCCAAAAATTTCTCTAGTTGTTTTTTCTGACAAGCAATATTATGATTCAAAGTTGCTTCATCCAATAAATTACGTTCAGCCGATTTTCCAGAAGGATCGCCAACCATTCCGGTAGCACCACCAACTAAAGCAATAGGTTTGTGTCCCGCTTTTTGAAAATGCAACAGTGTCATGATCTGAACCATGTTGCCAATTCCAAGCGAATCGGAAGTAGGATCAAAACCAATATAACCAAACACCATTTCTTTGGTCAATAATTCTTCTGTACCGGGCATGATATCCTGCAACATTCCTCGCCATTTTAATTCTTCAACAAAATTTGTTTTCATAAGATTCCTTAAACCAAGTATCATCAAGGTTTTACCTTATAAAAATACAAATAATCCGGTAAATTTTAGGCTAATTTATCAGGGAAATTATTGTACTTTTGCACTATGTTCATTTACAATGTAACCGTAAATATTACCGATGATGTTCATGACGAATGGGTGAGTTGGATGAAGGAAATTCACATCCCTGAAGTAATGAAATCCGGTTGTTTTTTGGATAACCAGATGGTGAAAGTTCTTTATGTGGAGGATGAAGGGCACACGTATTCCGTGCAATATAAATTCCTCGAAATGGTGGATATTGAACGCTATCAAAAGGAGCACGCGCCTACTTTACAGGCCGATCATACAAAAAAATTCAAGGATAAGTATACTGCTTTCCGAACTTTACTTCAGGTGATCGATTAATGACACAGCCCATTAGAGCAAAAAAACATTTAGGACAACATTTTTTGGTTGATGAAACCATTGCGCGAAATATTGTGGATGCTATGCTCGATCAAAATTCGCAAAATGCTTTGATAGAAGTTGGTCCGGGAACGGGCGTGCTTACCAAGCATTTAATTGAGCGACCTGATTTCTATGCTTTAGATGTAGATAGAGATTCTATCCCTTTTTTAAAGGAGAAGTATCCGCAGTTCGCAGAGAAAATAATTGAGGCAGATTTTTTAAAAGCAGATCTCGAGAAAATCGTTGGCAGTAAAAAATTCAACGTCATCGGTAATTTTCCTTATAATATTTCTAGCCAAATTATGTTCAAAGTTTTGGATCATAAAGACGAAGTGGATGTAGTAGTTGGCATGTTTCAAAAAGAAGTTGCCGAGCGTTTGGCCGAAAAACCGGGCTCAAAAGTGTACGGAATTTTAAGTGTTCTACTTCAAGCATTTTACGAGATAGAATATTTATTTACTGTTCACGAAAATGTATTTTCTCCTCCGCCCAAGGTAAAAAGCGCCGTTATAAGATTAAAACGCAATGTGGTTAAGAATTTAAATTGCGATGAAGTGCTCTTTAAAACTGTAGTAAAAACGGCATTTAATCAACGACGTAAAACTATTCGCAATTCGGTAAAGTCGATGTTGAAGCCTGGTGCTGATACTTCAAATTATTTATTTGATAAACGTCCGGAGCAATTAAGCGTGGAGCAATTTGTGGAGTTAACGAATTTGATTGCAGTATAGACCTCAAGTCATTTCTCGATACAAAAAAAATGAAAAGAGGCGCATTTTTTTCACTCGAAATGACAAGCCTTGTCAGTTCGAGTGATTTTTGCCTGCCTCTTGCAAAAATTGTATCGAGAACTGATGAAGGAATCATTGTAAATCATAAAAGTCCCACATCTGTTTCCCCACAGCATCAAATGAAGCATGTTCAGAAATGAATTGCGACATTTTTTCTGAATTAAAGTTGTGGTTCTTATTCATGAAATTTTCCAAGTGTCCGGCGAAATGTTGTACATCATTTACCGGCGATAATCTTCCAAATTCATCTGTAATTAAATGTGGTAATTGCCCAACTTGCGACGCAAATACAGGCAATCCACAGGCTAACGCTTCCAGCGCTACAACAGGCATTCCCTCAAAATGACTAAATAATAAAAGTGCATCACATGAATTCATAAAGGAACTGATATTCTCTTTGGTTTGATAGCCTAAATAAGTTATGTGTTGCACACCAATAGTGTCTTGAAGAATTTTTGTTTCCGCAGTACTTTCAGCATTTCCGCCAATTATGATCAATTCAAATTCCAGAGCTTTATCTTGTAGAAGTTTGAGCGCTTCAAATGTCCCTTTCAAATTTTTCTCGCGTTCAACCAACGACGATACATGAAGAAATGTAGTTTTCTTCTTTCTTTCTTTTCTATCTATTTTGAAAACAGAAGTGTCAACCGCATTATAAAGTAATTCAAATTCTCCTTTAAGATCATGCTCAATAAGCGCCTGTTTTTGCCTTTCGGAAACATACCAAACTTTCGAAACATTTTTAAAGCAGTATTTTGTATAGCGTTTTAAAATTGCGCCCTTGTAATTTCCGTCTTCGTGCAAATAGCCGCTCCAATGTTCAACAAGTGTATGCTTCACTTTAAAATGATCTTTGAATAGGTTTAAAACAATGGAGGCCGGGAACGCCACATTTACTTGGATGGCCGAAACACTAACATTATGATCAATTAAATACTGCAATAATTTTTTGTACGCATTTACATAGTTAGTGAACTGCGAATAATGTTTTGCAAAGGGAATAGTGATAGTTGTTTTTGGATAGGCGAAGCGGACCTCAGTTAAATTTCCATCTTCATTTATGGTGACCTCGTTTACAGCAGTTCCCTTTATACTATATGCATACACAACTACAACTTTTGTAAAGCGGGCTAAAGCTTTAGCATGGTTTTGAATAAAAATTCCGTGTGTAGGATCTTGTTGGTTAGGGTACCAGGATGGGAGAAATAATACAGACTTATTTAAATGCATTGGATCGAGGCGATCATTCAACATTTACTGCAGCTTCTAATTTAAATAAAGAGTGAAGCTCGCTAATTCTATCAAAAGCAAAGTTAAGTTTGTTCCCACTCTTCATGGCAATGGTAATAAACCCTAAACCTGCACCACCTTTTTCGCTTAATTCATTTTTCTCGAGGTGATTGATATAATACGATTTCAATTCTGCAGGATCTTCAAATGAATTGATCGTTTTTAGATCGCCATCCACTTTAGGAATAGCAAGATTGCTAATTAAATTTGCGGTAAGAATGATGATCTGATTTGCCCTTTTGTAAACCAAAAAATAATTATGTTGAGAACCATTTAGATCTTTATGCCCATGAATAAGCATATTTTGTAATGACTCAACACAAATAAAGAATATTTTTTTAAGAGCTGCTTTTGGAACTGCGAGGTCAATGATCTTTTGTTCTATCTCTATTTCTAATTTACTAATGGTCTCGGTATTCAAAACACCATCATAGGCGATGATCAGTTCGCAATTAGCAGCAGTAATAGTTTTGATGGATTCCGTAAAATGGACATCAAAAAACTCAGCTTCTTTATTTAATATAGCGCTCAATTTTACTTGAATAAACCGTTTTGTTTACTGTCGATCAATCGAATTACTTTACCCAGGTCCTCCTTGTTCTCACTGAAGTTAATGTCATCTACATCTACTATTAATAGCTTCCCTGACTCGTAAGATGTTGCCCAAGCTTCATAACGCTCGTTTAATCGTTTTAAATAATCTAGTCTAATACTGTTCTCGTATTCTCTTCCTCTTTTTTGAATCTGCTTTACCAAAGTAGGCACTGAAGCTCTTAAATAAATAATAAGATCCGGTGATTTGATAAGGCTTTCCATTAATTTAAAAAGAGAGAAATAATTGTCGTAATCCCTAGTGGTCATCAAACCCATGGCATGTAAGTTGGGAGCAAAAATATATGCATCCTCATATATGGTCCTGTCCTGAATTACCGTGTGTTTTCCCTTCCTAATATCTAGTATTTGATTGAAGCGATTGTTTAAGAAATAGATCTGCAAATTGAACGACCAACGCTGCATATCTTCATAGAAGTCATTCAAATAGGGGTTGTCATCTGCATCTTCGTAGTGAGCATGCCATTTGTAGTGCTTTGCTAAGAGAGAAGTTAGTGTTGTTTTTCCTGAGCCAATGTTACCGGCAACTGCAATGTGCATATATCTCGCGTCTTATAGTAGACCAAGGTATGTAAATAACTTATAAATACAAAGAATTTGTTGATTAAAACCCTCTTTTATCTAAAATAATTTAGATTTTGCCAGATCTGAGGTCGTTTTCGTAGTGGTCGCAGATGCTATTTAATACCTCATTAATGGGTTTAAATGAGAAAGAAAGGGCACTTTTTACCTTTGAATTAGAGTATTTTTTGTGTCCAATGGCTGTTCGAATTGTATTTGAAGTAAGTACACGATCTTTGCCGGTAATTCTGCTCAAAATTGCATCGGCAATTCTACCTAATTGTAAGAGATAAATTCCGCTTTTAATATACGGCGCTTTTTTGCCAAATTTTTTTTGAATTTGCGTAAAAACACTCTTGAATGTGTACGAATTCTCAATCAAAATAAAGCGCTCGTTGAAGATCTGCTTATCCATTAATCGTACCATCACTTCCACCACATCATTTACCTCTACATACGCTGTACTTCCATCAGTGTAGAACATATTTCCTTTTTTACAAAAGGCAAATAGCTTTCCACTGCTTTGTTTCCAAAAACCTGGGGCTAAAATAAAACCGGGATTAACGATCACTGCGTTCAATCCTTCTTCAATGCCTCGCCAAACTTCGCGCTCGGCATTATATTTACTTATAGCGTACGAACTTTCTTTGCCTGATGTTTTCCAAAAGATCTTTTCGCTCAATTCACCTTCGTAATCAGCATTATTAATTGTAGACAATGAACTGGCATGGCAAAACGACTTTACTTTTTTTGCAACGCAAGCATTTACCAAATTGGCTGTGCCTGTTTCGTTGAGCAAAGTTAATTTTGGAAAATCTTTCTCTAAAAAAGAAACAAAACCGGCGCAATGATATACATGCTCTATACCCTTTAATGCTTCTTCAATAGAATATATATCGGTGATGTCAAGATCTACCCATTTTATTTTATTAAAAAGCGCTTCGGCATCTTTTGTATAGTACGAAAAACAATGTTTTACCTTTGAAATGTCGCTCGAATGTTGTTTACTAGCAACTACGGTTTTCCCTTGCTGTAATAATTTTAATACAACATGACTTCCTAATAAACCGGTGGCACCCGTAACTAAATTCAATTTAAAAATTAAGTGATAATTGTTGTAAAGGTAAGAACAAAACCAACTGGCAACTTACCCCTAATAAAAAACCTGTATATACCTGCGAGGGCTTGTGTTCCTCAAGCACAATGCGCGCCCAACCAATTATGCCGCCAATTAAAATGGTAGCAATTATAAAAAGTAAAAGATCGTATTGTAATAAAATGCTTAACGATATCATCATGCCAACTATACCTCCAATACCAACCATGTGCGCGCTAATTTTATAACGCAAATTGATAACTGCCGTAAATAAAATAGCAGTGCCCGCACATAGTACAAATAGTTTTATGCTTTCCCAAATGCGTAGACCATAGAACAAATAAAATAATCCAAAATAAAAGATCGCAGTCATGATATATGGAAATGTGCGCTCATTTTGCTCGCTCAAAGTAATGCTTTGAATACGTTTTAATTTGTACATCAAATAAATATTTAGTACAGGTAAAACAAATGTAAAAGCACAAACTGTAAGGGTAATTTGCCATTTGGTACTGCTTGCAGTCATTAATTCGAACACTGTATCTTTAAAACCAAAAAAAAGGAGAAGGCAAGCATAACTTGCCATTAGTAGAGGATGAAAAAGAGCGGATATGGTAAATGCTATCGAACGCAAGCTATGACAATAAATTAGATAAGTTCTCTATTTCTCTTTTGGGATCCTGTTTTTGATAAATGATCCTATAAACTGCGTTTGTGATTGGCATATCTACGTTGTACTGTTTATTTATTTCGTACACACACTTCACGGCATAATATCCTTCAGCTATCATGTTCATTTCCAGCTGAGCTTGCTTTACACTGTAACCTTTACCCAACATGGTTCCAAACATTCTGTTCCTGCTAAATTGCGAATAAGCTGTTACCATTAAATCGCCCAAATAAGCCGAGGCTTTTATATCTCTGTCAATTGGATGAACCGCATCTACAAAACGTTTTATTTCTTGAATGGCATTACTCACTAATACCGCTAAATAATTATCACCGTATCCTAAAGCGTGACAAATTCCTCCTGCAACTGCTATCACATTTTTTAGAACGGCTGCGTATTCTGTGCCATAAATATCATCGCTGGTGATTGCTTTTAAATAACGACAAATTAAAAGATCTTTAATTTTTTGTGCGCTTTGCGAATTTTGACTTGCTATAGTTAAATAGCTCAATTTTTCCAAAGCAACTTCTTCGGCGTGGCACGGACCGGTAATCACGCCAATATTGGTAAATGGAACTTCGTAGATCTGATTTAAATATTCGCCAACAATTAAATTATGTTGTGGTACAATACCTTTAATGGCCGAGAAAAATGTTTTGCCTTTAAAGTCTTCTTTTGATAAAGAAGAAAGTGTATCAGCAATAAACGCCGATGGAACCGCCAATACAATAAATTCTGAATCTTTTATGCACGCTTTAATATCTGTATAAAATGTGATCTTAGATGTATCAAACTCAACCGAACTAATGTAGCGAGGATTATTGCTGTACGTTTTCATAAAATCAACATCCTCTTGCTTACGCATGAACCAATGGATATGATCAGAATTGTTTAGAAATAATTTAGCGAGTGCAGTTCCCCAACTCCCATTTCCAATAATTGCTAGTTTTAAGTGCGCCATATATTTGTGGTGAAGTTAGGGAATTTTTATGGAACAAAAGAGACAGAAGCCACAGAACAACTAATGGCTTTCATACACGTAAACACGCAACACAAAAAAAATCTCACTTTTTATTTCCAGTAATGGGGCCCTCTACGATCATTGTGTAAGATCCCAACAACTAATTTGACCCTAAGACGTTTATGATTTTGCGTTGCTAGGATCTTGAATTATATGTAAACAATGTTGTCCTCATTCAATTCTTCTGCCGCAACAAATCTTCCGTACACACGAGCTAATGTGATCACATCTTTCATACAATATGTATTGATCTTTTTAAGATCTTTTTCTTCGTAGTAAACTTTACTTACCATGCTTCCATCCATGTCGTCTTTTGGTGAGGGGATGTTAAAAACATGCGCCAATAAATTCAAAGAAGTGTAGTTTTTGTGGTCGCCAAATTTCCATAATTCCATGGTATCCAAATGTTGGATCTCCCAAGGTTTTTTGCCCTGGATCTGTAAAATTTTCGGAAGCTTTAGTCCATTAACCAAAAACCTTCGGCATAAAAAGGGGTAATCAAATTCCTTCCCATTATGCGCACATAAGCAATGCTCTTTTTTATTAAAGTGTTTATTTGCCAACTCATAAAATTCAATCAATATTTTTTTCTCATCATCACCCGAAATACATTTTACTCTGAATTCTTCACCGTTGTAATAGCCTAGCCCAATGCTAATTACCTTGGCAAATTCTGCAAAGATGCCTGCTTTGGCATAATGTTGTTCTGCCGAAATATCTTTACTATACTGCCACTTTGTATCCCACAAATTGCGAGTATCTGACCGTAATTCCTCATACTTATAGGTTTGCGGAACAGTTTCAATGTCGATAAATAAAATATGTTTTAATTCGTCCATATGTTAAATTAAGTTGAGCGCTAAATTATATATTTTTAAATTATTAAAATCACTGTAAATTTAGAATGCTAAATATTTAAAACAAAGAACTATTTTTAAGTAAGATGGAAAAACGATTTAAATTAAAGGGCCTCAATACATTCGCGAGCAATGAGTGGATGGCAAATTCGGCAAAACGTTACCGCAGTAGTTTTGATAAGGAAGAAGTAGATTATGTGCGCTGCGAAGTGGCTATATATAATAAATTGTTTGATGAAGAAGACTGGACGGCGAAGCTTACGTTGAAGGCTGTTGACGAAAAAGGAACTAAAGAACATTGCAGTTTAGAAGAGAATATCACTGTAAAAAAAGAAGAGAATATTTTTTATTTCCGCGACGGTTGGGGAAATGCAACCATAGGAGAGTTTTGGAACAAGGGTTCGTACAAATGGCAAGCGTATATTGATGGTGTGATGATTGGTGAAAAATTATTTCATATCAACGAAGTAGGAAAGGTAACCAATAACCACAATCCGTATTTTACAATCGAGCATATTAAATTATTTGAAGGCGATTCAAATGGCTGGCAACAACGCAATCGAAAATATTTAAAGACATTCAATAAAAAATCGACCCGATATATTTGGACAGAGATCAAATTCAAGAATCTTACAGCTCAAGATTATAATTACGAATTTTATTTGAATTACTTTGATGATGCGGGTCAACCTAAGGCAAGCGTTTTGCATGCAGCTTATATGGGCGATAACCGCGCTGATTTTAGTTATTATATTGAGCGAGGTTGGGGAACTGAAGACGGCGGAACTTGGGTTGATGATAAATATACTTTAGAAGTTGTATTTAATGACGTATTGGTTGGAGCTGTAAGTTTTAATTGTGCCGACGCAGATGAAGAAGGTGAATTGGAATTGATCAAAAATATTGAACAAACTTTGGCAGTTGGAACCGCCGGAAGTGATGTGAAGAAAAATGTAATTGACAATGGAGATTCAAAAACATTGGATGAATTATTGGCGGAGTTAGATGGATTAATTGGTTTGGAAGGCGTAAAAAAATCAATACGCGAGAATATCACTTATTTGAATTTCACAAAGGTTCGTCGCGAAAAAGGATTTGAGGATAATGATAAACTATCGCTGCATAGCATTTTTACCGGAAACCCGGGAACAGGAAAAACAACCATTGTAAAAATGTTAGGTAAGATCTACCAAAAAATGGGACTGCTTACAAAAGGCCATGTGGTAGAAGTTGATCGTGCATCCTTGGTGGGAGAATTTATAGGACAAACAGCACCTAAAACAAAAAAAGCAATTGATAGTGCCCGAGGCGGAATTTTATTTATTGATGAAGCGTATTCATTGGCACGAACGGATGATGATAGCAAGGATTTTGGAAAAGAAGTTATTGAAACCTTGTTGAAAGAGATGAGTGATGGCCCTGGTGATATTGCCATTATTGGCGCTGGGTATCCAAAAGAAATGAAAACATTCATTGAAAGTAATCCGGGATTGAAATCTCGTTTTACACAATATTTCCATTTTGAAGATTATTTGCCAGATGAATTGTATCAAATAGCAATATATTCTGCAAAGAACAGACAAGTTGATTTTGCAAAGGACGCCGAAGATTATTTAAAGGAGCAATTAACGGAAGCGTATCGTAAGCGTGATGAGAGTTTTGGAAATGCACGTTTTGTGAACGCATTAGTTGACGAAGCAAAAATGGATATGGGATTACGTTTAATGAAATCGCCGGATATGAATGCACTTACTAATGAAGAACTTTCTACAATTACACTAGAAGACCTGCGTGTGGGATTTTTGGCAGAACAAAAGAAGAAACTAAAATTGGTGATCAATGATAAGGAATTGCAATTGGCATTGAGCGAATTGAGCGAGCTGGTGGGCTTAGAAAAAGTGAAGGAAGATATTAACGAGATGGTTAAACTGATTCGCTTCTATAATGAGACAGGAAAAGATGTGGTGAATAAATTCTCATTACATACTGTTTTCACCGGAAATCCTGGAACAGGAAAAACAACGGTGGCACGCATCATGGCAAAAATTTACAAAGCCCTTGGTGTTTTAGAACGTGGACAATGTGTAGAAGTTGATCGCGAAGGATTGGTTGCAGGTTATGTTGGACAAACCGCCATTAAAACTGCCGAGAAAATTGAAGAGGCTATGGGCGGCATTTTATTTATTGACGAAGCTTACGCTTTAGCAAATGTTTCTACCTCTCATGATTTTGGGGCCGAAGCAATACAAGTTATTTTAAAACGCATGGAGGATCAGCGCGGTAAATTTGGCGTGATCGTTGCTGGCTATCCGCAAAACATGCACCAGTTCATTGAAAGTAATCCGGGCTTTAAATCGCGTTTTGATAAAACATTTTTATTTGAAGATTATGCGCCGGAACAATTGCTAACCATTGCACATAATTTATTAAAGCAAGAAGGATTGAAGGCATCTCCGCAAGCATCGGAGCATATGCAAAATTACTTGAGCGCTTTATACGAAAAACGTGATAACCATTTTGGAAATGCACGCACAGTACGACAAATGGTAGGCGGTGTGGTAAAAAAACAAAATTTGCGTTTGGCAGCTATGGAAGCAAGTAAACGCACCACCGAAGAATTGGAAACATTATCTATTGATGATGTGAAGCATTTGGAAGTTGGTCAAACCGAGAACAAGCAAACTTTAGGATTTAGATTAGGTGGAAAGTAATGCAATTACTTTTTAAGAAATAAACCTAAGGACAATTCGCAATTAGTAATTGTTTATACCGATCGAAGATATTAGAAAAAGAGTTAATTATGACAAACGAATCTGAGCATCGGCATAAAACAAAAAAACTTCCGCACAAGAAACACTTTTTCACCAGTCTGTTCAGGAGTGCATCTTTTGCCTTGATATTTATTGTATTCTCTTTGGGCATTGGTGCAATTGGTTACCATATTTATTTTCAATTACCTTGGGTTGATAGCTTTTACAATGCCAGTTTAATTTTAACGGGAATGGGCCCTGTAGATAAAGCCCCTGATGATTCTGCGAAAATTTTCGCATCCATTTATTCTATTTATAGCGGTGTTGCGTTTTTAACTAGTGTTGCTGTTTTGTTTAGTCCCGTGTTTCATCGATTCTTGCATAAGTTTAGATTGGATGTAGAAGAGTAGTTTTTTAAAGTAAATTCTTCTATTTTTAAATAAATCATTTCTTTATCGACCCTAATATTCCCAAAGCTAAAACCATAGCAAGGTTATAACGCTCATCGGCATTCCGGTTTATTACTTTTCGAGAAAAGACTAATTAAGGCAAAAAGAGCTGTGTAATTCCTTGATCTTTCATGAATTTAAGCCACTAGATCAATTAATTAATTGATTAGGTGATGAATCCATAGTTTTCGCCATACCAAGACCTTCGTTTTTTGTACGAATTTAGGTATAAAAATAACAGTCATTTTGCGCTTAATTATTATTAATATTTGCTTGGAAGTAATGCCGAATATTTACATATTTGTCAGGAAAATTTTACAGAAAAACATCGCTCATTAAAATAATTACACCTTGAAACCAACCAACATTAAAGACCCTGAATATTTCCATAAAGTGGTCGACTGCCAATACGCATGTCCTGCGCATACACCCGTTCCTGAATACATCCGACTTATTGCTGCCGGAGATTACACCGGAGCTTATATGATCAATTGGGATTCGAACGTTTTCCCTGGAGTATTAGGAAGAACGTGTGATCGCCCTTGCGAACCTGCCTGCCGTCGCGGACGTGTAGATGAAGAGCCGGTTGCCATTTGCCGACTTAAACGTGTTGCTGCAGATAATGCGGATAAAGACGATGTAAAAAATTTAATGCCAAAAGGTCCATTCAAGTCAAATGGTAAAAAAGTTGCATTGATCGGCGGAGGCCCTGCTTCATTAACCGTTGCTCGAGATCTTGCACCGTTAGGATACGAATTGCATTTATTTGACGAACAGAAAAAGGGCGGTGGATTTATGCGCAGTCAGATCCCTTCTTTCCGATTACCGGAAACTGTATTAGATCAAGAAGTAAATTATATTTTAGATCTGGGAATTCACTCACACTTTAATCATTATGTAAAAAGCATGAAAGATGAAGTGTTAAGTAAAGATTATGATGCTGTTTTTGTTGGTACAGGAGCGCCGCGCGGAAGAGATCTACCTGATCTACCGGGCCGAAAAGAGGGTGCGGCAAATATTCACCTTGGAATTAATTGGTTAGCAAGTGTTGCTTTTGAACACACAACTAAGGTCGGAAAAAAAGTTATTGTTTTAGGAGGTGGAAATACTGCGATGGATTGTTGCAGAACTGCACGTCGCTTAGGCGGAACTCAAGTAAAGGTTGTTGTACGTTCTCCTTTTGCAGAAATGAAAGCTTCTCCTTGGGAAAAAGAAGATGCAGCGCATGAAGATATTCCCATCATTGATAATCACGTTCCAAAAACATTTGTTGTTGAGAATGGTGTATTAAAAGGAATGACCTTTGAAAAAGTAACTGCTGTTTACGAAGGCGGAAAAAGAAAATTAGTTCCTGTTGGTGGTGATGATGTTTTTATTGAAGCTGACGATGTGTTGATCGCTGTTGGACAAGAGAATAGTTTTCCGTGGATAGAACGTGACCTAGGAATTGAATTTGATAAGTGGGAAATGCCAACTGTGAATGAAAAAACATTTGTGTCAACAAATCCTAAAGTGTTTTTTGGAGGTGACGCAGCTTGGGGACCTAAAAACGTAATTACCGCAGTTGCTCACGGCCATCAGGCAGCTGTTTCAATAAATAATTTTTGTAATGGTATTGATCTAAATAAGCGTCTAGATCCAATGGTGAATCTTGTAAGTCAAAAAATGGGAATTCACGAATGGAGTTACGATAGTGAAGTGGCAAGTGATGAGCGCTATGTTGTGCCTCAAGCCGATAAAAAAGTAACGCTTTCAAATAGAAAAAAAGAAGTTGAATTAGGATTTGATCGTTTAACAGGGTTTAAGGAAGCAGAACGCTGTTTAAATTGTGATGTTCAAACTGTATTTACCGAAACTAAATGTATTGAGTGCGATGCCTGTATGGATGTTTGTCCAACGGCTTGTATCACGTTCACTGAGAATGCAGGAGATGAAAATGATCTGCGAAACAAGTTAAAGATGCCTGCAACAAATAAAACACAAGATCTTTATGTGTCAGGCGTTCTTCCAACAAAGAGAGTAATGATAAAAGATGAAAACGTTTGTTTGCATTGTGGATTATGCGCCGAACGTTGCCCAACAGCTGCTTGGGATATGCAAAAATTCTTCTACAACGTAACTAAAACACATACAGGATGTCAAAAAAGCTAAAGAAAAAAGTAACTAAGAAGGTAACTAAGAAGGTGGTAAAGAGATCTGTTAAGGTTGCGAGCAAAAAAAGCATAAAAAAGGTTGCTAAAAAAGCACCTGTGAAAAAAGCCACAAAAAAAGTGACTGCAAAAGTGATCAACAAAAGTAAATTGAATGATTTTGTTATCCGATTTGCTAACGTTAACGGAACCGGTTCGGCAAGTGCGAATTTTTTGTTTACAAAGGCAATTTTCCGCATGGGAATTCCTGTAACACCAAAAAATATTTTCCCTTCTAATATTCAGGGCTTACCAACATGGTACGAAGTACGCGTAAGCGAAAAAGGATATTTAGGACGCAGAGAAGGCATTGATCTTATGGTGGCCGTTAATCCACAAAGCATGCTTACGGATGTGAAGTCGGTAAGAAAAGGCGGATATTTTTTATTTGATAGTTCAAAGCCATTGCATTCTCAGTATCACCGAGCCGACATTAATTATATTGGTATTCCTTTAATGCAGATCTGTAACGAAGCATATACTGATGCACGTCAACGTCAATTATTCAAGAACATAGTTTATGTTGGAGCATTAATAGCTTTATTAGACATTGAATTTGGCGTAGTGGAAGGACTTTTAGCAGAGCAATTCAAAGGAAAAGAAAAATTAATTCCAATGAACGTAAAAGCATTACAACTGGGAATGGATTACGTAAAAGCAAATTTCAAATACCCTTTAGATATTCGCGTTGAAAGAAGAAACCTTGTAAAGGATTGGATCATGATGGAAGGTAACGCTGCCTGTGGTTTAGGAGCAGTTTATGGTGGTGCAACGTTTGCAGCTTGGTATCCTATTACACCGTCTACTTCTGTTGTTGAAGGCTTTAGCGATTTTGCTGCTGAATTCCGTGTAGATAAAGTTACCGGCAAAAAAAATGTAGCTATTGTACAAGCAGAAGATGAGTTAGCTGCCATTGGAATGGTGATAGGTGCAAATTGGAATGGAGCTCGTTCATTTACGGCAACAAGCGGACCGGGTTTATCATTAATGAATGAATTTTTGGGCTTAGCATATTTTGCTGAGATACCAACTGTATTGGTGGATGTACAACGTACCGGTCCATCAACTGGTATGCCAACAAGAACGCAGCAATCAGATATTTTAGAAGGAGCTTACGCTTCCCACGGAGATACAAAACATGTTATGCTTTTTCCGTCAACACCAAAAGAATGTTTTGATCTAACCGCCGATTCATTTGATCTTGCAGAAGGATTGCAAACGCCGATTATTGTTATGACGGATCTTGATCTGGGAATGAATGATCATATGACACCACCGTTGGTTTGGGATGACAAACGTGAATACAAACGTGGAAAAGTGTTAGATGCAGAAGCGCTTGAGAAAATCGAAAAATTTGGCCGTTACTTAGATGTGGATAAAGACGGTATTACGTATCGCACAATTCCGGGAACGCATCCATCTAAAGGTTCATTTTTTACACGCGGTACTTCGCGCGATGAATACGCGGTTTACACAGAAGATAGTGGTTCGTACCAACGCAACATGGATCGCTTGATGGTAAAATGGGATACAGCAAAAAAAATGGTGCCCGCGCCACAAGTATATCAAAAATCAAATAAGTCTGAGAATGGAATTTTATTTTTCGGCACATCTCAATACGCGGCCGAAGAAGCAATGGATATTTTAAAAGAGCAAGGAAAACCGGTTGATGCCATTCGTTTAAAAGCTTTCCCTTTCAATAAAACGGTTGAAGATTTTATTAATTCACACAAACGCATTTTTGTTATTGAACAAAATCGTGATGCGCAAATGAAAAGTTTGTTGATGATCGAATTACAAGCGAATCCTGCTAAATTGATCTCGGTTTTAAATTATAATGGATTACCTATCACTGCCGATAATATTCTAACGCAGATGAGCAATTATTTATCAAGTTCTAAAAAATTAAAAAAGGCATAATATGAGTTACGTTCGCCCCACATTCCGTCACCCTGAATTACCTAAAAATAAACTAGGCTATACAATTGATTATTACGAGGGATCCCTTTCTACTTTGTGTGCCGGTTGCGGTCACGATTCAATTAGTGCAGGAGTTATTCAAGCGTGTTATGAGATGAATATTGAACCGCACCGTTTGGCAAAACTTTCGGGCATTGGCTGTTCATCAAAAACACCCGCGTATTTTTTAAGTAACTCGCATGGGTTTAATTCAGTTCACGGTCGTATGCCCTCTGTTGCTACAGGAGCAAACATGGCAAACCGCGATCTTATTTATCTTGGTGTTTCGGGTGATGGAGATACAGCTTCTATTGGTATGGGACAATTTGTTCACGTTATTCGCCGTAACCTTAACATGCTTTATATTGTAATGAATAATGGATGTTATGGTTTAACAAAAGGACAAGATTCAGCAACTGCTGATGAGGGTTCTAAAAATAAAACGGGGCAAGTAAATTTATTTGAATCCATTGATCTTGCAAGCTTAGCAATTGAATTAGGAGCAACATTTGTAGCGCAAAGTTTTTCGGGCGATAAAACACAATTGATCCCACTTATAAAAGCAGGATTAAAGCATCCCGGTTTCGCATTTATTAATGTTATTTCTCCTTGTGTAACATTTAATAATAATGTTGGCTCAACTAAATCATACGATTTTGTTCGCGAACATATTGAAGCAACAGCTACTGTTGATTTTGTTCCTCAAATGCAAGAAATAAGCGTGGAGTACGGAAAAGGAAGTCATAAGCAAGTGAAAATGCACGACGGTTCTATACTTGATCTCCACAAATTATCAGAAGATTGGGATCCGTTAAGCAGACAGTCGGCAATGAACGCTGTGCTAAATGCAAAAACAAAAAATGAGATCCTTACGGGATTGTTGTATGTAAATCCTGATAGTCAAGATCTACATCATTTACTTCAAACCAGCGATAAACCATTAAATACGCTTAAGAAATCAGATCTTTGCCCGGGCTCTAAAGCATTAGAAGAAATTAATGCAGGTTTGCGTTGATTGATCAGAGAACACATAAGTTTATTTTTTTAGAAGAAAATTGTTTAAGGCCACGGTATGTGGCCTTAAACGTTTAATTACCATTTGTGATTACATCATATTTTTTGTACATTTAATTAATGAGGAAAATGTTACTCATACCTTTAATTGCATTTTGTTTTCAAGCTAAGGCACAAACTTGGGCTCCTATCGGCGCTCAATGGCATTATAGATTGAATTACCCAAATTATCCTTATTATGATGGCGTATTAGAACTGAACGTTACAAATACGGTGATGGTAAACAGTATTGTGTGTCAAAATATTATTGGAACTTACTACGGTAAAACAATGGGAGCTTGGTCGCCTTCTACAACTATTAATAATTATGTAGACGAGAAAACGTACGCAAATAACGGCGTTTATTATAGGTACGATGCAGACATGAATAAATTTGATACTATTGCAAATTTTAATGCAGCAGTTGGCGATAAGTGGCTTCTTTCAATGTTGCCAACTTCAACGTTTACAAATAATGGCTGTCCTTTTACAAAGCCAGTAGTAACTGTAATAGGTTCGGGCACGGTGTCAATAAATAGTCAAACATTAAAACAAGTTGTGGTTACTTATTCAGCATGGGGAACTTCAACGATAACATTAGTTGAGAAAATTGGCAGTACTTCAGGATTTTTATTCCCATCATATCATTGTATTATTGATGGGCCTGGATATGGAGAATTCAATTGCTATTCAGACCCTGGTTTTGCTCTTTATAAAAAAGTCGGCATAACAATTTGCTATTACGACCCTACAAATATAACTGAACATGAACTTCCTGAATTCAAATTTTATCCCGACCCTGTTGGTGCCGTTTTAAACATTGCTTCTAAAAACGGAGAGCAAATAGAGGTAAAAATATTTGATCTTGCCGGAAGAGAAGTATTGGTTAGCACTTCAAAAAACCAAATGGCTTATATCGTCAATGTCGAGAAATTAACCAAGGGCATATATTTTGTTCGCCTTTATAGCGCAGGCCAATTTTTAGGCATAAAAAAGATCATTAAAGAATAGACCTTTCTATTTTCTATACAACGCAAGTTATCTCAGCTTCTTACAAAGCCCTAAAACCCCTACTTTTCAACCGGTTTTCAACTGTTTTTGGCTTTCAAAACCCCCTGGAAATTACTATATTTGTTACTCAAATTTTTTAAAATCTCCCGAGTATGACAACAGACAAATTTATTACGCGCCACAATGGTCCACGCGAACACGAAGTGAAACAAATGCTAAAAAAGATCGGTGTTTCAAGTGTAGATGAATTGATCAATCAAACTGTTCCGGCAAATATCCGTTTAAAAGAACCTTTAAAGGTTGGTGCTGCAATGAGCGAATTTCAATACAGCAAACATTTGCGTGCTTTAGGAAAAAAGAACAAAGTATTTCGCAGTTATATTGGCTTAGGCTATTACAATACAATTTTACCTGCTGTTATTCAGCGTAATATTTTAGAAAATCCGGGTTGGTACACAGCGTATACGCCTTATCAAGCGGAGATCGCGCAAGGACGTTTGGAAGCTATTTTAAATTTCCAAACAATGGTGATGGACCTAACTGCTATGCCAATTGCTAATGCAAGTTTACTAGACGAAGCCACTGCAGCAGCAGAAGCAGTGTTTATGTTCTATTCAAATAGAAGTCGCGACAAACAAAAAGCAAACGCTAATAAATTGTTTGTAAGCAACACACTATTCCCACAAGTGATCGATGTGATTATCACGCGTTCAGCTCCTGTTGGAATTGAAGTGGTAGTTGGTGATATCAATGCAACAAATTTAGATGCATCTTATTTTGGATCTATCATTCAATATCCTGATATCAATGGCGAAGCAGTTGATTATAGCAAATACATTGAAAAATGTAAATCCTTAGAAATTCAAGTGGCTGTTGGTTCTGATCTTTTAGCATTAGCATTATTAACGCCTCCGGGCGAGTGGGGTGCTGATGTTGTTTACGGAAACTCACAACGTTTTGGTGTTCCATTAGGTTATGGTGGACCGCACGCTGCATTTTTTACATGTAAAGAAGATTACAAACGTTTACTTCCCGGCCGTATCATTGGCGTAAGTGTTGATAGCGAAGGAAATCAAGCTTTGCGTATGGCATTGCAAACACGCGAGCAACATATCAAACGCGATAAGGCAACGTCCAATATTTGTACAGCGCAAGCATTGTTAGCTATCATGGCAAGTATGTATGCAGTGTATCACGGACAAGAAGGCATAAAAGCCATTGCACAAGGAGTTCATAATGCAACCAATACTGTTGCCGAAGAATTGAAAAAAGCAGGCTTAACAATCAACAACAAATTATATTTTGATACGATCGTTGTTGCGTGCGATGCTAAAAAAATACTTTCTGCTGCAGAAGCAAAGGGAATAAATTTCAGAAAGATAGATGATAAACACGTTGGTATTTCTTTAGATCAAACGGTTGAGATGGAAGACATCAACGATATTCTTTCAGTGTTTGGCGCAAAAGCGATCACAAGTGTAAATAATTCTAAGCTCATCCATTCGTCGATCGTAAATCGTAAATCGAACTTCCTTACTCATCCAACATTCAATACATTCCATAGCGAAAGTGACATGATGCGTTATATCAAACGTTTGGAAAATAAAGATCTTTCATTAGTACACTCAATGATATCATTAGGATCATGCACAATGAAATTAAATGCTGCGTCAGAATTATTACCGTTAACATGGCCTGAGTTCGCCAATATTCATCCGTTTGTTCCTATTGATCAGGCAGCAGGATATTTAGAATTAATAAACACATTAGATAGAGACCTGAGTAATATCACAGGTTTTGCAAGAATGAGTTTTCAGCCAAATTCAGGTGCGCAAGGTGAGTACGCAGGTTTGATGGTAATTCGTCAGTATCATATTGCAAATAAAGGCGCTCATCGTAACGTTGCACTTATACCTAAATCGGCCCATGGAACAAATCCGGCAAGTGCTGCTATGGCAGGAATGAATATCATCATTGTAAAATGTGATGAGAAAGGTAATGTGGATATTGCTGATCTAAAAGAAAAAGCGGTACAGCATAAAGATAACTTGAGTTGTATTATGATCACGTATCCAAGTACACATGGTGTGTATGAAGAAGGAATTACCGAGATCACAAAGATCATTCACGATAATGGCGGATTAGTTTATATGGATGGTGCAAATATGAATGCGCAAGTTGGGTTAACATCACCCGGAAATATTGGCGCTGATGTTTGTCACTTGAACCTGCACAAAACATTCGCTATTCCACATGGTGGTGGCGGCCCTGGTATGGGACCAATTGGTGTAGTTGAAAAATTAGTTCCGTACTTACCCTCGCACACGGTTGTAAATACCGGAAGCGAAAAAGGAATTCACGCGGTAAGTTCGGCACCATATGGTAGTGCATTGATCTTATTGATCAGTTATGGTTATATAAAAATGTTAGGTAGCGATGGTTTAAAAGCTGCAACTGAAATAGCCATTTTAAATGCCAACTATATGAAAGAATTATTTAAAGAGCATTATAAAATATTGTATACGGGATCAAAAGGGCGTTGCGCGCATGAAATGATCTTAGATTGCAGCGATTTCAAAATGGCAAGTGGTGTTGAAGTTGGTGATATTGCAAAGCGTTTGATGGATTATGGTTTCCATGCGCCTACAGTTTCGTTCCCTGTTCATGATACGTTAATGATCGAGCCAACCGAAAGCGAAAGTAAAGAAGAGCTAGATCGTTTCTGTGAAGCAATGATCACTATCCGAAAGGAAATACAAGAGATCATAGATGGCAAAGCCGATAAAACAAATAATGTAATTAAGAATGCGCCGCATACAGCAAAATTAATTGTAGCAGATAATTATAATAAGCCTTACGGTCGCGAAAAAGCTGCGTTTCCATTGCCTTGGGTAAGAGCAAATAAATTTTGGCCAAGTGTCGGCAAAGTTGATAATGCATTTGGTGATAGAAACTTGGTTTGTTCATGCGCGCCAATTGAAGCATATATGAATGAGGCGGTAGAAGCTTAAGAAAATTCAAAATGTCTTATTAAAAGGTCTTTCAAACGAAAGGCCTTTTTTATTTTTATACCACTGAATTAAAAAGTGAAATCAATAACGTATATCAACTTCCTGATTAACAACAATATATAGTAAAATGAAATTAAAATAAACGCAAAATTTTCGTTACCTTGTAATTTCCAATGGACACTACTGTAGGTAATAATAAACTTCATGAGATCGATGCTCTTAATAAAGAAGCATGGAACGCCAAGGGCAAGAACGATGATAAAGCCATGGAACTTGCATCACTTGCTTTAGAAAAAGCTACAGCAATAGAGTATTCGGTTGGAGTTGCTCATGCAAAAAAAACTATAGGCACCCTATACATCTGGATGTCCGAAAATGAAAAAGGTGCCCAATATTGTTTTGAAGCTATAGGGCTTTTTCAATCGTTGAAAGATAAAGTGAATGAGGCTATGGTTTATGTTAACCTTGGTACTAATTTTTACTTCCTTTCAGATTATGATACTGCCATGCGGTATTATAAAAAAAGTCTAGACATCAATAATGAAATTAATAACGATCAAGGCATAGCGAGTGCGCTAAATGGCATTGGTGCTGTTTATTGCGCTATTGAACAATACGAGAAAGCACTTGACCCACTATTGAAAAGCGCGAAGATCAGCACGGAAAGTAATTCACGTGAGAGTCTCTTAAGCGTTCAAGATAGTATAGCAGAAACGTACCTTAATTTAAAGGACTACAAAAAGGCACTTGAGTTTTATACAAAGTGCTATGTGCTATCAAAGGAAATTCAAAGCAAGCAAGAAGAGGCTTTTGCATTAAATGGCTTAGGCAATACTCATATCGCGCTTAAGGAGCACGACAAGGCCGAACATTATTTTAATAAATGTTTAGAGATACGTAAGGAGACCGGATTTAAATTTGGAGAGGCAGTTACACTAAATAATCTCGGCAATCTTTTTTTTGTAAAGAATGATCTGGATAAAGCCGTATCATATTTAAAACAGGCCTACGATATTTCATTGCTTGTTGGTTCCAAAGAAGGAATTTATCAATCAAGTGAAAAACTGGCCGAACTCTATGAAAAATTAGGAGAAACAAACGAGGCGCTTCGTTACTACAAGATCTACCACCAGGCAAAAGAAGATGTGCGTAACCACAAAAGTACGCAACTCTCAAAAAGTTTTGAATTGCAAAACAGAGTACTGCAATCTCAAACAGAGCGGACTATTCTAGAAGAACGCGCCAAGGAGCTAGAGAACTACTCTAATAATCTTGTATTGATGGGCGAAATTGGTCAAAAGATCATTTCGCAATTAAACGTTGGTGATATTGTAGATACCGTATACGGACAAGTGAACCGCTTAATGGATGCTGCAGGATTTGGCATTGGTTTATACAAACAAGATAAAGGACAGATCATTTTCCCTTTATTTATTGAAGGTGGAGAGAAATTTAATGACATTAAATACGATATCGCTGATAAGGAGAAATTATCGGTGATGTGTTTTGAAGGTGGAAAAGAAATAATCATAAATGATTTTGATAAAGAAATAGATAAATATTTTAAAGCATCTGCAATACCTACTTTTGGAAAGAAAGCGCTGTCTATTATTTATTTGCCATTATTCTTAAAAGGTAAAACGGTTGGAGTTATCACTGTACAAAGCTTCCGTACAAATGCTTACAGCCCGTATCAAGTAAACGTTTTGCGCAATTTAGCTTCTTATACTGCTATTGCATTGGATAACGCAAGTTTATATGAAGAACAAGATAAAAAAATAACTGAACGCACCGCCGAAGCAATATTAAAAAAAGAAGAAGTTGAAAGAGCTTATCAAAATAATAAATTACTCAGTGAACTCGGGCAACAGATCACTTCCACATTAAATTTCGAGGAAATATTCAACAAGTTGTACAATTGCGTTTCTAATTTAATGGATGCCGGTTTCTTTGGGGTGGATCTATTGAATCATCAAAAAAATGTAATTGAATATAAATACGGTATTGAAAGAGGAGTAAGGCTTAAAGAGATCATAGAAGTTCCAATGACTGCAGTTGAGAACTATTCAGTTATATGTGTAGGCACAAAAAAGGAGATATTCATCAACGATCTTTCCGTTGAGTATAAAAAATACACAAAGCAAATTAGCATAGTAAGCGGAGAGATGCCTTATTCCATGATCTTTTACCCAATTTTAATGGGCGAAAAGGTTTTGGGTTGTGTAAGCGTTCAAAGTTTTACAAAACATGCTTACACCGATTATCATCGAGATATTTTAAAAACATTAGCCACTTACGTTGCGATCGCTATTGAGAATGCCAATCTCTTTGAATTAATGGAAGAGAAGGTGGCCGAACGAACATTAGAAGTTGTAAAGCAAAAAGAAGAAATTGAGCGCACCTATAAGAGCACAAAATTATTAGGAACTATTGGAAATGACATCACAAGTACATTGTCTGTTGATGATATAATTGATAAAGTTTACGCCAATTTAAATACCCTAATGGATGCTTCGGTGCTTGGAATAGGTATTTATGATGAAACTAAAAGGGAAATGTTTTTTCCGGGTTCCATTGAAAAAGGAAAGAAACTGCCTTCGCATTCGTACTCTCTTGAAAAAAATCCAGAACGACCTGCGATAAAAGCATTTGTTACGCAACAGGATTATGTTGTAAACGATTTTGGCGATTTTTTAGTAAGATCAGGTAAGCTTCAACAAAAACCTGTTGCAGGAGAGAATACAGAATCAATAATTTATCTGCCTGTAACCCACAATAACAAACGTTTGGGTGTTATTACTGTTCAAAGTTTTAAAGCTAATGCTTATAACGAATATCACGTCCAAATTGTAAAGAATATGGCAGTGTATGTGGCCATCGCAATTGAGAATGCAAACCTTTATACTAATCTTGAGGAACGTGTAATTGAGCGTACCGAAGAGATAAAAGCCACCTATCAAAACAGTAAATTGTTAAGTGAATTAGGTCAGGAGATCACCTCCACGCTTAATTTAGAAGAAATATTTTCCAAATTATATACCTACCTGTCAGGTTTAATGGACACCGGTAATTTTGGTGTGCGATTATATAATCAAACACGAAATGTGATCGAGTATAAATACGGAATTGAAAAAGGTGTTCGCCTTGAAAGCATGGAAGTTTCGATGGAGGATATTGATAACTATTCAGTATGGTGTGTTCTAAATAAAAAAGAAGTTTTTATTGGAGATAATCAAAAAGAGTATACAAAATACGTGCGTCGCATCCGGGTTGTTACCGGTGATCTTCCTCATTCTCTTATTTTTTATCCGGTAATGATCGGTGATAGAGTATTAGGTTGCATAACCGTTCAAAGTTTCGAGTATAACGCTTATACGGATTATCACTTAGATATTTTAAAATCTCTTGCAACATATACTGCAATTGCAATGGAAAATGCGAATCTTTTCGAGGTAATGGAAGAGAGGGTTAAGGAGCGAACATTAGAAGTTACGAAGCAAAAGGAAGAAATTGAACGAACGTATACAAGTACAAAGTTATTAGGAAAGATTGGAAACGACATAACATCTACGCGTTCTGTTGATGAGATCATCGATAAAGTATATGCTAATTTAAATACGTTAATGGATGCCGCCGGATTTGGCATAGGTGTTCATAAGCCCGAGCAAGATCTTATCGAATTCCCATTATATATAGAAGGTGATCAAAAGTATGATAACGTATCATACAGCGCCAAGGAAAAAGATAAGTTGGCCTGTATTTGTTTTAATGGACGTAAAGACATTGTGATCAATGATTTTAAAAATGAGATCGAACAATATGTTGGTTATGTTCAAGCGCCACTGCAAGGTAAAGTCGTTGAGTCGATCATATACCTGCCATTAACATTAAAGGATAAAACTTTAGGTGTGATCACTGTACAAAGTTTTTCAAAGAACGCCTATAAGAGTCATCACCTAGAGATCTTACGCAACTTAGCAGTATACGTTGCTATCGCGATAGATAACGCAAATTTGTACGCAGGATTGGAAGAACGCGTGAATGAGCGCACTAATGAGATCAACACGGCTTATCAAAATAACAGATTGCTCAGCGAGATCGGTCAGCAGATCACTTCAACATTAAACTTTGAAGATGTTTTTGAGCGCTTGCATAAATATATTAATCAGCTAATGGAAGCTGAGGTGTTTAGTGTGCGAATTTATCATAAAGAAGCTGATCAGGTAGAGTATAAATATGAGATTGAAAAAGGTGTTCGCGATTATGAAGCATTCAGGATCACTGCCGATCCCAATGTGAACTTAACAGCGTGGGTTATCAAAAATAGGAAAGAGGTCATTTTAAATGATTATAAGAACGAGGTAAAAAAATACGCGAAAGATTCTAAGATAATGATTGGCGAAACGCCTGATTCGTTACTGTTGGTTCCTATTGTTATTGGAGATAGAGTTTTAGGCGCTATGACTGTTCAAGCCTTTAAGCGCAATGCATATACTTCTTACCATCTCGATATCTTAAAGAACTTGGCCTCCTATACAGCAATTGCCTTCGATAACGCGTTACTTTACGAAACAATGGAGGATAAGGTAAAGCAACGAACGGCTGAAGTTGTTTTACAAAAAGAAGAGATCGAAAAAACTTACGAGAACACACGTATATTAAGTCAGATAGGAAAAGATATTTCCAATACATTTTCCATTCAAGAGATCATTAACAAAGTGTATCCAAACATCAATACACTTATGGACGCTACGTGTTTTGGTATTGGTATTTATCGCGATAGATCAAATGAGATAGTTTTTCCGGCAACTATTGAACGTAAAAAACATTTGATGCCTTACACCTATAGTTTAAAGGATATCGACAGGCCTGCCGTATGGTGTTATACAACGCAAAATGATTATATCATTAATCATTTTAGCGAAGAGTTTGTAAAAAGTAATAAGGTTCAGGATTATCAGGCAAAAGAGGGAGATAACCCCGAATCGATCATTTATGTTCCCATCACACAAAGCAGTAAAAAAATTGGTGTGATCACTGTGCAAAGTTTTAAGGCTAATGCCTACAAAGAATATCATTTACAGATCTTAAAAAGTTTGGCAGTGTATGTGGCCATTGCTATAGATAATGTTTCGCTATACAATAATCTGGAAGATCGTGTAAGAGAACGGACCGAGGAAATAGAAAAGAATTATAACGATACCCGTTTATTGGGAGAGATCTCCAAAGAGTTAAGTTCGTCGCTTTCTGTTGAAACGATCATCTCATCTGTTTACAAGAATATCCATCAATTGATGAAGGCCGATTCGTTTGGTATCGGTATTTATAATGCAAAAAAACAAGCAATTGAGTTCAATGGATTCCGCGAAAATCAAACAGTACTTGATCCTCTCTCCATCGACGTTAATGATCAAAACAGATTAGGAGCCATTTGCTTCAAACAAAAAGTGGATATCATTATCAACGACTTTATTACTGAGCATTCCAAATACATCAAGCTCGAGCGTAAACCAATTCGTGGAAATGATAACATGTCGGTTGTTTATTTGCCGCTTATGTCAAAGAACGAACCAATAGGCTTGATCACCGTGCAAAGTTTGGACAAAGATTCTTATTCGGAGTACCAGGTAAATATTCTACAGAACTTAGCGGTTTCAATTGGCATTGCATTGGATAATGCGGCCTTGTATGAAACTTTAGAAGAAAAGGTAAAAGAACGTACACTTGAAGTAACAAAGCAAAAAGAAGAAGTTGAACGTACATACGAGAATACCCGCTTATTAAGTGAGATTGGTAAGGAGATATCCGGCACTTTATCTATCGAAGCAATTATCACAAAGGTGTATGATCATATCAATAAACTCATGGATGCTTCCGCATTAGGAATCGGAATATATCGTGAAGCAGAGAATGACCTCTTTCACCCATGTATCATTGAAAAAGGAAAAAAACTACCGCCCTTCTCTTATCCGCTCGATGTTGAGCGAATTGCCACTAGATGCTTTAAGGAAAACAAAGAGTTTGTGATCAACGATTGGTTAAATGAACACGGTAAATATGTAAAAAGTAAAGGGTATGCGCCGGTAGAAGGTGAAAATCCACAGTCAGTTATTTACATCCCGATCTCTTTAAAGGATAAAACAATTGGCGTTCTATCGGTACAAAGTTTTGAAACAAATGCGTACAAAGACTACCAATTGAATATTTTACGCAATCTTGCTATCTACATTGCCAGCGCTATTGAAACGGCGAATCTTTACAAGAGTATGGAGGATCGTGTAGAGAAAAGAACGGAAGAGATCAGGATCGCGTATGATAATACACGCTTATTGGGTGAAATGGCAGAAGACATTAGTTCTTCTTTATCTGTGGAAACCATCATTTCAAAAGTTTATCAGAATGTAAATAAGATCATGAAGGCCGATTGCTTTGGCATTGGTATTTATAATGAAACTAACAATCAACTGGAGTTCAAAGGATTTGTAGAGAACGATCAATTAATGGATGATTATGGATACGCAGCTAATGATAGGAATAGATTGGCTTCTCTATGCTTTACCGATCAAAAAGATCTTGTTATAAATGATTATACAATTGAGTATTCAAAATACTTTGAAGGTACGCAAGCACCGGTTTCAGGAAAAGATTCTAGTTCTATTATTTACTTGCCATTATATTCCAAAGAAAAAGCAGTTGGTGTAATAACTGTACAAAGTTTTGATAAAAATGTGTACACCGAGTATCATTACAATATCTTAAAAGGTATTGCTGTTTCGGTTGGCACAGCTTTAGATAACGCAAATTTGTATCAAAATCTAGAAGAAAAAGTTAACGAGCGAACCAAGGAAGTTGTAAAACAAAAAGAGGAGATCGAAAAAGCAAACGAGAATACACGTTTGTTGAGCCAAATTGGCAAGGATATTACCTCTACGCTTTCTATCCCTGCGCTAATTGAAAAAGTGTATAGCAATGTAAATAGTTTAATGGACGCTACAGGTTTTGGTATTGGCGTATACAATAAGGAAACAGAGCAGATCGTTTTCCCATCTTACATTGAGGGCGGAGAAAAATTTGATGCGTTTGCATATGATAAGGACGACATGAATCGTTTAACTAACGTTTGTTTTTTCAATCGACGCGAGATCATGATCAACAATTTTTTAAGAGAGATTAAACATTATATTTCAAATTATGTTCCTCCTTTAATGGGTCAACAGGTAGAATCAATTCTTTATTTGCCTTTGATACTTAATGATAAGGCTCTTGGTGTTATCACTGTTCAAAGCTTCAAGCGTAATGCATATAAGGATAACGATCTTCAAATGTTGAAAAATTTGGCTGTGTATGTTGCCATTGCAATCGACAATGCCTCACTTTATGAGAACATGGAACTGCGCGTTGTAGAACGCACAAAAGAAGTAACTCAACAAAAAGAACGATTAGAGAAAAATTTTAACGATACAAAATTGATAGCGCAGATCTCAAAAGTGATCACCGCCTCATTATCCGTAGAGACAATTATTTCGATGGCATACGAAAGTATCAATAATTTGATGAGCGCCGAATCATTTGGCATCGGTTTATATAATGAAAAATCAAAAAGTTTGCAATTTCCCGGCTTTATTGAGCGTTCAGAGAAAATGCAATTCTTCGAATTCTTTTTAACCGACAAGAATCGTTTTGCCGTTTGGTGTTTTGAAAATGAACAGGAGATCCTTATTAATGATATTATGTTGGAGTACAATATGTACATTAAAGATCTAAAGGCGCCTATTGCCGGCGAAACACCTTTATCTGTAATATACATGCCACTTTTCTCTAAAGAAAAAAAGATAGGAGTGATCACGGTGCAAAGTTTCTCTAAAAATGCTTATAACGAATATCAGCATAACGTTTTAAGAAATATTGCAAACTCAGTTGCAGTAGCCATAGACAATGCGGCACTTTACGAAAACTTGGAAGAGAAGGTTAAAGCTCGCACAGATGAAGTATTCTCTCAAAAAGCCATTATTGAAGCTAAAAATAAAGATATCACTGATAGTATTCAGTACGCCAAAAAAATTCAGTTGGCATTAATGAGCGAAACTCAATTGTTTAACGAAACATTCAAGGAAAGTTTTGTTTTGTTTAGACCAAAGGATATTGTTAGTGGAGATTTTTATTGGGCCACTAAAAAGATCGCACCTGTTATAAATGAAAAAGGCGAACTGGAAAATCATGAAATGGTTTACCTCGCCGTGTGCGATAGTACCGGCCATGGAGTTCCGGGCGCTTTTATGAGCTTATTGAATATTTCTTATTTAAATGAAGCGATCAACGAAAAAAATCTTACATCTCCTGATGAGGTATTTAATTTCGTGCGCAAAAAACTCATCACAAATATTAGTAAAGAAGGCCAGAAAGATGGTTTTGATGGAACTTTATTATGTGTAAATAAGACGACCGGGGAAGTAAATTATTCGGCAGCTTTAAATTCGCCAATTTTGGTCTCCGAGAAAACAATGACGGAGTTAAAGTGCGATCGAATGCCGGTTGGATATGGCGAGAAACAGGATAAATTCTCATTAAATACCGTTAACGTTAAAAAGGGCGACCGACTTTATATATACACCGATGGTTACGCCGATCAATTTGGTGGCCCAAGAGGCAAAAAATTCATGTCGAAAAAGTTAAATGAGTTCATTCACTCTATAAGCGGCCTGTCTCTAGGCAAGCAGTCAGAATTACTAGTCCGAATTTTTGAAGATTGGAAAGGAAATTTAGAGCAAATCGACGACGTTTGCATTATCGGATTAAAGTTCTAAATTTGCTTTGCATTTGTCAAGGTACAAACTCATAATTGCCTCTCTATTCTGTAGTTTGTTTCTGTTATCTCAAAATGACAGAACCAAGGATTCTTTGCTAACACTTATTGATCAGTGTAAGGTTGACACACAAAAAGTTTATCTCTACTCCGAATTAGTTGGTTATCTTCAGTCCGCTCATCCTAATGACGTTGAGGAATACGGCAAAAAAAATCTTGAACTCGCCCGTAAAATTGGATTTAAGCATGGAGAGGCTACGGCCTTATGCGATCTGGGCGAATATCATAACGCAAAAGGAACCTATGGATTTGCTTTAGAATCTTTCATTCCCGCTTTAAAAATATATGAGATATTAAAAGACACTAAAAAATCTTCAACCACAGCAAATTCCATTGGTAATACCTATTTAGGATTAAACAATTACGAGAAAGCACTTGAGTTCTATAAGCTTTCGTATAAATGGGGAGAAGTTGCAAATAGCAAACTAGCTAAAGCTACTTCGGCGGTTGGTATCGCTAGCATTTACATGAAACAACAAAAGTACCGGGAGGCTGTAGATGAATTGATGTACTCAAAACAAATATTTGAAAATGCCAACAAAGATAATTACTCGGCATTTGTTTACGCAACCTTAGGCGAAGCTTATAACAATATTGGAGAATTTGATTCCGCAACTTACTATGCGCGATTAGCACTTCCTTTAATGGAAAAATACAACATTCGCTATGGTCAGGCTTTAACGTATTTAACCTTGGGAAATATTGATTTTAGTAAGAACAAACTAAACTCTGCACTAAACTATTATTTCAAAACCTTACAGATCTCCGAAGAAGATAAAGCTGTGGATAACCAAAAGGAGGTTTGTTTGCAGATCTTTAAATTGTTCGAGAAAAAGGGAAATGCCGAGCAAGCATTAGCGTATTTTAAAAAATACAATTTACTTAAGGATTCTATCTACAATGGCGAGAGCAGAAATAAATTATTTGAATTGCAAACCAAGTACGATTCAGATGCTCAAGCAAAGGAAAACAAGTTATTGCAGCAAGATAAAATGATCGCAAAAAAATCATTGCAAAACTCTCGTATACTTTCGTATTTTATTGCTGGTATTCTAATCCTGGTTGCGGTTTTTACGTATGTTTCTTTCAAGAATTTGAAAAAACAAAAACTGATGAATGTGGTATTGCAACAGCAAAAAGAATTAGTTGAGCAAAGCCGTAAAGAGATCCTGGATAGTATCATGTATGCCAAGCGAATTCAAACAACCATATTGGCTCATCGCGATTTTATAAACGATCACCTCTCTAACAATTTCGTGTATTTTAAACCAAAGGACATTGTCAGCGGCGATTTTTATTGGGCGTATAAAAAGAATAATTTATTTTACTTGGCTGTTTGTGATAGCACAGGGCACGGTGTTCCGGGAGCCTTCATGAGTTTATTAAGTATTTCATTCCTTAATGAAGCTATAGGAGAGAAGAATATTTTAAAACCAAATGAAGTGTTCAATTACGTTCGTCAGAAATTAATTGACGCTATAAGTAAAGAAGGACAAAAAGATGGTTTTGATGGTGTATTATTGTGCGTTAACAAGGACACAAAAGAGATCACATACTCTGCGGCCAACAATCGCCCTGTAGTTGTTACCGATAACGTTTTAAAGGAATTAGAATCAGATCGTATGCCGGTTGGCTATGGCGAAAAGAAAGAGGAATTTAAACTACACAGTATAAAATTGGAGAAGAACGATACGCTTTATTTATTTACCGACGGTTATGCTGATCAGTTCGGCGGACCAAAAGGTAAAAAACTGATGTACAAAAAGCTTCACGAATTCTTAGTGAACATATCAAGTCAATCGTTTGAAAATCAAACAGAATCTCTGGGAACTAATTTTGAATCATGGAAAGGCAACCTCGAGCAAGTAGATGATGTTTGTGTCATTGGTTTAAGAGTAGCTTAATGTATAGAAGGATAATACTTTCGCTTTTATTTCTTTATTGTTTTGAATCTATTATTGGTCAAACTCGAATCGACTCTTTAATAAAGCGGGCAAATGCATCAGCTGATGATACAAGCAAAGTAAATTTATTGATCAACCTCGCTTCTGATTTATACTTCGAAAAACGCAAGGACACAACAAATTTCAACAACGGATTAAAGTTTGCCGATCAAGCTTTACGCCTGAGCGAAAAATTAAAATTCTCAAAAGGAAAAGCCTATGCACTTCTTCAAGTAGGCAATGCCTATTTTAAAACTGAAAATAATGTAAAGGCATTTGAGTATTTTCAAATAGCACTCAAACTTGGCGAGCAGCTTAACTTAAGCGAGGTGATCGCCGGCGCGGCAAATAAGATAGGGTACATCCATTGTTTTGTAATGAACAATCCTGCAAAGTCGAAACCATACTTTGAAAAAGCATTAGCTATCCATAAACAAAGCGGCAATAAAAAAGCATATGCTCGCACATTGGTAAATTTGGCGGATGTGTATTTGTTTTTAAATGAGGATGAGCGTTCGTTGGATGCGGAAATGGAAGCATACAAGATCAGTTCTGAAATTCATGACTCAAGTGCGATCGCGCAAATTACCGGCAATATTGGCGATCACTATATCAAATCCAAACAGTTTGATAAGGCCTTTAAGTATGTTACACTGTCAAGGAAGCTGCAAGAAATAAGAGGATCAAAAATGGGTGTTCATTACAATGATGGAAGATTGGGAAATATCTATTTTCAAATGGGAGACTATAAGAACGCCGAATCCTATTTATTGAGAGCGTATGATTATGCGTCAGCTGCAAATTACCAAGAACTACTGTTGAGTACCTCAAAGTTATTGTTCGATCTTTACATGAAATTAGGAAAAGCTGAAAAGGCCAGTAAGTACCAAACTATGTATTATATGGTTAAAGATTCGATCAACAACCTCGAGAAGTTAGCCAAGATCTCCGAAATGGAAACCGACAGAGCTTTAGAAAAACTTGATCTAGAAAATGAAAAGCAATTAGAGATCGCCCATGTAAAGAACGAACAAGAAAGAAAACAGCAAAACACCATCATAGCATCCGTAGTATTCTGTTTGATATTGGTTTTAATATTTTCAGTCATTATTTTCAAACGATTTCAACTTTCAAAAAAGCAAAATGCGATCATTAAATTGCAAAAGGAAGAAGTAGAACTCAAGAATGAGGTGATCGAAGAAAAACAAAAAGAGATCCTAGATTCTATTCATTACGCAAAGCGAATTCAATCGGCTTTATTAGCGCATAAAGATTTTATTGACGCACACCTCGAAAATAATTTTGTTTTGTTCAAGCCCAAGGATATTGTAAGCGGAGATTTTTATTGGGCAGCCGCCAAAAATGATAAATTCTATTTGGCCTCTTGTGATAGCACAGGTCACGGTGTGCCGGGCGCCTTTATGAGTTTATTGAACATAGGTTTTTTAGGTGAGGCCATCAAAGAAAAAAATATCTTGGAGCCGCATAACATATTTAATTATGTGCGCGAGCGATTGATAGATAGCATAAGTAAAGAAGGACAAAAAGACGGCTTTGATGGTATCCTAATTTGCGTTGATAAAGCAAATAAAAAAGTAACCTATGCCGCGGCCAACAATGCTCCGGTAGTTGTTAGAGAAGGAAAATTAATGGAATTGGAATGCGATCGCATGCCGGTTGGAAAAGGTGAATTAGATAAAAGCTTTACGCTTTATACGTTTGACTTTAAACCTTCCGACCTCTTTTATTTATACACCGATGGTTATCCCGATCAGTTTGGTGGACCAAAAGGAAAAAAATTCTTATACAAACGCTTCAACCAATTATTACTTTCGCTTTCGAGTAAACCTCTTGATCAACAAAGTAATTTGATGTTAGAAGAATTCAATGTGTGGAAAGGTGATCTGGAACAGATCGATGACGTTTGC
>JAGPDW010000001.1:0-13568 GCA_018057345.1 Bacteroidia bacterium | reverse complement strand
ATCGATGACGTTTGCGTGATCGGAGTACGATTCTGATAACAAATTTAACCACGAAGAACACAAAGAAAGTACCAAGCTCACTAAGCTAGGTTTCACTTTTCGTGTTCTTCGTGAAAAAATTTCGTCTCCTTCGTGGTTAAAACGAGTATCTAACCAATCAATTAATATGTTGATTATTAGCTTCTTAACATTTATTGACGAGCCCCCTTTATTTATTTAGCTACCTTTACAAAAATTTAAAACACATAAAATGAAAAGAGCTATTATCATTGGAAGCATAGGATTGTTTATCGCTATTTTTTTAATGTACGGATGCAATAAGCGTAATTCGTTTGTTGACAAGAACGAAGAAGTAAAAAAACAATGGCAACAAGTAGAAAGTCAGTACCAACGTCGACTTGATCTTATACCAAATATTGTAGCTACTGTAAAAGGTCAAGCAAACTTTGAAAAAGAAACCTTAGAAGGAATTGTTACAGCACGTGCTAAAGCAACTCAAATAACTATTGACCCAACTAATTTGAATGAAAATAACATGGCGCAATTTAAACAAGCGCAAGGTGAACTTTCTTCTGCAATTTCTCGTTTACTTATGGTGAGCGAAAATTATCCTGAACTAAAAGCTAACCAAGCGTTTGCCGATCTTCGTGTAGAATTAGAAGGTTGCGAGAACAGAATTTCAGTTGAACGCCAAAGTTATAATGAGGCTGTAAAAGAATTCAATGCATCCATCAAAAAAATTCCGGGAAGTTTATTTGCATGGGGTTATAAAGATGCTACTTATTTTGAAGCGCAAGCCGGTGCCGAAAAAGCGCCTAAGGTTGAGTTTTAATAATTATCATGCTATTTAAAAAGAAACCATTATCTAAGCCCGACGAAGAACGTTTGATAGCGGCTATTCAAACAGCCGAACAACAAACGTCGGGCGAGATACGCGTGCATTTTGATACCGATAAAGTAGATTCTGCACTGGACAGAGCCAAACAAATTTTCGCAAAACTTAAAATGCACGAAACCGAATTGCGCAATGGCATTTTATTCTATGTGAATTTAAAACAAAAACAATTTGCAGTTTGGGGCGATGAGGGCATTAATAAAAATGTGCCGGAAAATTTTTGGGATAATGTAAAAGATACAGCCATTTCAAATTTTAAAGAGGGAAAGACCATCGACGGACTTGAGAAATGTATTCTCATGAGTGGAGAGCAATTAAAAAAATATTTTCCTTTAGCCGAAGGCGATAAGAACGAATTAAAGAACGATATCTCTTATTAATTTGAAATTACGTTCGCTCATATCCGCTTTATTTTTATTTCTTTCATTCTCGGTTGTTTCGCAAGTACCCGAAAAACCAAACCCGCCTAAACTATACAACGATCTGAGTGGAACAAATTTTCTTTCACAGTCCGATGCTCAGCAAATAGAACAACGCCTCGAGGAATTTTATCATCAAACATCAAATCAAATTTGTATTGTTATTGTTGATGATCTAAAAGGAATGGACGCTTCGCAATTTGCGTTTGATATTGGAAATAAATGGGGCGTAGGAACTGAAAAATTCAATAACGGTATTGTTATTTTAATTAAGCCAACAGGTGGCGAAGGTCAGCGCGATCTTTTTATTGCCGTTGGTTACGGATTAGAAGGCGCCATTCCTGATCTCGCAACAAAATCAATTCGCGAACACGAAATGACACCGTATTTAAAGAACGCCGATTATTATGGCGCGCTTGTTGCCGCCATTGATGCACTAGAAAAAGCATCCAAAGGCGAATACGATGTAAAGGTTGATCGCGTAAAGAATTTTTTCGAAAAATATAAATTACTCCTCGCTTTATTATTCGTCATTTTTGCATTTATAGTTTCGTTTAGAGTACCTAAGGGCAATTACTCCGGTGGAGGATTTTCCGGCGGAATGTATCGCGGCGGTAGCTTTGGCGGAAGTAGCAGTTCTTCTTCAGGGGGCTTTGGCGGTTTTGGTGGCGGCAGCTTCGGCGGTGGCGGCTCCGGCGGTAAGTGGTGACCCTGACTCTAGGATCTTATCCTCCTTTTTAAAGGAGGTGTCACGAAGTGACGGAGGATTTCAATCAAAGTAAATTATAGAGAAATTATTTGGACTAATTCATCAACTTCCCTAACAACTCATTCATCTCTTTTGCCTGATAAATGATCATCGCGTGCCCACCATTCTCAATACTGTGATCGGCTTTCACGTTTCTGTACAACAATAAATGATCTTTTTTCCCTTGTATATGAATACAGTTCTTTGGCATTTTTGTATTCGTCCAATTAACTATCATCCCAATAGAAAGACTCACATAATTTTTTGGCATCGCGTTTATCATTTCTTCAAACGCAGCCTTATACTCTTTTTCAAAACCAAGGATCCATCGCGAATTAAAAGCAAAACGTCGCAGTAAATTTTCAGAGAACCATTTATACATCGGAATGTATTTTTGAAAACGAATGATCCACGGCAATTCTGTTTTGTTCTTACAGCTCGAGATCAAGATCACTTTTTCGGCATTAAGCACATGCGATAATTCACTGCATATCATTCCGCCAAAAGAAACACCCAATAAACTAAAGGGTTTTGAAGTGTCTATTTGTTGCACAAACAATTTAGCGTATTGCTCCAAGGTCATACCACTTTCCGGCTGGGGCCATTGCAGTATTTTAACCTCGCAATTAGCAATGCGCATGAACTCAAACAGTTTGCCTGTGGTACCAAGCCCCGGAATGGCATAAATGGTCTTCATTTCCTTACAAATATAGGCATTCATTAATTTGATAAAGCCGCTCTAAATCGTAAATTTGTAAGGCTTTTTACATGGCAGCAACCGAACAAGATAAAGAATCAAAAGAAGAAGGTAAAGAAATGACCTTTTTGCAGCACCTTGAGGCTCTGCGCTGGCATTTAGTTCGTAGCGCTGCTGTGATCATGATCTTTGCTATTTCTGCTTTTTGCATGAACGACTTTGTGTTCGACACCGTTATTTTTGGACCATTAGATCAAAATTTTATTTCTTACCGCGGGCTTTGTGCCTTAGGTTATAAAATGGGCATGGGCGATGTAATGTGTATCAAAGTAACAAATCCGCATTTACAAACCTTAGGCGCTTCCGAACAATTTTTTAATCATATGTGGATCTCTTTTCTCGTAGGATTGATCCTCGCTTTTCCTGTAGTACTTTGGGAATTATGGAAATTTGTAAGACCGGCTTTAAAGGATAAAGAACTTGGTCCCGTTAAAGTGTTTGCTGTTATCGCTTCTATTTTATTTTTAATTGGTATTTGCTTCGGCTATTTTTTGCTGTTCCCAATGAGTTATAATTTCTTGGTAAGCTATCAGGTGTCATCTAGTGGAATTGTGCAAACCAATAATACATTCGACGATTATATTTCCTTGATCTCTACCATGACCTTAGTATCAGGAATTATTTTTGAGATGCCTGTGCTGGTTTATTTTCTTACCAAATTAACTTTACTTACGCCCGAGTTCATGGGTAAATATCGTAAGCATGCGGTTATTGTTATTTTAATTGCAGCTGCTGTTATTACACCAAGTCCTGATATTGCCTCACAAATGGTAGTCGCCGTTCCTATGTATTTGCTTTACGAAATAAGCATCTTTGTATCACGTTACGTGGTGAGGAAGCGCGAGAAAGCCGAAAAAATGAACGCCTAATAGCATCCATTTTAGCACTTTTCACCCCTTAAAATTCACTATTTATCCTTGTTTTAAGCCAATGGCGTATTTAAGCCTTTATTATTTTGGTTTCCAGTAAATTAATCACATTTTTGTGCTTAAAATCAGTATAAATGAAATCTCTTTTTATCCCCAAATTCCTTCAGGTAGCTGCTGTAGCATTGATCTGCTCTTCTAATGTATTTGCTCAAAAGCCTACAACCGAAACAAGCGATACTTCTAAAAAAGAAACCAATACGCCTCCTAAAAAGGAAAACTATAGAGCCTCAAATCCTATTGTGTGCGATCTTATTCATACAAAACTAGAAGTAAGTTTTGATTGGGCTAATGCGCAACTTAAAGGAAAAGCATTTATAAACATGAAGCCGCATTTTTATCCAACACGCATGTGTTACTTGAACGCGCGTGGAATGGATATCAAATCGGTAAAATTATTTCAGTTAACTACAACTGAAGTAAAAGAAATGGTTAATGGAAAGCCCGGAAAGAAAACCGTGGAAAAATTAGTTGACGCTGCATCAACATTTAAATACGAGAACGATTCAATTAAAATTGATCTTGGTCGCGAATTTAAATGGAACGAGAATTTCCAGGTGCAAATTGAATACATAGCTAAACCAAATGAATTAAAAGAAGGTGGAAGTAATGCTATTAGCAGCGATAAAGGTTTGTACTTTATCAATAATAAGGCAACTAATCCATATAAAATGCCGCAAATTTGGACACAAGGAGAAACACAATCTAACTCTGCTTGGTTCCCAACAATTGATAGTCCGAGTCAAAAAATGACGCAAGAGATCTTCATCACTGCTCCCGATAAAATGATCACACTTTCAAATGGCATTATGGTTGCTACAAAAAAGAATGCCGATGCAACGCATACCGATCATTGGAAACTAGATCTTCCGCATTCGCCTTACTTGGCAATGATGGGTGTTGGCGAATTCAAAAAATTTACCGACGAACCTTGGAAGGGTAAAGAGATAAGCTATTATGTTGAAGCATCGTACTTCGAACACGCAAAAGCAATTTTTGGAAATACCAAAGAGATGATCGATTTCTTCTCAACTAAATTAGGAGTGGATTACGCTTGGCCAAAGTATGCACAAATTGTAGTGCGCGATTATGTGAGTGGTGCTATGGAAAACACAAGTGCCACCTTACACGGAGATTTTGCAGTGTATGCTACCACTCGCGAAATTATTGATGGCAACAAAGGAGAAGATATTATCTCTCACGAATTATTTCATCAATGGTTTGGCGATCTTGTTACAACTGAGAGTTGGAGTAACTTACCACTCAACGAAAGTTTTGCAACCTATGGAGAATACCTTTGGTCAGAATATAAATTTGGAAGAGATGCAGCCGATCAACATCATGCGCAAAGTCGCGCAGGATATATGGCCTCTAACAAACAAGTAAACCTTATTCGTTACAATTACGAGAACCGCGAAGACATGTTCGATGGCTTTAGTTATAATAAGGGCGGACAAGTATTACACATGCTTCGCAAGGCTGTTGGCGATGATGCATTTTTTGCATCCTTAAAAAAATACTTAGAGAATCGTAAATTCAAAACTGCCGAGATCCACGATCTGCGTTTAGCTTTTGAAGAAGTTACGGGTAAAGACATGAATTGGTTCTTTAACCAATGGTTCTTAGCAAAAGGGCATCCTGTTATTGAAGTAACCAATAACTTTAATAGTGCTGATAATATGGTAGAGTTAACTATTGAGCAAAAACAAAATTTTAAAAATGTGCCTTTGTACGAATTGCCAATGGAAATTGATATTTACGAGAATGGAAAAGTAACGCGTCATCATATTAATGTAACCGAAGCAAAGCAAACATTTAAATTTAAAACAAGTGGCAAACCACAATTGGTGAATTTTGATGCGGAGCGTCAGTTATTGGCCGAACTTACTTACAAAAAATCGTTAGAGGAATATGTGTTCCAATATAAGAATGCGCCTTTGTACAGCGATAGAGTAGAAGCATTAAAGGAATTAAATAAAGAGATCAGTAAAAACGACGCTGCCTACCAAACTATTAAATGGGCTGCCGAAAATGATAAATTCCACCGCGTTCGCCAGGCATCTATTGGTTTTTTAAATACAGTTGCCAAAGATAAAGAAGCCGACTTAAAACCATTAATGCTAAAGATCTTCCAAATGGATAAAAAAACAACTACACGCGCCGAAGCCTTAGAGTTTTTGAATACACATTATGCAAGCGATCCGGAATTAAATGCGCTCAACGATAAAGCATTGATGGAAGCATCATATGCTATTGTTGCCGAAGGTTTAGATTATTATGTAAAAAAAGACCCTAAGTTAGCCCTTACAAAAGCAAAACCGTTTGAGAACGAACCGGGCAAAGCTATTCTTTATACTTTATCTAGTTTATATGGTAATCATGGTGCTGAAACTGATATTGTTTTCTTTCACTCGAACATGAAAAATTTTGGTGGCTTTGAATTGATCACCTTTATGAGCAATTATATTAAAATTGCAAAACGTAGCGAAGGTTACTCCAGCGCACTTACAGCAGCTCGCGATTTTGAAGCCATTGCCCAAGAGGGAGGACGCTTTACAAAATCGGGCGCTATGAAAGGACTAAAAGATCTGCTAGCTGTATGGACCAAAAAAGAAACCGATGCCAAAGCAAGTAACATGAACGAGAAGGATCTTAAAGTAATTACCGAAACAAAAGAAATTATTGCAGGTTTGTTGAAGGGCGTGAGTTAGGCCCCATCGTCCTCTTGAGGAGGTGGCATTTGCGAAGCAAATGACGGAGGAGGGCTTCATTCCGTTAGCAAGGCCGTGTCACCAGGAGCGGAGTC
The DNA here is from genome assembly GCA_018057345.1 of Bacteroidia bacterium. GTDB lineage: Bacteria > Bacteroidota > Bacteroidia > B-17B0 > Aurantibacillaceae > Aurantibacillus. Next base: position 7,017 of record JAGPDW010000001.1, on the reverse strand, counting down.
GACGTTGCTCACATTGGCCTATCCTTAAAAAACCATTAGAAGTAAACGATGAGGTTTGTTTAATGCTAGATCACATCATTCATTAATTATAACTTTTTCAATGGCGCTGTATTTTCCGTCAAACACAAAGTTAAAGGAGTAGACACCACTGGTTAGCTTAATACGATCGGATATATCTATGGTTTGTTTTCCTTTTGGTAGACCTTCAAAATTCTTGTCAAAAATAATCTTGCCATTAATATCTGTTATGAATAAGTCGATATCACTTTCGTAAGGCAGATCAAAACTTAAATTAATATTAGATTTTGTGGGATTTGGAAAGACTGAAACTCTTATAGGATTTTCACCATTTAATGGCTTTAATCCGGAGAATTGGCTTTTAACTAACCAAACTTCATAAATAGTATTGTGTGCATTTGTAGCAGAGGTTTGATTTGAAGTGAAGGGATTTATTTGCGGACTATAAATTCCGCCATAAATGTGCCCCACTAATACTGAATCGGCCACAATACTTGAGAGTTTTATTATTTCTGAGCTATAATGAGGAACATTATGATTAGGAATAAATTCAGCACTAGCTCCGATCAGCGCAGGCATTTCAATTGGAAAAACATTTTCTTGCAAATTTCCATTCGCATCTCGCGAAACACGACTAATTGTTTTTACAAACGGAACATTATTATCTTGAGTTAAAACGTTATTGATGTAAGAGTATTGACTCATACCGCCAAAAAAGATGGAGTGCATGGTGTTGCTAACACTGTCGTATAATGCAGTTTTAGCCGAATGATAATTGCTTAGGTATTGATTAAATGTAGGTTGTGGAGTGTGCCCTCCGGTTTTAATATCTACAGGATATAAAAAAGGTTGATCAATACCAATTTGGAAAACTCCTGAAGAAATAGTGTAGCCTTCTTCACCATTAGGAAAAATTTGCGGCACAAGGTTGTAATCGCGACGATGCAAATGAACCTGATCTGTTGTTAAGGAGTAATTAGAATAACTCAATTGAGCGCCCGAATTATTTATATTGAATTTTTTTATCCCATCCACATAGGTTTGTGTATATGTTGGATTTCCCATTGGATTATAGCGGCCATCAAAACGATGCCCTCCAACCAAAAAGTAGGAGTTGCCAATTTTACCTAATTGTCCACCATTTACGGCAAACTTTTGATCGGTGATCTGCTTAAAATAGGGCGTTATGGTAGTTGAATTTGTAATGGCACTTATTAAACCATTTACCGAAACAGAAGTTAAGTTTGGAAAAGTTATATGATCAAGAGCTGTATTACTGTATCCATAACCACCAATAATATAAAGGGAGTCACCATCTTGATGAAAATTCATATTGGTAGATTGCAATTGTTCTTTAAGTCCGGTGGCAAGCGAATTAACTGAAGCCGACCAAAATTGTTGTGAGTTTATATCAATAACGTATATATCAGTATTATTGCTTGCCGCCGGGAATGCATTAAAAGGTTGTCGCGCATGCAAGCCATCTTTTCTACCACCAATAACTAACCACTTCCCTCCCGATTGAGCCACAACAAAAGAGTGCAAACCGGGAAGATTAGTAACTGTAACCGGTTTTAGCTTTACAGAGTAGTTAAAAGGAATTTGTTGCGCAATTGTTATTGTGGTAAATAATATTGTAAACATTAAAACAGCTAACTTTTTCATGGTATTAGTTTATACCCAAAGTTACGCAGAACAAAATGTTTATACTGTAACAATTGTTACGTAAAACGTTTGGCGGCCTTGCGTTTTGGGCTTTCGAAGCATCAACTTACTTAACCGACAAAAGGTATTTTAAAGATACTTACTTTATTAGTGTGCCTCAAATTAAATTTCCCGAAGGGGCCGCTGTTTTGCGCGCGAACGATGACCGATTCCCAGGCTTACTTTTGCTTGCTGTTAGTGGTAGTTTTTATTTCCGCCGATACAACAGTATTGTGTAAGCGTGAGGATTTGGTTGTCGAAGAATTAAATGTTTGTCGCTTAACAGAATAATGTCTATTACAGAAATTCTTCTTGATTTCTGCCTGCGACGAGTATGTATTTTGCAGCTTTGCTGATTGATTTTATAATGTCGTTTGTTGGAATCGTTTCCTGTTTTATAGAAACAAGTCCCATTTTTGTTATATGTCAAAACGTTTGATGAGCTTTTAGCGTTGTCGATTATTTTTATAAGGCTGTCCTGCGTTGGTGATGCCCAACTGAAAAAACTCGCAACAAATGTCCAATTACCGAATAGATTCGTGCTGTCACAGGAATTTTGTCCGAAGAAGTCTAAAGAAATTAAGTAGGTAAATAATATAAATAGTTTTTGTCTCAATGCAGTTGTTCGTCAAATGACCTATAACTCCTAAATAGGCGCTACTTTTTGTCGTGCACCTTTATACTTACTGCTGATTAAACAAAGTCACATGTCCTGTTTCAGTAACGCGTTTTTTTGTAACCTCGTTGGTATAACTTGCTTTCCAAATATAGGTGTCTTGTTTGCAAGGTTCGCCTTTGTAAAAACCATCCCAACCTGTGTTGAGGCTGTAGGTTGTAAATAATTTTTGTCCGTTGCGGCTAAAAATATCCATCTTATAATCGGTAACGCCAATGGTGAGTGGTTTAAATACATCATTCAATCCATCTTGGCTTGGTGTAAATGCATTGGGTACCCAAAAACGAAACTCTGCTTCAATAATTACATCTCTAAAAGTAACGTCTTGGCAATCGTAATCATTTATTACGGTTTGGCTCACTTTGTAAACTCCCGGATGCAAATATGTATGCTTATCATTTAGGTAAGGCGAAAGTGTACCATCGCCAAAATCATAATTCATGTACACGATGCCTCCAACGGACGAACTCTCAAACGAAATTTCGGGATCAAAAATGCTAGTGATACTTGGTGTTGCCACAAAATCAGCCTTCGGGCTTGGGAAAACCGTTACTTCGTACACCGGCGATAAAATGGTATCGGGGCAAGCACCACCTCTAAAAATGGTTAGTAAAACCGAATGCGTTCCCGGAGGCGAGAACGTATGTGTTGGTTGTGATTCGTAATACGTTTGTCCATTACTTACGGTCCAAACATAATTACACGGATATTCACTTGTGCTTGAATTTAAAAATTTCAACGATCCCGGATCACAAACTGTGGCAGGTAAATTATCTACTTGCGCAGTTGGTCGGCCAATAATAACCATGCTATCTATTAACGAATCGGTACACACAAATTGCTTGCCGTAAATTTTTATGGGATATACACCGGGCGAATTATATACAACATTATTTGTTTTCAAATTAGATACACTTGGATTGGCACCACTTCCAAAATACGAAGTAAATGTTGCCGTGGGTTGCATGGTTCCGGTGATATTATACGTGAGCGTATTTGTTTTTAAACACGATGGATTTGGAGGAACAACAAATTGCGGTTTAAATTGTGGATACACGTAAACAAATTTCTTGATGCTATCGGCGCAAGGTAATCCCTTATTTACAATTAAGGTTACCAAATATTTTCCTGAATCCTGAAACAAATAAGTTGGACTTAAAACATTGGAGGTATCGTTGCTTAAAGTTGGTACACCAAAATTCCAATGGTGTGTCATTCCAAAATTACTGTAACTCTGATTTTGAAATGTCATGCTGGTGCCCATACATTTTGAAGGTTGATCGGCAAAACCTGCATCTACCAAAATATTACACGAGATCACATTGTATTGAAAATCGCGGTAATGCCTACTTAATAATTTTCCGTTGCGATATTCTCTTACTTGAATACAAACCACAAATTGTCCTATCATGGTTGGAAGCCCGGTAATTTGTCCACTGGCAGGATTGATGTTTAATGCCGGATTTGATGTCATTGGGTAAGCACCACTAAAAGGTGATTTATATTGCACTAACGAATCGGTACTTAAACCATTGTAAGCCGAAATAAGTGAATATGCTAATGAATCTCCTTCGGGATCAAATGCGGTGTGACTAAAATTAATGGGTTTCCCTTGGCAAACATAAAGCGAAGGATATGTATTAAAATGTGGCGAACTATTAAATGGTGCTTTTTCGGGACCCGGAATATATGATTTGTAGGTAGAGCCTTGTCCGCTTGGGGCTATTAAATTTAAAACGCTTCCATTACGACAACATGTTTCGTAGATCAAAAAATAACCGCCGGTTAATGGAGGAAGTGTAACTGTTTTTGTGTACACGCCTTCTTCTACGCAAACACCATTAGGTGATTGCATGCAAGGATTATTTGTACTGGCCGGAACTTTTGAAACAACGGGTACACCCAAAATAAATTGGAAGATCACATCCTTATTATAATTGGTAACATTTAAAATTGCATCACCTTCGCCTAAGCCTCCAAAGTTGGGCTGACCATTTAAACAATCGCGGTAAAGTTTAAGCGTGATGCGATATTTGTTGGCACCTAAAAAATCATAGTACAATTCTCCACCCACAATATGTGTTGCGTGAGACTCTGCGCAGATCAGCAACGCAAAAGCCACTAAAAAATATCTGAAGTTTTTTAGCATTCTTATTGCATACTACGAAGGTTAGACTTAATAAAAATCTGTTCGAATAACCGAAGTAGTAACCAATAAAAATAACGAAATTTTTTGTAAAATGTTAAAAATCAGCGGTTTTAACAAATAGACTTAGTAAAAGGGGTCGCCCAAAGAGTGAATTAAAATTCACCCGAATCGTTCAAGAGCGTAAAATTACCGGTTTTGGTCTCGTTTTTCTCGCTTACATCATTAAAATAATGCACTTTCCAAACGTAAACATCTTGTTTGCAGGTTATGCCTTTTCGTTTTCCATCCCAACCTTTATTTGGTTCATCGGTTTCAAATAATTGATGCCCCCACTTATCAAACACAGTAAATTTATAATTTCTTACGCCAATAGTTACAGGATAAAAAGTTTCGTTCAAATTATTTTCATCTGGAGTAAATGCTTTTGGAACCCAAAAACGAAATTCAGGTAATATTCTAATTTCTTTTTCTTCAGTAGCAACACAATTGAACGCATTAGCTACTGTTTGAACGATCTTGTATTTACCCGGCTTCTCGTATGTATGAATATCATTTATAAAATTAGAAGAAGTGCCATCTCCAAAATCATAAGTGCATGTGGTGATCCCTCCTTCGCCGGTGTTTTGAACAGTTATTTCAGGCTCAAAAATACTGGTTACAGTTGGCGTTGCTGCAAATCCTGCAATAGGTAAAGGATTTACTGTAATGGTTTTAAAAGTTGCTAAACTTGTATCGGGGCATGGTGCTCCTCGGTACATAGTTAATGAAATACTGTAAATTCCTGCAGGAGAAAATGTATGTGTAGGTTCGTAAGCGGAATACCAAATGCTATCACTTGTTTGCCACCAATAAGTTCCTGGATATTCGCTAATGCTTCCGTTACTAAAAGATATTTTTCCGGGATCACACAATTGTGTTGGAAAATTATTGATCTTGGCAACAGGTCTATTTAGTACTCTGATCGAATCAATAAAGGTATCTCGGCAAGCAAATTGTTTAGCAATTAATGTAACGGAAAATAAACCCGCGCTTGTAAATTGAATTCCTGTTGGATTTTGTAAAGTAGATGTTGGCGGACTGGCCGAAGGAAAACTCCAATCATACGTTGTGACATTAGGAAGAAAAACACCCGCAGTAGAAAAATTCACTGAATTGGATTTTACGCAATACGTATTTGGTTTCGAAAAATTAATATTGAGAACGGGATAAACATAAACTGTTTTTTTAACTGTATCTGTGCAAAGTCCGCCTCTATTTACAATAAGTGTGGCGTAATAAATTCCGGTATCTTGGTAAGTATAACTTGGGCTATTGGCAAGTGAAGTGTCACCTAAAGTGTTTGGATCTCCAAAATTCCAAAAATAACTTGGATTAGCAGATTGGTTGATACTAGTATTTGTAAATGTGATAGTTTGCCCAATGCAATTTTGACTTTGATCGGCAATGGCCGCAACAACCGAAACTGTGCACGTTTTAACTGTAAATTGAAAATCGCGGTAATGCTTGCTCAACAAAACATTATTGCGCCACTCTTCAACGCAAACACCAACAACAAACTTACCTTGCAAATTAGGCTTGCCTTGTAAAATTCCTGTTGCAGAATTTAAGGTGAGTGATGGGTTAGATGCAACGGAATAGTTTTCATTGAATCCGGCAGCATAGTTTACAAAAGCATAGGGTGGTGCCGGAGGAAGAGTTGGACAAGTTAATGAGCTGTTACATTGATCTTGCGATGCAAAAAGTGAAGGGCAGCAATTGTCTAATCCTTGAAAGGGTTTGCTAAATGAATACACTAAAAGATCACCATCGGCATCCGTTGCCGAATGATCAAAAACAATGTCGAGTTTATTACAAATATCAATTGGAGGAAAGTTTGTAAAACGTGGCGAGCTGTTATTACTGGCTACTTCAGGCCCTGGTATGAACGCAAGATAAGAAGAACCTTGTGCCCCACTGTTCACCAAATTATCTATGCCTGCATTTCTACAACAGCGTTGGTACACTAATGTTAGTCCACCGGCCGTTGGCGATAGAGTTGTTGTGATCACATAAACGCCTTCTTCCACGCAGGGATGAACGATCTGAATGCACGTGTTATTAATGCCTCCGGGGATGACGGTAACTAAAGGAGTTCCTAGATCTAATTGATCTACAATATTGCCATTAACATCGAATACAGTAACTAAGGCCGGTGGAGCGTTACTGTTAGCTCCATCAAACGGTGCTGCGTTAGCTGCACCACAATCTCTGTAAATTTTTAATGTGATCTTATATGTATTGAGGCCTATTTGATCGTAAATGAGTTCGCCACCAATAATATGCCAAGCACTAATTTTACCTGTGAAAACCACAAGAAAAACTAAGCAAAAGAAATATTTAATGTTCTTTACCAAAATTTAATCACCCTATACGTAAATGTAGCAATAAATAGAGCAATTTTAGCTAAATTTGTATAGATGAGAACACTTTT
>JAGPDW010000033.1:0-20672 GCA_018057345.1 Bacteroidia bacterium | reverse complement strand
GTAAACCATTACCCACAAGCATGAACGATAATACCAGAATAGCAGTAGCTATGCCTGGTACAATAGCCAGATACGCTTTTCCTAAAAGTATATAACCGTAATGAGCGTTACTCATTTCGCCCCAAGAAGGCACAGGAGGTTGCGCGCCAATTCCCAAGAAACTTAAACCGGCCTCGGTTAAAATAGCTGCGGCAAAATTACTTGCTGCCATTACAACAACAGGACCCATTACATTTGATAATACGTGACGTGTGATGATGCGCATATTTCTAAAACCTAATGCCCTACCCGCGTCAACAAATTCTTTTTCGCGAATACTTAATATTTGTCCACGCACAACACGCGCCACTTCAACCCACATAGTTAAACCTACTGCAATAAATACTTGCACAATTCCCTTTCCTAAAACTAAAGTAATCGCAATTACTAATAATAAAGTTGGGATACTCCAAACAACATTAATCAACCACATAATCATTGAATCGATGGCTCCGCGGTAATAACCGGCAACAGCTCCCAGAAAAATTCCGATAAATAACGAGATGATCACCGAAACTAAACCAACACTTAAGCTAATGCGTGTTCCTATCATCAAACGACTTAGTAGATCGCGACCAATGATATCGGTTCCTAAATAATATTTTTTCTTTTCAACGTTCTTGGTCTCAAATTCGGCTCTCAACGCTTCAACTGATTTCATGATCTTATTTGGATTTCCTATCTCATAAAAAGAAACGCTTTTTTTTAGGGTATCATATAAATATGCTTTTTTTGAATCAACAGCATAAATAACGTCTACCAGGTCGTACTTTATTTTTGTTCCGGCATTTGGTCTACTCCCTGTATATTCTTCAATGATCACACTGTTGTGAACATCGTAATCAAAATCATAAATTGGAATTGTGGTGTACTCATCCTGTTTTCCAAAGATCATAGTTTCAAACCACCCGGTTTGATCAGGCTCTTGATTCTTTTTTACCCTCATCATATCTACAACAAATCCGGGAGGCTTTGTGTGCAATTCAGGTTTTTGATTATTGGCAAACGGACTTGGATCGGGAGTAATAAGATAACCTAAAATAGAAACAACACATGCAAAAAAAATAATAACAAGTCCTAACATCGAAAGCTTTTGCTTTTTAAAACGGCGCCATGTTTCGGCACTTAATGACTCAGACTGATATTCTCTATTTTTCTTTCTAAAAAACACTTAGTTATTTTTCCATTTAGGCTTTACAAAAACGGTTAAAATGGCAATAAGCGAAGCATAAAATGGGTAAATAAACGCCATTACAGCTACCCCTAACGCCCCTGTTTTAACCTTTATAAAACTGGAAGCTAAAAATACTAACAAAATGTCAATTAGCAACTTAGAAAGAATAAAAATTAGGCTTACCGGCAAATTTTTGGGGTTAAAAATGGCATAAAATGTGGCCCCAATCCAAACAAAATTAGTTGTGCTAATTATTAGGGCTGAAAGCCAATTAATTACGCTAGGATTTTTAAAGAGTTTAGACGACCAGCGAATCTTTTGGTGGATTAGCTCTGAAAGGCGTTTTTCGGGAAAAGTATATGCAATTGCATCCTTATTTTTCAAATACCCTATTTTATTTACATCCATCTGTTTCACCTTTTCGAGGAAAAAAACATCATCGCCCGAAGCAATATGCAGATGTTCTTGGTATGCTCCGGCAGCGTAAAACAATTTTTTTGTGAAAGCAAGATTTGCACCGTTAGCTAAAAACGGAACATTAAAATATGCCGACGAAACAGTGAACAAAGAAAGAATAGTCATCTCTGTTTCTTGCAACGAACTTAAAATTCCTTTTTTGTGATCAATAGCGATGGGGCAAATAACAAATTCCTTTTTAGTTGCCGCCATATAATTTACAATGCTCGAAAGCCAATTATTAGAAACTGTAAATGTATCCGCATCACGACAGATAATTATTTCTGAGTTGCAGGCGGCTATCCCCCTTCTCAAACTTGCTTTTTTTCCATTATGTTCCTCATTTAAGATAATAAGGTGCTTAATTCCGCTTGCTTCCAATGCAGCTGCTGCTTTACCAAATGTTGTATCTGTGCTTGCATCGTCGATTACAATTATTTCCACAAGTTCCTTTGAATACTTCTGAGAAGCGATCGATTCTATGCAATTCGCTATTGTTGCCTCTTCGTTTCTGGCGGCAATGATCACCGAAACTTTTTGATGTTGATCATCACACTTAGTATCATTTGGATGCACTACAAAACCTGCCATTACCAATAAGAGCATTACAACATAAAAAGATATGATAACAACAAACATCACTTTGTTTTATTCTTAAATGTGAAAGAGGATAAACTTAAATTCTCACGCAGTAAAATTATGTAGCCCACAATACTTGGAAAAACAATATTGATCAACCAAAGTAAGATGGCAACTACAGCCAAAGATGCATTTGATAAGCCTAGATCAGAAAATACAACCAGTGCTATGGCTGTACGCACAGCGGCCTCAATAATGCTGAACATAGGGATGATGGTAGTAAATAAAAAGTAAATATAAATTCCTGTAAATAAGTAAACATAATTGGCCTGAACATTAAATATGTGCATTAACAAAACAAATTGTAGTGAGAAAACCATGTAACGCACAAAGGAAAAAAAGAACAACTTCACTAATAAACCATTTCCCCAGCTTATGTGAACCGCTTCGGCCGAACTGTTCTTGCTAAAACGCTTGTACAACCAATTCATTAATTTATTGATATTGAATAAAGCCAAAACAAATCCTAACATCACCACAGCCGACAAAATAATAGAAACAGTTTTTAGCAATTCATCATTATCGGTTGATGCATTTGATCGCAATAATAAGGCAAGCAAACCAAACAAAACCGTAATGGATAATTGAAACATGCCATTCACAAAATGTAATACCGTGATGCTTATTCTGTTTTCGGGTTTAAAAAAATGAATCTTGGCCAAAAATTCGGTTGCTCTTCCCGGTGCCAAGTTCCCAACACAAATTCCTGCATAAACCGACTTAGTTGCAGTTGCGTAATTTATTTTTTGGATCTGCGATGTGATCAACATCCATTTATAACCCTCAATACCCCAATTTACCGGAAACAAAAGTATACTTGCGGCGATCAATAAAAGTCCTGTACCGTTTGTAAGGGCGTTCACAAGAATGCCAATGTTCTCGGAAGTGAATTCCTTTTCAATTCGCCAATAAATAATAGCAAAACTGGCTAAGCCAATAATAAGTTTTAAAAAAACACCTATAAGTTTATTGCTTTTCAAGATCGCTTATTTGTAAATTGCGTTTGCATTGACCAAAGATAAGATAATATTAGGTATTGACCCCGGCACAATTGTTATGGGATACGGTTTGATACATATTATTGATAACAACATAAAACCATTGAACATTGGTGTTATTAAGTTAGATAAATATGATGATCATGCCCTGCGTTTAAAAAAGATATTTGAACGCATGATAGGTATTATTGATGAATACAAACCCGATGAATTAGCCATTGAAGCCCCTTTTTTTGGAAAGAACGTGCAAAGTATGCTTAAGTTAGGAAGAGCTCAAGGCGTGGCCATTGCTGCTGCACTTAGTAAAAATATTCCCATCACCGAATATTCGCCTAAAAAAATAAAAATGTCGATCACCGGAAACGGAAATGCCAGTAAAGAGCAAGTGGCTGCCATGCTCAAACAAATGTTAGGCATTGATACCGAAAAACAATATTTGGATGCCACGGATGCTTTGGGTGCAGCGGTGTGTCATCATTTTCAAAATAAACCCGGAGTTTCAGGGGCCAAAAAAAATTACGGAAGTTGGAAGGCTTTTGTAAATGATAATCCAAAACGGAAAGCTTAGATTCAAATCAAGCAGAAGATGTGAGGATGAGGACTAACAAATTTTCCTTCTGCCACAGATTTCACAAATTATCACAGATTAGGAAACACAGATTTTTTAACCCAACTACCTATAATCTGTGAAAAACAATCTGCGCAAATCAGTGAAATCTGTGGCAGAAAAATTCTTCGGTCTTATTTAATATACTCGTACTCTTTACCCTCGAGAGTTTTACTGTTATGCGTATTTATCTCTTTCAATAAAAGCGAGGTTTTCTTATCGTAAACCAGCGAAGTTGTTACATCGCTTGTACCTCTTTTAACCATTACAAGGTATTTACAATTCTCAACATCTTTTGCAGGCGCAAATGTTTTATCATCGTTGGTATATACTTTTTTAAATGAAGTTTCGGCATGTGGTAAACCATAATTTATTTCTTCGCTATCCTGGCTTTTTTGCTTTTTATCCTTTCCAAATTCGTATTGATTGATCAATTTATCGTTTTTATAAACTTTTACATTGCCCGAGGTTGGCGTATCAAATATGGTTTCACTTCGTTCGGTATCATAACCAGTGGCGGTTTTATTCACTAAATAATACAAATGCTTTTTTGTGGTTTTAATGTTCGTCACTTTTGTAAGTGTATCGTTTTCTTTTACAGAGATCTTATAAAAACGTTTATCCTCATTTCCATTCTTTTGATCAAACGTATGAATGGTCTTTTGAATGATCTCATCACCTTCCACAGTTATTTTTTTTATAAGCTTACCATTATCATCATAATACTCTTCATCCTTCACTAAACTTTTTTCAACGCCATTTACTTTCAGACGTTTTGAAAATGTACTACAATTAGTTTTCTTATCAAACGCACATTCACTTATAATAGGCTCGTTACTTCTGGAAGCATCCACATAAAATAATTGCTTATTGCATCCGCCATTCTCATCAATATAAAAATGCTGGTAATTGAGTTTATTTCCACTCGCATCCGTTTTGTGAACTTTGATCTCCTTTATTTTATTGGTCACCAAAATATCCGGCGTTACAGGAGTTATATCTAGCTTGCAATTTTGAGCTATGCTCCAATTCGCAACTAAAACAAATGTAATGAGTGATCTTATAGAGAGTTTTGCGCGCATGGTAAATTATAGTACCGGCTAAAGTACAATTTTCATGCCCTTTTGATGGTTAATTGAAAAATAAAGTGTTAAAAAGCAGAATTAAAATCCATCTCCGCCTTGGCCGCCCATATCGGAACCGCCTCCGCCTTTTTTACCCATTTTTTTGAATATCGAGGTATCAAATTTTCCGAAAAGATAAGTGATCGTAAATCTTAAAAAGCGCGATTCTCTTCTACGGGTTGCTTCCTGATAATAAGTGTCTGTAGAAATATAATACCCGTATTGCTTTGTATTAAAGGCATCACTTAAGGTTAAATTAAATATCCATTTCATGTTTACCATTTTATTCAAACTCACGTCCATAAAATACAACTCGCGCGACTCGCCATTCAATATTGCTTTTGGGGCTTCATAATTTCCGTTCACCTGTAATTGTAAACTCCAAGGCAAGGTGTAATTTATTCCTACTTTACCTTTATAACTCCAACCTTGCGAAACAGTTTCCGGTTGTCCATCAATGATACCACTATTCAAATACACATAAAACACATCGGCATTAAGTGTAGTTGTAAATTTTTTGGTCCAGTTAACACGCAAGGTATTCTCAAAACCATAACGCCATTGATCTCTACCATTAGCAAACGTATTAACTGTTACACTTGGATTGCCCGGTGATTGATACAAATAATTTGAAATAGGCTGCTGATGATAACGAACATAAGCTGATGAAAGAAAATTCCCTTTTTTGAAAACATTATTATAGTTCACTTCACTGATATTGATCAACTCCGGCTTTAAAGCAGGATTACCGATCCTATAATTTCTTGCATCGCTATAAAAAACAAATGGCATTGCTTGGAAAAAATTTGGGCGTTCTATTTTACGACTTACATTGAATTGAAATTCGTGCTTTGTGCCAATTTTTTTAGATAAGAACACTGAAGGAAAAAAGGCAAAAAGTATATTATCTTTATTACTTGGATAATTATAGTTGAATGAAATATTCTTATCCAATAACTTACCCGCATAATAGGTTTGTTCAAAACGTAAGCCTCCTTGGAAACCAATATCCCAAAATGCTTTTCCTGTGTAAGTAATATAAGCAGCATTGATCATATCATCAATTGAATAGCTACTGCTTTGCGTAGTGTCTTTTATAAAATCACCTGTAGGGCCTTGAACCTGAATATTATTATCAAAAGTTGACCACTTACGATACAAACGCATACCGGCTTCTACTTTTTTATTATCGGCGTAAGGATTTGTAAAATCTAATTGCGCCGTGTACATAGAATTACCCGATAAGCCCTTATTTGTTGAAACAACAGGGGCAAAATCATAAACTGCTCCGGCAATGTTTGCAGAATTATAGGTATTGAATGTAAATGTTGCAGGACCACCGCCTTGGTTATAACTTATATCCGCGGTGAGTTCTTTGTTTGCCGTAGGATAAGTTTTACGATAAGTAAGCTGAGCCGTGTGATTTGTAAAACCACCAATATTCAAATTTTTTCTCAGGCCCCATGCATTTATAGCTCCCGAATTATCCAGCGAAGAAAAATTCTGTTTATCATCCGAATGAAAATAACCGCTCACAAAGTTGTAAGAGATGCCAATATTATTTCGGTTATTAATATTGTAATCAATACTCCCTCTTGCAAATTGAAAACGATTTCTTGAAAGTGTACTATTGTCAAGCCTGTAATCAAGCGTGTTTCCGGGAGTGATATAATTATAATCAGTGCGATCGGTATAACCAAATGTTGTACCGGTTTGCGTTGCATTTAATGAATACATTAACGACACATTGAACGGATTTTCTTTCACGTTTATATTTCCGGTGATCCCGTATTTATCTTGTGTGCCTGCATAGCCCATCAACATTCCATTATAACCGGGCTTTTTACTTTTCTTTAAAACAATATTGATGATACCGCCACTTGCATCGGCCGCAAATTTTGCACTAGGATTCGAGATCACTTCAACGCGCTCAATAGCATCGGCCGGAATTTGCGCCATGGTTAAAGTAGTTGGTCTTCCATCAATAAATATCTGTACCGATTTTTCGCGAAGTGTTGCGTTTCCATCGCCATCAACTGTAATGGTTGGCACATTCTTTAATACATCCAAACCTGTTCCACCTCTTACCGAAAGGTCCTTTTCTACATTGTATACTTTTCTATCAACGCTCATTTGAAATGTTGCTTTCTCGGCCACTACTTCAACTTCGTTCAATAATTTTGGGTCGATCTCCATCGCCAAGTTTCCAAGGTCTTGCTCTAATTTTTGTGGGGCTTGTATATAAATTTTTTGCTCATAGGTTTTGTAACCTACTTGAGTTACACGTAATCTAAATCCTCCCATAGCAGGAAGTCCTTCTAAATTAAAATCGCCATTATCTTCGGTAAATCCACCGGCAATCGCACTATCTTTATTGTACCATAACAACACAACAGAAGCAAACTCAACAGGCTTTTTTGTTTTGGCATCAATTACTTTTCCATACACACGTCCTTTGATGTCTTTCATCATTTTTAGCATGTCTTTTTGGTTGCCGCCACCCGGCATTTGACCAAATAAGGCATTAGAAGAAATAAGGATAAAAAGTGTAAGGATACGTAGGACTAGTTTCATAATAATTTTTGCTCCCGTAAAGTTACCCAGTTTAGCGGCACCCTCAAAACAATTATACAAATGGCCAAAAAGGAGGTATAAAGGGGTTTTGGAGACTTTTAAAGAGTGAAGAAACGTTAAATGGACGCTTTAGACTTAGCCGGAACCAATATGTCACCCCTAAAGGGGTTCTGGTCGCCGTTGGTTATTTTGCCCCTTCGGGGCTACCAATATGTCGCTCCTACGGAGCATAAATTTTTTTGCTACGCCATTTACTTTTGCAAAATAGTCCCGTAGGGGCGACATATTGGTTAAAACAAAATGAACAACTCAACGATAAATTCATTTGTAAATAAAATTATGACAAGGGTTACCTGCGTAATATCCACTACAACGGATTAAGAAAGGCGATTCAGTTTACTACACAACTAATACCATTAGTTGCTTTCCCTGATTGATCGTATTGTTTGGCACAATTAACCATAGCGTCCTCTTTGCTTTTTTCTCTCACGTGATATGTTTCGGCATTAACAAAACCTTGGTGTGGATCTATGGTTTTGCATTCGCAAGTGTAATCCTTTTTACACGATACAAAAATAAATGCTAGAGTTAACGTCATTGTATAGTGCATTTTTATTGAGATTATGGATGACATTTCTCGAAAATTTTGCTTACCGTATCAACGTCACATTCCCCTTTTTAAAGGTTTCGTTACCATCGTAACATTTTACTTTGAGGTACCAACCAAATACACCCACATCGGCTGGTCGGCCTTTATAAATTCCATCCCAACCAACTTTTTTGTCGTAGGTATCAAAAACTTTTTCGCCCCAGCGATTGTAAACGGCAAAATAAATTTCTTCCATTTTTAAACCTCGCGCATATAAAATATCATTTTGTCCATCGCCGTTTGGTGTAAATGTATTTGGCACAAAAGCGTCGCCTTCTTCGCAACCGGATAATACTACATCAACAAACACATATAAGGTGTCTCTACACGGACCATTAGAAACAATTACCGTATACGTTGTTGGCCTATCAGGTTGTGCAGTAACCGTAGCGCCTGTTTTTGGTGTAACAAATGTACCGGGATTCCAACTTACATTTAAACCTGCATCGCCAAAGTATTGCAAAGTAGTTGTTCCGCCTTGCACCACTCGTGTTGGTGTTGCGGTTACAGAAATTGGTGTTGTGGAAAGATAATTCACAAATACACTTGTAAGCAATAAAAACGTACAATTGTTAGAGGTTGTGATCACTACCGAATAACCCGTACTAATAGTTGGCGTAGCAATTGGGTTTGCAATATTTGTTGCACTTAACGATGCGCCTGGCGACCAAGAATAAGAAACTCCACCTGTTGCTAATAGCTGCACGCCATTACCATTACAAATAGTTGTTGCCGCGTTTATTGATAATGGTGGTGGAACAGGAACCGAAACCACTTGTGCGTTTGTATCAAGACATCCAAATTGATTTGACACGATCAGAGAAACTGTGAACGTTCCGCCATTTGGATAAAAATGATACGGATTTTGCAAAGTGCTTGTTACAGCCGGTAAAGGTTGAAGATCCCAATTCCAAGCCGTGATGCTTGCCGTTGAAGCATCGTAAAAATAAACACCACCACCGCAAGGATTCATAGTGTAAGAAAATGCTGCCGTTGGTTTTGGATTTACAATAATGGTTGTAACAATATCTGCCAAACACGATGGAGCAACTGCATTATTTTCGATGGTTACTGTATAAACTGTAGTTACCGTTGGATTGCCTGTTGGATTTGGAATAAATTGATTGTTCAACGATGCGGCGGGTGTCCACGTATAACTTGTGCCACCGGTGGCCGATAAATTTGCAGTTTGTCCCTCACAAATAAGATCCATGGTGGCTGTTGGATTAAAAACAAAAACATTGATGGGTTGACTGAGAGTGTCTTTACATCCAAAGGAATTGGTGGTAATAAGTGTAATTGTATAAGGTCCGGAAGTTGCGTAGGTATGATTAGGGCTCGACAATGTTGTGGTTGGCGATGCATCACCAAAATTCCAGACGTGTGTCAATCCCGCTCCTGTACTTGTATTTGTTATGGAGAAGGTGTTAGAACAATGCGCGAGTGTAGAAGTAAAGGCCGACACCGGTTTTGGATTTACAGTTATCACTTTAAAGCTACTGTCTTTTTTTACGCACTTAGTTGTATCATATACTACTAACGAAACGGTATAAGTACCACCGGCTGTATAAGTGAACGAAGGATTTAGAGTAACCGAATTTGTTTGTCCATTACCAAAATGCCACACAAACCCTGTGCCCGGACTGTTATTAGTAAAATTAACGGCGAGTGGCGCGCAACCGGTAATTGTATTGGTATTCATAGATGATGTAGGCGTTTGAAATTGAAAATCAATTTTAAAAACTCCGTTGTTACAATTGGAAGATAAGTTTGGTGTTGGGCAATTGGATGAAGTTGGACAAGGCCACGCGTTTGGTGTTACGGGAAAATCTTGATTTCCGTTACAACCCGCACATACCGATTGGTAAATAACTCCTTTCCTATCAAAGCGAGATGTTCCACCATCCACATGTTCCTGACTTGAGTTGCCACCAAAATAAGAACCATAAAGTAATGAAGACGCATTTACCTTCATGGCCATTAAGTAAAAATCATAGCCTGTTGTGGTAGCTTGCGTTGGGTTTAAAATTGGCATATTTGAAATAGCCGAATTTGTAATAAGAATATTTCCTCCCCACCCTGAAAGATAAATGTTGCCGTTGCATTCATCAACAGCGAAAGCCGAAGGAGAAATATCTATGTTGCCCGTATTATTTCCAAAAACGGTTGACATTAACTTAGAAGTTAAAGCCGTATTATATTTTGTAACGAACTGATGTGTATTTGCTACACTGAAAATTGTTGTGGCGCTCGCATCCATTATCACCGGCATATTTCCTAACGATTGCCCGTACACATGCGGTTGCCCAGCCGTATTACATTGCACAAAAAATGAATTGTCGTACAAGTTTGTACCAATGTAAGTAGATTGCATGATCCCATTTCCTGCAGAATTAATATGCGTTAAAAAACCATCGGTCTTGCCACCTTGGTAAGCAGATGCATGACCACCCGCTGTACTTGGAAAATTATTACTGCATGTTCCTCCTGTTACAAACACTTCAAAATTTGGCGTCACAAATAACCCATTTCCACATTCGTTCTGACTTCCTCCTAAAAACCCGCTATAGATGAGCCCGGTTAAATTTGTGTTGAACTTTGCAACAACAGCATCCGCCCCGCCGTTGAGCGTGTTATCAAATCCTCCAACCATTGGAAGATCAGTAGATCGTGTTGTACTTACAATGTAAACATTATTCAAAGTATCTAATTGTATCTCGCCTCTATAGGTATCGCCATAATTAGTTTGCAATGAATCGTAATTTGTGGTATTTGTTGTAGCGGTTCCCACTGCAGGGCCAAGACTAAAACTTATAACCGAAGTGGTAGTTAAATAATTAACGCCATCATTTCCGCTTCCACCATAATAGGTGCAGCCCAATAAAGCGCTTCCTGTTGGATTGAATTTTGCAATATAAATATCAGTACCGTTAAAAAAAACAGAACCATTACTTACAAAACCAATATTTGATCCGCCAGCAAAATTCGGGTAGGCAGCTCCGGCTGTTGTTGGAAAGTTTGTTGACCCTGTTGTTCCATATAGATAAAGGTTATTTGCTTTATCAACAATTAAGCTGGAAACCACTTCAGTTCCCATGCCGCCCAAGTAAGTGGAATACAACAAAGTATTCCCTACTGCATTGTATTTTGTAAGAACAACATCCGTGTTTCCATATGCAGGCGTGCCGTTAAAAAAGTTACTATAAGATCCTGTTACAAATGGATACCCTATGGCAAAAACAGTTCCGCCGCTATACAAATTACCTTGTAGATCAAACGTTGCTGTCATTCCAAAATTATCTGCGGTAGATCCTGATTGTGCTGCGAAAACCAAAACAGGGTCGATCACTAACTCATAATTCTTATTGTATCCATTTGGGAATTCAAATCCGAGAACGTTATCGGTTAAAGTGTATTTACAAACTACTTCCTTCACAACACCATTGATGGTTTGATACGCGTATGGTTTTTGCTCAACGATCTCGGTTATTGAAAGTTTTATTCTTACACTTCCATCTTTTAGCTTGATCTTGTCAACACCTTCATATCTCATTTTAATATCTTGAGGGTTTGCATTAGGCTTCAAAATAAAATTATACTTGATCCCACTTACAGAAGTTATGGCTTCATAATCTATCCCATCATAAATATTCCGCATCCAAATTTGATGGTAGTTTCTTACATTACCTTTCCATTTGGTTTTATCATTGCCCATGTAAAAATTCTCGTAGTCTTCTCCCTTCTTCGCTTTCTCCACTTTAATTTCCGAATTACATCCATCAAAGTGTACTTTATAAGCATGACACATGATATTATAATCCTTATATAATTTCTTCTCAACCCCGCCATTGTGCATGGATCGCAATTTATTTTTATCGTAAAAATTAAAGGTTAAGCAGTTCTTCTCAAAAAAAAGCAATCCACCATCAAGCTGTGCTCTAAATAGAATTTTATCATCCCACTGACCTAAATTCTCGGTAAACTTTAATGATGAATGAGCTTGGGGTATTACAACACGCCTTTCGGCACTGCTTTGGGCTAATGTGATAAAAAAGGGCCAAAAAACCACAAAAAGTAATATGAATGCCCTTTTAGCCATCAAACCAAATATACAAACAAAAGGGAGTTTTTGCAATACAGCGGCCTATTAAACTTATTTTGTTAAATTTGCAGCCTCATGGCAAATATAGTAGCGATAGTTGGGAGGCCAAACGTAGGAAAATCAACCCTTTTTAACCGTATCACCGAAACGCGTCAGGCAATAGTTGACGAAATTGCGGGTGTTACGCGCGATAGGCATTACGGCAAAGCCGAATGGGGTGGCGTTGAATTTAGTTTGGTTGATACCGGTGGATATATCAAAGGAAGCGATGATATTTTTGAAAGCGAGATCGCTAAGCAAGTTGGCCTTGCTATTGAAGAATGTTCTTTAGTATTATTTGTAGTAGATGTTGCCGAAGGAGTAACTCCATTTGATAAAGAAGTAGCCAACATTGTAAGAAAAAGCAAAAAGCAAATACTTGTTGTTGCTAACAAAACCGATAATTTTGAACGTATAGCCGACGCCTCCGTATTTTACCAGTTTGGATTTGGTGATGTGTATCCTGTATCGGCTGTTTCGGGACAAGGCACCGGTGAATTGATGGACGCTATAGTAGCAAATTTACCAAAGGATGAAGGCGCATTGAACGATGTGGATATTCCAAAAATTGCCATTGTTGGAAGACCAAATGTTGGGAAATCATCTTTTGTAAATGCTTTATTAGAAGAGAATAGAAATATGGTTACGCCAATTGCCGGAACCACTCGCGATACCATTCACACTCGCTTCACAAAATTTGGTTACGATTTTTGGTTGGTAGATACAGCCGGAATGCGCCGCAAAGCAAAAGTTCAGGAAGATCTTGAATTTTATAGCGTAATGCGCACCATTAATGCTATTGAAAATTGCGATGTATGTGTGTTGATGCTCGATGCCGAAAATGGTATTGAAGCACAAGATCTAAGTATTTTAAGCATTGTAGAAAAGAACCGTAAAGGTTTAGTGATCGTTGTAAATAAGTGGGACCTAATAGAAAAGGAAACGCAAACAGCAAAAGATTACGAAGATAAAATTCGCGAACGCATTGCGCCTTTCCGCGATATTCCTATTGTGTTTACATCGGTTGTTGAAAAACAACGTTTATTAAAAGTAATTGAAACAGCAATGACTGTTTACGCTAATAAAACGCGTCATATTCCAACTCGGGAATTAAACGATTTCTTTTTGCCATTGATGGCTTCTCATGCGCCACCTCCCGTTAAAGGAAAATTTGTGAAAGTAAAATACGTTACGCAATTAAAAGGCGAAGCTTTGTTTTTGTTTTACGCTAATTTACCTCAGTACGTAACCGAATCGTACAAACGCTTTATCGAAAACAAATTACGCGAACAATGGGACTTCAACGGTGTGCCTTGTGTAATTTCCTTCAGGAAGAAAGTGTAGTTTTTTTTCTACTTCAAGATCGATTTGTTTTCATATTTTTTGGGCGTGCCGGCAAGCTCACCTCAAATAAGCTGGAAGTTCGCTTGCCGTCGCGCTTTTCGCTACAAGCCTGCTTGTACTTTGCAATGTTTGTAGGGCTCCGGTAGCTTCTAAAGTCGCTTCCTCGCCCAACAAACATTTAGCAAAGTCCTAAGCAGGGCTTTCCGCTTCAATCGCTCACGCGGCATTCCGGTAATAAGAGACAGCTGCCTCTTTTTTCCGTCCCGCGTGAGGGATTGTAGTGGAAAGCCCGGAACCACAAGAGAGGAACGAACTTGTGGTGAGGACTTGGAACGGAAAGCCCGACCCCGAGCTATGACGAATTTCGAAATGTTGCGAGGGGGCACGCCCAAATAAAAAAGAAAATTAATCAATTCATCGAAGGGTCGCTTCCGATATCACCAAAAATTCTATAGGTTTTCTTTTGACGTTCGAGTTCGTTTGCCCAGAAAGAACTTGTGGCGGTGGTAAGAATAGTGGTTGGGTCGGCATCAGCAACAAACCAAGAACCTTTTGCAATTTCATCTTCGAGTTGATCTTTATCCCAACCGCTATAACCAACAAAAAAGCGTACATCATTCTCGCTTATGTTTTCGTGATCAATTTGGTAAAGCAATTCGGTAAAATCTCCTCCGAAATATAAATTATCTTGAACATGAAATGAATTTGGGATCTTTTCGCCAAGAGTATGCAAAAAGAATAATTGATTTTTTGCAACCGGTCCACCTTCAAAAATTGGTAAATTGCCATTTTGAACTTGCGGCCTTACATCGCGTAATTTAAATTGTGTTTTAAAGTTAAGCACAAAGCCTACCACACTCTCTTGTTCGTATTGAGAGATAAACACCACCGAACGCTTAAAGAAACCATCGTTCAATAAGGGGTGAGCTATAAGTAGTTTGCCTAACATATTAGAAGCTATTTAAAATAGCTTCTACAAAATTATTTCTTTTTATTGATTAATCTTGTTCTATTTAATTAAAATTGAGTTGTACATTTGTTGCATGGATCATTTAAGAGAACAAATACTGAAATTACGTGAAGATTTTACAAAGGGAACGTTAAATGAAAGTGATGTTAACAAAAATCCAGCACTTGAATTTGAAAAGTGGCTGGCGCAAGCTTTGGAAGCACAAATTCCGGAGATCCAAGCAATGACCTTAAACACCGTTTCGCCTGAAGGAAAACCTGCATCACGTGTTGTCTATTTAAGAGAATTTGAACATGATCAGTATTGGTTCTACGGAAATTACAATTCAAAAAAAGCAAAGCACATGGAAAAAAATCCAAATATTGCTTTAAGTTTTTTTTGGCCCGACCTTCAAAGGCAAATTCGAATTGAGGGTACCGTTACCAAATGTCATCCAAATAACAGCGATGAGTATTTTAATAATCGTCCTTATGAATCCAAATTAGGATCATGGGCAAGCGATCAAAGTGGTGAATTATCATCGCGCGAAGAATTGATCAACAAAGTTGAGGAACTAAAAAATAAATTCACACCCGATACAATTAAACGTCCCGATTTTTGGGGCGGATGGATAGTACAAGCCAATTATTACGAATTTTGGCAAGGCCGCAAAAGTCGTTTGCACGACCGCATAATTTATGTGCAAGAAAATAATGTTTGGAAGATAAAAAGGTTAGCGCCTTAGATACCTAAGTCAGTTCTCGATACAATTTTTGCAAGAGGCAGGCAAAAATCACTCGAACCGACAAAGAGCGCCAATGCCTTCCCCTTGTCATTTCGAGTGAAAAAATGCGCCTCTTTTCATTTTTTTGTATCGAGAAATGAACTCGAAAATTCATATCCGTTCCATTGAAAATCCTATCTTTACACCTCGTATGACAAAAGCTGAAAAAATAAAGAACTTTGATCAAAATAGTATTGGTCAGAAAAAATCAGGCATGTTTGGTTTACCATTCAGCCTTGAAGAGTGTGAAACAGTTTTAATTCCTGTTCCTTGGGAAGTAACTGTGAGTTATGGTGGCGGAACAGCTAATGGACCTAAAGCAATTTTTGATGCAAGCTATCAAGTTGATCTTTTAGATCCGATAGTGAAGGATGCCTGGAAATTGGGGATTGGAATGGATGAAGCCAATAAAACCATTCGCTCAAAAAGTAATCTGCTTCGCAAAAAAGCCGAAGAATGTATTGATGCTTTAGCCAACGGAAAAACATACGAGAAAAATAAAAAGTTAGCTACCAATGCTAAACAAATTCATGATGGTTGTTTATGGTTAAACAAAACCATAAAAGAACGTTGCCTTCATTTTATGAATAAAAATAAAATTGTTGGATTAATTGGTGGCGACCACTCTACTCCTTTGGGAATGATGCAAGCGCTTGCTGAAAAACATGACAGCTATGCCATTTTACAATTAGACGCGCATGCCGATCTTAGAAATGCTTACGAAGGTTTTGAATTTAGTCATGCTTCAGTAATGTATAATGCCATCAAAATAAAACAAGTAAGCAAGTTGGTTCAAGTTGGTATTCGTGATCTTTGTCAAGAAGAAATGGACCTTATCACCAACAACCCAAAAATAAAAACGTTCTTCGACAGAGATATTAAGCACACTCAATATCGCGGTGATAGTTGGGATAGAATTTGTAATCGCATTATAAATGAATTACCTGATAAAGTTTATTTGAGTTTTGACATTGATGCATTGGATCCGAAATTGTGTCCTAACACAGGGACACCGGTGGCGGGAGGTTTTGAAACGGAAGAAATTTTGTTCTTAATTGAAAAAGTAGTGAAGAGTGGCAAAACCATTATTGCGTTCGACATTAACGAAGTAACGCCTGCTAAAAATAACGATTGGGATGCTAATGTAGCATCACGACTATTGTACCGTATTAGTAATTTGGTTGCTTTAAGTCAAAAACGTATTGCGTAGTTTATTCTTCATATCAGTTCTCGATACGATCTTTGCAAGAGGCAGGCAAAGATCACTCGAACTGACAAAGCATTTCGTAGGCCTTGTCATTTCGTCCCGATATTTATCGGGAGAAAAACGCGCCTCTTTTCGTTTTTTGTATCGAGAAATGACTTCAGGTTTTTTATTATTTCTTTCTCTTGTGTTCTCGATACGAACGCGGAAAAAGCGTTCTACTCGAACTGAACGGGCCTTGTCATTTCGAGTGAAAAAAATGCGCCTCTTTTCATTTTTTTTGTATCGAGAAATGACACGAGCTTCAATTACGATTTTGATTTTGCTTATTTGCAGTCACTCCTTCGCCGCCAAACTAAAACCCGGCACTTACCGCGCGGTTTTGGTTTTAGATACGATAAACGAAATTGAACTGCCCTTTAATTTTGATGTTATAAAAAAAGGCAAAAAACTTCAGGTCATTATTAAAAATGCCAGCGAAAAAATTGTTGTAGATGAAATAACTATCAAAGGCGACTCGGTAAATTTTAAAATGCCCGTGTTTGATACCGAATTCAGAACAAAATTAGTGAACGGTAATTTACAAGGTGTTTGGATCAATCATTACCGAAAAGAAAAAAACATCATTCCTTTTAAGGCTGAATTCGATAACCCAAATCGCTTTTCATTTGCTCCCGGAAAAATGAATCCTTACTTCGAGGGACGTTGGGAAACTACATTTAGTCCCGGAAAACCAGACAGTAGCAAAGCCATTGGCATTTTTAATCACCTAGAACAAACCGATTATATACACGGTACATTTTTAACCGAAACAGGCGATTACCGTTTTTTAGAAGGGATGAAAGTAACTAACAAATTGTATTTGTCGTGTTTTGACGGTTCGCATGCCTTCTTATTTATTGCTATTCACAAGGATAATAAATTTACCGGCACATTTTACAGTGGCGCCCATTGGAAAGAAGAATGGATAGCGGTAAAGAACGAAGAGTTTAAATTACGAGATGCTGAAGAGATCACAACCATAAAAGACCCAAACACTCAACCTAACTTTACATTTCCTAACTTAGATGGAAATAAAGTTTCACTGAGCGATAAAAAATTTGAGAACAAACCTGTGATCATTCAAATAATGGGAAGTTGGTGCCCAAATTGTATGGACGAAAGTAATTACCTCGGCGGAATATTCAAGCAATATCAAAAGCAGGGCTTAGAAATAATTGCTCTTGCTTTTGAAAAAACAGACGATCTTACTATCGCAACAAAAAATGTGAACCGTTTAAAAAAGAAATTCGATCTACAATATGAGATCCTACTCACACAATTAACCGGAAAAGATAAAGCCGGCGAAACATTTCCGGCACTAAGTAAAATAACAGCCTTTCCCACCACCATTTTTTTAAATAAAGAACATAAGATCGTAAAAATTCACACCGGCTTTAGCGGCCCGGCCACAGGAAATGATTACCTTGTGTACAAAATAAGGACCGAAAATCTTATTAACCAATTAATAAAACAATAATGTTCACAGGCATCATAGAAACATTAGCTAAGGTAGAAAGCATTGCAAAAGAAAATAGCAATGTGCATTTTACATTTTCTTCTTCTATTACCGGTGAATTAAAAATTGACCAAAGCGTTGCGCATAATGGTGTTTGTTTAACTGTTGTAAAAATTGATGGAAATAAATTCACCGTTACTGCCATTGACGAAACATTAAAGCGCACCAATCTTGACGAACTGAAAATTGGTGATCAAGTAAATTTAGAACGTTGTATGCCAGCTAATGGACGTTTTGACGGACATATTGTTCAAGGACATGTTGACACAACTGCAGTTTGCAAAAATGTGAACGACCTTAAAGGCAGTTGGGAGTTTGAATTTGAACATGAAGTTTCAAAACAAAACATTACCGTTGAAAAAGGAAGCATTACTATTAACGGTGTGAGTTTAACGGTTGTGAAGTCAACAAACAATTCTTTTTCGGTTCACATTATCCCGTATACATTCGAACATACCAATTTCAAGAACATAAAGCCCGGCATCAAAGTAAATTTGGAATTTGATATTGTAGGGAAGTATGTGAGTAAATTGATGGGGTTGAAGTGATCAATAAAAGATCCCTTCATTCCCTCCCACATTAAAATAAAACTTCGCAGGCCTTATCTTTTGATCTTCTCGGTACAAGTATTGATTCCCTTTATCATCTAACATGGGGATATGACAATTTTTATTTTTTATCCAACTCTTTGGTAAAAAACGCATATCATGGATCATTTTGTTCTGCACCACATTTCGCACTTGTTCGGCATCAATACCAATATTCGCTTGCGCGTTTTGTCCGTAACTTAAATAATATTTGAATTGCCCGCTCATTAAGCCATGCGAATAATTTGGGTAAACACTTCCAACAGTATCCATATAACAACCAAATCTAAAATGCGGATCTGTACTTGGCGTTTGAAATCCCATTTTGCCTGTCCACATACTAAAATTAATTCCCGCTTGAAATAAACTGTCGTTCTGAAATTGAATTAAAAAAGCAGCTGTTCTGAATTTATCTAATGACGGCGGTGCCCAAAGATCGTTCTCATTGATAATAGTGATCTTATCAAATTGCAAAGCGACAATTCCTGTGCGTTGCGACGTTTTTATTTTATTCCAGTAGGCGTTATACGAATAAGCAACCGCATATTTATAACCGGTTTGATTAGAAACAGAATTGTAGAATGGATTATACCAAGTGTTCCGTTTTCCATAACCATAAAGCACGCCAAGTGATGTTGTTATTTCTCCGTGTTTTTTGCGTGGACCCAAACTCCGTAAATTAAAATAAAAACGAGTTTCTGCATTTGCTTGAAAGTGATCGTTAACGTAAGCGGCATTTAAAACTACACCTACTCTTTGAAAATGTGTTCCGAGTGAGATGTTGAGTCCGGCGTTTAAATTAATGTTTTGATCGCGGTAAGGGATGTCTTGGGAAAAAGAAGAAGAAAGTAATATTAAAAATAAAATAGTAACACAGCCCTTCGACAAGTTCAGGGGCCGGAACCAACACATATTATTTCTTATAGTATTCCTCAAGTGCTTTAATTAAAACAGCTGTAGTTAAATTTAAGCCATTTATTTTAATGTGGGCCTGATCGTAAAATTTTGAACGCTCTTTTACTTTGGTTTTAATAAAGCTTAACACTTCTTCTTCGCTCATGTCTTTTAAAAGCGGGCGTTTATTCTTTGAGCGTAATAATCGCTGACGTAAAATATTTTCGTGAGTTTCTAAATAAATGATGAGGCCATTCTTTTTTACCAATTTTATATTATCGTTAAAACAAATTGCTCCGCCGCCAAGAGAGATAACGGTTGGCTCTTTTTTTTCGGCAATAACTTCTTTAATAGCTTCTGTTTCCTGATCGCGAAAAAATTGCTCGCCAAAATTCTCGAAGATCTCGGGAATGGTTTTGTTTATCTTGCGGGTGATATAAGTATCAAGATCTACATATTCCGTTTTTAAAGCACTTGCTAATTTACGGCCGTGAGTACTTTTACCACTGCCCATAAACCCGGTAAAAAATATGTGTTGAGTGAGTTTCAATTTCGGATCTTAAGCCACTAATTTCACGAATTAGCACTAATCTAAACGTAGTGTAACAAACACAGATTAGTGTAATTAGTGTAATTCGTGGCTATTTATGAGATTGAGCAAATTCCTTAGCAAAATACGTTAAGATAATATCTGCCCCTGCGCGTTTGATGCTCAATAAAATTTCATCACGCACACGTTTTTCATCTATCCAACCTTTTGCACCTGCAGCTTTTACCATGGCGTATTCACCACTTACATTATATGCTGCAATTGGCAATGGAAAATTATCTTTCAATTGCTTGATCACATCCAAATAACTTAAAGCCGGTTTTACCATTAAAAAATCAGCTCCTTCGCTCATATCTAATTCTGCCTCAATTAAAGCTTCTTTTACATTAGCAGGATTCATT
>JAGPDW010000032.1:0-20689 GCA_018057345.1 Bacteroidia bacterium | reverse complement strand
GCCATTAGGTGATACGGCAGAACTTAAAGCCATAAAGAATATTTTTGGAGAACATGCTTACAAGATCAATATCAGCTCAACAAAAAGCATGACAGGCCATTTACTTGGTGCAGCCGGAGCTATTGAAAGTATTGCTACAATTTTGGCAGTTAAAAATGGGATCATTCCGCCAACTATCAATATTCAGAATTTAGATCCTGAAATCGACACTAAATTGAATTTAACTCCAAATAAAATGCAACAACGCGAAGTACGCGCTGCTATTAGCAATACATTCGGTTTTGGTGGCCACAACGCGGCGGTTGTTATAAAAAAATACAACTAATTTTTTAGGGTTTGATCAGGAAACTCATACCTCTTGTTTCGTTCAGATCCGGCCCCGATAAAAAATTATATACCTCCCTTAAAAATATTACAGGACTTAGTGTAAAAAATCTGCAATTGTATAAGCAGGCATTTATGCATAGTAGCAGTAATGTAAAAAACGCTCAAGCATTATATAATAACGAACGCTTGGAATTTTTGGGCGATGCCATATTAGGAGCTATCATTGGCGAATATCTATTTAAAAAATATCCCAATAAGGATGAAGGATTTTTAACGCAGTTGCGAAGCAAGATCGTGAACAGAAAAAATCTTCATGAACTGGCATTAAAATTCGGACTCAACAATTTTTTAAAGACCAATCTTTCTAAAAAAGATAAGTTGAAGTCAAGTGCCTATGGTGATGCTTTCGAAGCCTTGATAGGCGCGCTTTATCTGGATCTTGGATATGAGCAAACAAAAAAGTTTGTAGTGAATAAGATCGTGAAGTTGCACATTGACCTTGTAGAACTTTTAAATTCAGATTCAGATTTCAAGAGCCAATTGCAGATCTATTGCCAAAAAAATAAACTCGAACTGCAATACGATTGGACCGAAAGAAATGACCCCGGGCAAGGAAAGTGTTATTTGGTAAATGTGGTCATTAGTTCTAAAGCATACGAGGGCTTTGAACATTATAGCAAAAAAGTAGCAGAACAAAAAGCAGCCGAAATAGCACTTGCCGAAATTAACCGTGGCTAAACACATTTTACATAACGACGCTAACCTTTTTGACTTTGTACTCATTGGCATTGCCAGTGGCGAGAATCAATATGTGATCATCAACAATATCAACGCTATGTTGAATATTGAACTTAGCTTAACCCAAAATTTACGATCGGCTTCTAAAAATTCAGATCTTTTTGATTTTTCGGTGTACTCTTACATTGATGAAGAGTTAGGGCTTGAATATTGCGTGGTACCAAACAAAAGTAACTTTAAACCCAAACAAAAGAATGCCCCCTCATACGACCTTTTTGCAGAATCCAAGCAGGTTATAGAGCAAAGTACACTCCTAATAAGCGAACTCCCACACACCAATTTTTTTCTTATTTTAAAGGGCGAAAGCGCTATTCATGAGCAATACACCGTTTTTAAACTTCTACGTCAGATCGAGTGCATTGAACAGGTACACGAGGTAATTCCCGACAAACTTCAGAGCAAGAACAACCTGATCTTTTAATAGGAAGATGACCTAAAATTAATCTACAAAAAAGGCCATTTTATCTAAAAAAAACATATATTTGCTAGTTTACAAATAAGCATGAAAAATATATTTATTGTCCTGTTTTTGTTCGTTTTGTGCAGTACAAATGCACAAACAAAAGGCGATGGTTCTTACCGCGACCTCGTTCAGGAAGGTAATTTCCTTTCGTTAGAGGAAAATTACAACATGGCATTGCAAAATTATATGGATGCCTATGCCATGGATTCAACCAGTGGCTTATTAAATTATAACATTGGCGTATGTTATCTAAATACCCTTAATACAAAGTATAAAGCTGAATTGTATCTTGAGCGCGCGGTTAAAAAAGTAAGCAATAAATGTTTGATCGACGATCCAATGGAAAAGTCGGCACCACCTTTAGCACATTATTATTACGGACAAGCACTTCACCTCAATTATAAATTTGATGAGGAGATGAAGGAATACGAAGCATTTGAAAAGTTCATCAATGTAAAAGATAAAGAGTGGAAAAAAACGATCTCCAGAGATAAGGATATTTGCGCTTTTGCTAAAGTACAAATGAGTGTTCCTTTAAATGTTCAAATAACAAGCCTTGGTGATAGCATTAATAGTCAATATCCGGATTATAGTCCTGCATTAAGCGCCGATGAGCGTATGCTTATTTTTACAACACGCAGACCGAGCACAACAGGCGGCATGAAAGATGATAACGGTAATTACTATGAAGACGTTGTTGTATCGTATAAAGATGATAAAGGAGAATGGTCAAAACCTGTTTCTCTTTCGGAAAGTATTAACGGTAATGGAATGGATGCAGCCATCAATATCACACCCGATGGTCAAACGCTGATCCTTTATCGCGATGGTGGTGATGGTATGGGTGGAAATATTTATTACAGCACATTTGATGGGGCAGATTGGAGTCCAATAAAAGATTTTGGCTCTGATGTAAATTCAAAGTTCCAAGAATCGCACGCCTGTTTAAATGCCGATGCAACTGTTCTTATCTTTGTTTCTAATCGTCCCGGTGGTTATGGCGGAAGAGACCTTTACCGTTGCGTGAAATTACCAACTGGCAATTGGAGCAAAGCATTGAACATGGGTCCGGTGATCAATACCGAATTTGATGAAGATGGGGCTTTTATTCATCCTGATGGAAGAACATTCTTCTTTGCTTCTAATGGACATAAATCTATGGGTGGTTTCGATATTATGTTTGCAACACTGGATGAGAATAATCAATTTTCGGATGTGATGAACATGGGTTATCCTATTAATACAACCGACGATGATGTATTTTATGTAACATCACCCGATGGTAAACGTGGTTATTTTTCTTCTGCAAAAGATGGCGGTGCCGGAGAAAAGGATATTTATATGGTTTCTATGCCAGAGGCAAAAGAAAAACCTTTGGCTTTATTTAAAGGGCTAATTGTTCCGGCGGCAGGCGAAAAACTACCGGATGATCTTGTGATCATTGTAAAAGATAAAGAAACGGGCGAGATCATTGGAACTTACCGTCCGAAACAAAACGGAACATTTACAACTATTTTACCTCCGGGAAGGGAGTACACATTTTCTTATCAAGCACCAAAAGGAAACGAGTTCTATAGTGAGGATGTTTTTGTTAGTAATGATATTTCTTATAAAGAGATCAAGCGTGAAGTTAGTTTAGAGCCTGTATCACTTATAGGTTCAGTAAAAGCAAAATCAAATGCCTTGTTGTTGAACTTGGTAGTGATGGATAATGTGAAGAATAAAAAACCAATCGAGAGTGCTAAGCTTACTGTTAGTGGTTCGGATGGAAAAGTACATGAGTATTCAACAAACGCAAGTGGTCGTCATGACAATTTACCTTTAACACTCGAACTAGATTATAAGATCACGGCAGAATTCAATGGAGTTAAGAGCGAAGTGGTTTCTGTAAGTACCAAAGGTGTAAAACCACCTAAGGTGTTCTCTCAAACATTGTATGTAGAAAAACCTGTTGTTGCAGCTCAAGGCGAGTATAGCTTAGAGGTATTTGTTCGAAACAAGAAAAAGAAGCCTATTAAGAATGCCAGCGTTACTTTGGTAGATGCTAATGGAGGCAAATTTGAAGGAACAACAGATGATAACGGAATGTTGAAGAATATCCCAATTGATTCTGACTTCAAATATGAATTATCGGCTAATATTGATAATAAGGTTTCAGAGAAATTGGCTTTCAATACCAATAAATTAAAACCAAAAAGTGTTATTAAGAAAACCTTGGTGATCGATCAAAGTGTAACAGCTGCTGTTGCCGTTGCTGATAATGTGGTGGCAGAAGGAGAGTACAAATTTTTCTTTAAATACGGTCGCACAAGGATTGATGAGAATGAAGAGTCGTGGAAGAATTTTGTGAATAAAGCTGCTGAATTAAGCAAACAAAAAGCTATTACAGTAGATGTTTATTCAAGTGCTTCTCGCGTTCCAACACGTGCTCGTGGAAATAATAAAGGATTAGCTTCTTCAAGAGCCAAGAAAACGGTTGAGAAATTAACCGACGCTATTGTAGCCGCGGGCGGTAATGCCGCTAATATTACGTTTAAACGTCGCTCAAAGGTAAATGGACCAAAATATAACAACGACCCTCGTAAACGTAAGAAATACGAGCCTTATCAGTATGTGAAAGCTAAAGTATTCTAAGGAATGCGCATGAAATAACCTCCTACTGCGTTGTTGTAAAAATTTTAAATCCTCACATACCCTGGTATGCTGCGGTTTAAAATTTTTGCACGCCTTGTAGGAATTTATTTCATGCCCTTTCCTAAACAAACTTTAAACACCGAGAACTCCACTCGGTGTTTTTGTTTTTAGTAAATTAGTGGTCTGGTGGTAAATTCAAAAGATAATTCAGAATGGTTCAAGGATTGGTTCAACTCTCCATATTATCATTTACTGTATAATAACCGCAATAATTCAGAAGCCAATAACTTTATTGATAATCTCACAAAGTATTTGCAATTGAACAAAGATGCGACTGTTTGGGATCTTGCATGCGGCAAGGGTAGGCATTCAATTAAATTAAATGAACTGGGGTATACGGTTGTTGGAACCGATCTTTCGGCAGAGAGTATTGAAGAGGCAAGTTCATTTGCGAATAAAAAGCTTGATTTTTTCGTGCACGATATGCGCACCCCTTTTCGGATCAATTATTTTGACGCGGTTTTGAATTTATTTACGAGCATTGGTTATTTTAAAGATCCGCGCGATAACTTCGGCGTTTTTCAAAACGTATACAATGCGTTAAATCCAAAAGGTGTGTTTGTGATTGATTTTTTTAATGCCACTAAAGTGAAAAGTTGTTTGGTTACCAATGCGGTGGAAAAACGTGGAGATCTGGAGTTCACTATTTCAAAACGTTTAGAAGGAAATAAAATAATTAAACAAATTAAATTCGCAGATAAGGGCAAAGAGCATAACTTTGAAGAAAGTGTACTAATGTATACATTGCCCGATCTAATGAATTATGCAACAAAGGCCGGTTTTGTTCTTAAGGATACATTTGGTAGTTATAACTTGGAAAGGTTTGATGAACAAAACTCAGATCGTTTAATAGTAGTATTTAGTAAATAATGAATTCGATACAATCTATATTAGCCTTATCCTTACCTGTGATCTTCACTGGAATTTTTGCAATGTATTTTAAATTGAACCAATCCTTTTTTAAATTGGTTTTAGCTTTTAGTGCCGCCTATCTTTTTTCAACTACAATTATGCACTTGTTGCCCGAAGCATACCAATTGCACGAAGGGGTTCATGTGACCGATTTTAAAATGGTGGGTTTGTTCATTGTTGTTGGTTTTTCAGCCCAATTATTAATGGAGAATTTGAGTGGCGGTTTAGAACATGGGCATAGTCATCACCATAGTGATACGTGTAAAAAACATTTTCCTTATGGCATTATCATTGGTTTATTGATCCACTCCTTTTTAGAAGGCCTACCTGTTTATCAAGGTGATTCAGGGCATAGCAATCACCAACTGATATTTGGTTTAGTGATCCATAATATACCGATCTCTTTTTTATTTGTAGCATTATTAAAAGAGCACAACGTAAAATGGTTGAATATTATTTTCTTCCTTGTACTTTTTTCGATTATGGCCCCTTTGGGATTTTTATTTAGTTACCTAGTGCATACATTCCAATTTATGAAAGTAATGCACTATCAATATATCGCCGATTCTTTAGTAATTGGCATCTTTTTATTCATTTCAACGGCTATCTTATTTGAAACAGGCGATGAGCATAAATATTCCCCCTCTAAGATCATATCCATGTTGCTTGGAATTGTTTTAGCATTTATTTTGAGTTAATGAGCGTAAAAACATTATTTGTTGATGTGATAGTTCCTCTTGGTGTACCTAATAAATATACGTACAGAGTTCCGGTTACATTAAACGATGAGGTGCAAATAGGAAAACGTGTTCTTGTACAATTTGGACGTTCAAAGATCTACACAGGTATTATTTACCATGTTCACGAGCAAGCTCCAACTCAATACCAAGCAAAATATATCGAATCGGTTATCGATGATCTTCCGGTTGTTAACCAGCAGCAATTAAGTTTTTGGGATTGGATCGCTAATTATTATTGCGCAAATCCCGGCGATGTAATGAATGCAGCCATGCCTGCGGGTTTAAAATTAAGCAGCACTTCGCATGTTCAAATAAATCCTGCTTTTAGTTTTGATGAGATCGAACACGATCATTTTACAGATAAAGAACATCAGGTGATTGAGATCCTACACGCAAATCCTAATATCAGCCTCGAGGAATTAGCAGAACATTTGAAAATAAAAAGTATTCATGCACTCATAAATAAACTGCTCAAAAAAGATGCGGTTGAGATCTACGAAGAAGTAAAAGATAGATACAAGCCAAAGATCGTTGCTTATATTAGATTGAATGCAGAATATGAGGAGGATGCAAAACTGCACGAGCTTATTGATAAGCTTGAGAAGAAGGCGTTTAAACAAGCAGAGGCTTTACTTTGTTTTTTACAATTCAAAATAAATAAAAGCTTAAGCGATGAAGGTTGGATACGCAAAAGCGAAATAAGTAAACGTGCTGATACTGCTGCGATCAACGCTCTGGTAAAAAAGAAGGTATTAGACGAACAGGAAGTGCAAGTTGACCGTATACTTTTTGGAAAGGGAAAGAACGAGAATAAACAATTGTCCGTTTCGCAACAAAAAGCCTTTGAGGAGATAAATTCAGCTTTTGATAAAAACAAGATAACGCTGTTAAAGGGCGTAACCGGAAGTGGAAAAACAGAAGTGTATATCAAACTCATTCAACAAACCATTGATAGCGGCAAACAAGCTTTATATCTTGTGCCAGAAATTGCTTTAACTACGCAGCTGATCACCAGGCTTCGAGCAGTTTTTGGTGAAGTGGTGGGCGTTTATCATTCGCGTTTTAGCGAGAACGAACGAGTTGAGATCTGGAATAATATTTTAACCGGACAAAGCAAAAGTTCAAATTCGCACTATAAAATTATTTTAGCGGCCCGTTCAGGTTTGTTTCTTCCATTTAAGCAATTGGGATTAATAATCATTGATGAAGAGCATGATTTTTCGTTCAAGCAAAGTTCGCCGGCACCACGTTATCATGCGCGCGATTCAGCCATTTATTTAGCGGCAAGTTGTAAAGCAAATGTATTGTTGGGTACAGCAACCCCAACTTTAGAAACCTATCAAAATGCAAAAGCAGGCAAATATGCTTTGGTAGAATTGAGCGACCCTTTCACCAATACCGGAAAAGTTCCGATCCAGATCTGTAATATTCGCGAACATGAAGACAGGCGGAGTATGAAAGGAATATTAACGCCCATGTTATTTGATGCGGTAACTACTGCATTAAAAAACAAGCAGCAAGTAATTTTATTTCAAAATCGAAGAGGTTTTGCACCTTATACCCAATGTCATGTTTGCGCGCATGTACCGTATTGCCAAAATTGTGATGTGCCCTTGATCTATCATAAATACCAAGATAAATTAGTGTGCCATTATTGCGGATATAACACGAATGTGCCTAAAACTTGCGTGGCTTGCGGAAGTAATGACTTGAGATTTAAAGGCGCAGGCACCGAAAAAATTGAAGAGGAAATAGAATTATTGTTTCCGGAAGCAAAAGTAGCGCGCATGGACCTTGACACTACACGTAGCAAACATTCGCACAAACAAATGATAGATGATTTTGAAAGTGGGCAAACAAATATTTTGGTGGGCACACAAATGGTTACAAAGGGATTGGATTTTGAGAATGTAAGTGTTGTAGGTGTTATTAATGTGGATTCTGTTTTGAATTTCCCTGATTTCAGGAGTTTTGAAAGAGCATATCAACTTCTTACGCAACTAAAAGGTAGGGCGGGTAGAAAAAATCATCCCGGAAAATTATTCATTCAAACCAATCAACCACAACATCCTGTTCTTTTAAAATTAATGGAAGGTGATCAGGAACAATTTTATAAAGATCAATTGCTCGAGCGCGATCAATTTAATTATCCTCCGGTTTGTAGATTGATCGAACTAAATATTCTTTCTAAGGATACAGATGAATTGACCGAGCTCTCCAATAAATTAGCTTATGTACTAAAGCAACAATTGCAAAATAAGATCTTAGGACCTGAATTCCCTTTGATCGCAAAGATCAGGAACATGTACACCAAACGCATTCTGATAAAAGTCGATAAACAAGTTTCAGGTAAATGGATCCGCGAATTTTTATCGCATAGCATCACTCAATTGCATAGCGAACATCAAAAATGGAAATTCATTGTACAGATAAACGTTGACCCTTTTTAAAGCAGGGCAGTTTTTTTAACCACGTAATATAAACTGGAAAGAATAAAAACCAGTAAAAGTATATTTATAAGCTTCCCGCTTCTTAAACTGAATAACAGATCACCTATTAAAAATGAAAGAGGTATGGAGTAGAGTAACATAATGTTTACATACCCAGATCCCGAAATAAAGAATAAAGGAACGATGAGGATAAGATACCAGAAGAAACAACTTTTGGCTTTTTGTTTTTTAACGGTATTCCCAAGTCCGTCTGCCATTATGTTGATGATACTGAATACGAATAATAGAGTTGTAGCAATTAGAAATGGTAAGAAGTCCATATTAAGAATTGGCATTTTGAAATAAGAGAAGAGCTCTGCTAAATTTTCGAATATATACCACTGATTAAAACTGAATAAATAACTCAAGCATTCATAAATAAATATGGGGCAAACAAATCCCATGATCACCATTACAAATTCGCGCCAATTAAACGGGCGTAAAATAGCTAGCGCAATAAAAACAAATGGAAACAGGAAAATATTGGCGATATTAAGATAAAGTGCGGCCGATAAAAAAAAGCAGGCATTAAATATTTGACTAAGTACCTGGTCTTTTCTGTACGTATTGAAGATCTGGTAAAGCGAATAAAGTATAATGATATTACTGAATAAGTATAAGGAGATGCGGTCCTTATTCAATATCATAATATTAATGGTAAAAAAAACCAACACCGGAAAATAGTTCAATTTGTCGGTTATTTCTTCATTGGAAACAATAAGCGCAACAAGAGAAAGCCCCGCTATTAGTAAAAAATGATTTATCAAAAGAATGATAAAAGGTGATTGAATTTGAGAAGCTAGGTAGTTGTAAAAAATATTGGGATAAAAGGATAATTCGGTGCTTTTTTGGATGAAAAATGAGAGCGAAAAGACGAGGAGATAGATGACCAGCAGCACGGTTATACTTCCCCTGAAACCCTTATTAAACCTGTTAGCAAGCACGATTTTTTTAATTAAAATCTTTTCCTATATTTGTTGCAGTAAACTTAAAACTAATAATCTTATTTAAATAATTTTGTTATGAAGACATTAATGGTAACATGGACAGATATTTTCGAAGGAACCGCTGCAGTGTTTGAATGGATATTCAAAGGCATGAAAGCTGCTGGTCATACGCCAAACGTTTTTATTGGTGGTTTCGTTGTAGCCCTGTTGGGATATTGGTGTTTACGACTTGTTCGTTACAAAAAAGAAGCTGCGCGTAATGGCACAATTGAATAATATTTAATCAAACCCTTTGCAACGCAAAGGGTTTTTTTTTGAGTGTAATTGAAATAACGAAATTAGCGATTTGGTATTATTTGTTCTATAACTAAATTCATGTTTCTCAAAATATATTTTAACCGATAAGGAACTTAGTAGGCAAAGCGATCAGAACAGTCTTATACCCAAACACCGGTTTATTAATTTCGACAAGAAAAAATTGTACTATCCGGGATTTGGCCGCACAGTAAACCTTCATTAGAGCTATTCTTGGAACTCCTGGAGGCTAGTACATATGGGTATATTTCTGTGGCAGCCACTCTATTCGATCCAATTTTCTTGAAATAGCGATTTCGGGACAGCAGAAAAATGTATTAGTTCTCCTGGCTGGAAATGTGACCATTTTTTAGCCTTTCCGTATCCAAAGGCCTTATCCAGCCTCGATTATGGGCATTTTTAAACCACAAATGTAGAGCAAGTGAACCTAAGTGCCCAGGCCAAAAGTGCAGAAAAACGTATTTTGTTAAAGAGGAGGTAGTTTATTGATTGTCATAAGCTTTAAATACTTGTACGAATTCGGGAAAAAACCTATATTTGCATCCCTTTTTCATAGGAACAGACGAGTATGGGGAGAACGAAGTACATAATACATACGGGAGGCTTGTCTGTTGGTAATCACGAATTTGAGTTCGAAGTTACCGGTAAGTTCTTTAAAGAACATGAAACATCAGAAGTGAGTGATGTTAATGTAATGGTAAAAGCAGTTGTGCTAAAACAAAACAATGCCATGCAGATTGATTTTGACTTGCAAGGTACAGTTTGTGTTGATTGTGATAGGTGTTTGAAAGGATTTGATATTCCAATCTCAGGAAAAGAGAAATTGGTGATCAAATACGGAAACCCTGACGAAAGTACCGATGATATAATGGTAGTGCCAGAAGGAGAAACGGCACTAAATGTATCGCAGTATATTTACGAGTACATTTTAACCGCGGTTCCTGCAAGAAAAGTACCTTGCGAAATTGACAAGAAGTTATTTAAATGCGATGATAGCATGTTAAAGAAACTCAAAGAGGTCAGTGGCTCTGAAGAAAGTGAAGAAACAAATCCCATATGGGAAAAACTAAATAAAATTAAGTTAAACAAGAATTAAAACCGTAGGATGCATTACTACGAGATAAAAAAGAAAATTAATCAAGCCTAGCGGAATGCATCCAACGGGTTTAAAATAAGAAACCATGCCAAATCCAAAACGAAAACTATCGAGGTCGCGCAGAGATTCGCGCCGTGCTACATATAAAGCACCAAGTATGACCATTACAAAAGATCCTGTAACCGGGGAAGCACATTTAATGCACCGCGCATACTGGTTTGAAGGAAAACTATATTACAAAGGAAAAGTAGTAATGGAAAAAGCTACTGCCTAAACAGGTAAAGAAGTTTAAGAGAGCGGCAAATTTGCCGCTTTTTTTATGAACTTCTCTCTGTAAACAGTTGATAACAATTCTTGCGTTTTTTCGGGGATATTTGCTACTTTTCGACTTTGTTTTACAATTGTAACTCGCTCTTATTAAGAATATTTATTGATCGCTTATTTATGAAAATTGGACTGGATATAATGGGGGGTGATTTTGCACCAAAAAATTGTTTGGATGGTGCTGTCTTGGCTCTAAAAGAACTTCCTAAAGACGTAAAGATTGTTTTGATAGGCGATAAGGACGCCGCTCTAAAATATTTTGAAGAGAATAAAATAGATGGTAGCGCATTCGAGTATATTCATACCAAAGAAGTTATTGAAATGGGCGAGCATCCAACAAAAGCGTTCTCCCAAAAACCTCAAAGTAGCATTGCTATTGGATTTAAATTATTGAAGGATCAACAAATTGACGCTTTTGGCAGCGCGGGAAATACCGGCGCTATGTTAGTGGGTTCTATGTTCTCAGTAAAAGCAATTCCAGGAGTTATTCGTCCTTGCATCACAACAATTCTGCCAAAGCTCAATGGAGGATGTGGTATCATGTTGGACGTTGGCACAAATGCCGATTGTAAACCTGATGTACTTTATCAATTTGGTATCCTTGGTTCAATTTATGCCAAAGAAATTTATAAGATCGATAATCCAAAAGTTGGATTGCTGAATATTGGTGAAGAGCCTGAAAAGGGAAATCTTGTAGCGCAATCGGCTTACAATTTAATGAAAGAGACCAAGGATTTTAATTTCATTGGGAATGTAGAAGGCCGCGATTTGTTTGGAGATAAAGTGGATGTGATCGTTTGTGATGGATTTGTGGGGAATATCATGTTGAAAATGGCAGAATCGTTCTATAGAGTGGCAATGAAACGTAAACTCAACGATGAGTATTTTGATAGGTTTAATTACGAGTTATATGGCGGCACACCTATCTTAGGGATCAATTCCACCGTGATGATCAGTCACGGCATCTCAAGTCCTGTCGCATTTAAAAATATGATCGTGTTGTCCAAAGATGTTGTGGAAGCCCGATTGAACGAAAAAATAAACACCCAGTTTAATTAGTATATGAGTAAAGCAGCAATTACCGCCATTGGGGGATTTCTTCCGGAAAACATTGTTACTAATTTTGATTTTGAAAAGATCTTAGACACCACAGATGAGTGGATAACAACCCGAACCGGAATTAAGCAGAGGCACATTGAGAACGACCCGGCCAAAGCAACTTCTGATATGGGAGTTAAAGCTGTTGAAGAACTTTGTAAAAAAAGAGGAATTTCACCTGAGGAAATAGATCTACTGATTGTAGCAACAGTAACACCTGACATGGTGTTTCCTGCAACTGCTAATCTTATTTGTTCTAAAATTGGCGCTAAAAATGCTTGGGGATTCGATCTTGGCGCAGCATGTTCAGGTTTTATTTATGCTCTGGCAACAGGAGCACAATTCATCGAAAGTGGTTGTTACAAAAAAGTAGTGATCGTTGGAGCAGACATGATGAGTCGCATTATTGATTATACAGATAGAACAACCTGTGTGATATTTGGCGATGGAGCAGGAGCGGTTCTTTTAGAGCCAAGTGCTGATGATAACGGAATACAAGATTTTATTTTACACAGCGACGGGAATGGGGCCGTGCACTTGCATATGAAAGCGGGTGGTTCGTTATTGCCTCCATCGCATGATACAGTTAATGATCGTCAACATTTTGTACATCAGGAAGGCCAGGCAGTTTTTAAACACGCGGTTTACAATATGGCTGAAGTGAGTGCAAAAATGATGGAAAAAAGCAAATTAAAGGCCAACGATATCACATGGTTGGTTCCACATCAAGCAAACAAGCGCATCATTGAAGCAACTTCTTCGCGAATGGGACTTAGTACCGAAAAGGTTATGATGAATATTGAAAAGTATGGCAACACAACTGCCGGTACAATACCTTTGCTATTGTGGGATTATGAAAAAAGGTTAAAGCCAGGCGACAATCTTATACTTTCTGCATTTGGTGGAGGGTTCACCTGGGGTGCTATGTTTATCAAGTGGGCTTACGATGGAAGTAAGAGTGGTAAGTAACTGTTAAAAAAACCAAATTCAAAAAGTTTAGCATAACGTTTGAATTGCTCTGAACATCAAACTAAAAAATAAGCAAACATGAAAAAAATCCTATCACTTATTTTCCTTATGTCATTCATAGGAATTAGCGCACAAAACAACTTAGTTGTTTTTTCAGAGAACGGAGAAAAATTCTTCTTGATCATAAATGGCGTGAAACAAAATTTAGAAGCGGAGACCAATGTAAAGGTCACTGATCTTATCCAACCAAATTACAAAGCAAAAATTGTATTTGAAGACAAAGCCAAGGGTGTTGTGGATCAAAATATTTATTTTATGCAAGGTGGCGAACCGGTAAAAAATCACGAATTTGTATTTAGCGTTGGCATCAAGAAAAAAGGTGGTTATAAAGCTCGCCCTGTAAGCGCAGTAGCAATTGGTCCGCAAACAAAGTCTGATCCTGAACAAGCTGTTGTGCATTACAGTACCAGCGAGCCTACATCAAGCAATAATGGAAGCGCATCAAATAATGTGCATGTAGCAGATGATGGTACATCTGGAAATACAAATGTTCAAGTGAATCAAACAGTAACTGAAACTAAAACTGGTATAAGTAACAGTGATGCAAACAATACAAAAGTGGATGTGAACATGAATGGATTAGGAGTGAATGTTAGTATCAATGATAATATGGGTGATATGGGTATTACCACCACCACTTCTCAAACTGTTACAACTACAACAACATCCTCAGGTGGAACAATATCGAATAACTCAACCACCACTAAGTCGAGTAATTCAACAACGGGCGCAACTAAAAATTCGGGAACAACATCTTCAACAAAAGCAAAACCGGTTGTTGACGGATACGAAAAAACTAGTACCACAACAGTTGCCTCGGGATGCTCAACACCTATGAGTGATGCGGATTTCGATAATGCTAAAGAATCTGTTAATACCGGCGGAATTGACGATACTAAGCTCAAGATCGCAAAACAAGTTGTAGATGCTAATTGTATGTCAACTGAGCAAGTTAAAGAAATGATGGAGCTGCTTAGTTTTGAAAAAGCAAAATTAGATCTTGCAAAGTATGGTTACACGCGCGTTACCGATAAAAGAAATTATTACAAGATAAACGAGGCCTTAACGTTTGAGTCATCAAAAACTGAACTTGATACCTATATCAATTCGACCAAAAAAGCGTCGGCTAAATAATTTATTGGCTTTAAATATACAACGGTTCTAACTAAAAACTAACAAATTTTATTTTCTTAATGATCTGTAAGGCCGGTTGAAATCTTGTTCAATCTGGTTATGTGTTTTACAACCCACGAAACGGTAAACGTAAAAGTAATTAAGGATCAATTGAATCTTCTGTAGCAAACAGCAAAGCTGATTTTTTGCGTCGACTTAAACATGACTTAGGTCAGTTGTTATTTTCTTAATCGGCGTACTTTAGCCAAAACTTTATGAAGGTGAATGGTTCTATAGAATTGATGTCTCCGGCAGGATCCTACGAAGCATTAATGGCTGCTATTAATGCCGGTTGTAATTCGGTTTATTTTGGTGTTGAGCAATTAAACATGCGTGCCCGTTCGGCAAACAATTTTACTTTGGATGACTTAAAGAGAATTGCAAGCATTTGCAAAGAGCATAATGTAAAAAGCTATCTTACTCTTAATACTGTATTATACGATCACGACATTAGTTTAATGAGATCGATCGTAAATGCGGCAAAAGAAAGTAATATAACAGCGATCATTGCCGCTGACCATGCTGTAATGAATTATGCAAAAAAGATCGGAATGGAGTTACATGTGTCAACACAGGCAAACATTTCGAACATTGATACTATTGAGTTTTATGCTAATTACGCAGACGTTGTGGTATTAGCACGTGAGTTAAGTTTAATTCAGGTTGCAGAAATTACCCGCGAGATCAAGCGCAGAAACATTACCGGGCCAAAAGGAAAGTTGATAGAAATAGAAATATTCGCACACGGCGCTTTGTGCATGGCAGTTTCAGGAAAATGTTATTTGAGCTTGCACTCACACTTCGCATCTGCCAACCGTGGTGCATGTGTACAAAATTGCCGACGAAGTTATATTGTTTCTGATAAAGAAGATGGTATCGAATTTGAGATCGACAATGAATATATTATGTCAGCAAAGGATCTATGCACCATTGGTTTTATCGACCAAATCTTAAATGCAGGTGTAATTGTATTAAAAATAGAAGGAAGAGGGCGTGCTGCTGATTATGTGCATACTGTTACCAAATGTTATCGTGAAGCAATTGATAGTTACTACAATGGCACATATACTTCGGAAAAAGTAGAGGCTTGGATGAAACAACTGGAAACTGTTTTCAATCGCGGCTTTTGGGATGGCTACTATTTGGGCAAAAAAATGGGAGAATGGAATGATGAATCGGGTTCTAAATCAACAAAAAGGAAAATATATGTTGCAAAAGGTTCGCATTATTATGAAAAACCAAAAATTGGCGAATTCATTTTAGAAGCACAATACTTATCTGTAGGTGATGATATTTTAATAACAGGTCCAACCACTGGTTATTTAGAAGATAAAGTAATGGAGTTACGTGTTGGAGAAAAAAGTGTAGAGCGCGTTAATCGTGGAGAAGTATTTACTATGCCTATT
This sequence comes from Bacteroidia bacterium, assembly GCA_018057345.1. GTDB lineage: Bacteria > Bacteroidota > Bacteroidia > B-17B0 > Aurantibacillaceae > Aurantibacillus. Next base: position 4,878 of record JAGPDW010000032.1, on the reverse strand, counting down.
AGTAGTAAAATTAGAGCTTCAGATAAACTTTACAAATTGGTTGACGCATAATGATACGCATTATACAACAACGCGATAAATGTATTGGATGCAACGCTTGTGTAGAAGCCGCGTACTACCGTTGGCGAATTTCGAGACAAGATGGCAAATGCACGCTTGTTGGTTCAAAAGAAAAAAAGGGATTTCATAGCGTTTTGGTCGACGACCACGAATTGGAAGAGAATTTAAAGGCAGCAAGAAATTGTCCTGTAAATATTATTCAGGTAATTCAGCAAAAATAGTGGTCGAGATAAAGAAATGTAGCATATGAAATTTATGTTGAAGATGCTGTTACGTTTAGGCCCGATCAGTAAAAACTGACGAATATCATTTTGTCAAGAACCGAAAAATAACGTTGAAACGCTAGTTGGACGGGGTTTTAGCGTTTTATAAAGTTTTCATTCTAACTCCGCTTATGACAATAGAATGACACAAGAAAGGGAGTGTTTTATTAACTTTGACCCTAGTTGGAGCGATTTAATGTCATATCCTTTAATCATCAAAACCTACCATTAGAATTGGTAGGAAAATTGCATTTGGATGAGTACGCACAGGCCTCACTTTTAGGTGCCGTTAGAGCTAATTTTCAGTTTGATGAGTTAATGTTTTTGAGCACTTGCAATCGTATTGAGTTATATATATGTTCGGATAACGAAATAACACCATATATCATTGGAAAGGTTATTTCTACAATAAATCCAGCGCTTCCTAAAAGCGTTGTTGATGAGCTAGCTTCTAAAGCTACGGTTCTGAATGATGAGGCTGCTGTAAGCCATGTTTTTAAAGTGGCATCTTCGTTGAATTCATTAGTAGTTGGTGAACGCGAGATCATCACACAATTACGTAAAGCATACGACCTAAGTAATTCATTGAAATTAACGGGGGATTTTATTCGCATCTTAATTAAACAAACCATTGAAACTGCCAAACAAGTTTTTACCGAAACTGATATTGCAAAAAATCCGGTATCTGTTGTTTCTTTAGCTTATCGTCAGTTACGCGATCTCGGAATTAAAACCGATGCGCGTGTTTTGATCGTAGGAGCAGGAGAGACCAATACCAAAATGGCTAATTATCTTCAAAAACATAAGTTCGCAAATTTTACAGTATTCAACCGCACATTAAGCAAAGCACAGGAGCTTGCAACAATGTTGAACGGAGCAGCTCTATCACTTAATGATCTGAAGGCATACGATAAAGGATTTGATGTATTGATCATTTGTACCTCAGCTTCACAATCGATAATAACCCACGACATTTACCAGTCACTTCTTCAAAAAGAAACTAATAAAAAAGTATTGATCGATCTTTCTATCCCTGCTGGAATTGAGGCCAGTGTTATAAAGGAATATCCATCATTTTACATTGATATAAACTCGTTGAAGGTGCAAGCTGAAGTAAATATGAATTCGCGTTTATCAGAAATGACAAAATGTGAAACGATCATAGGCTTTAAATTGGAAGAATTTAAACGTTTACAAAAAGAACGTTTAGTAGAACTGGCCTTTGGCGAGATTCCTCGTCAGGTGCGCGCTATTAAAGACGTAGCATTAACTGAGGTTTTTGCAAAGGAGATAAGCGAGTTGGATACCAATAGCAAAGAGGTTTTAGATAAAGTAATTGGGTATATCGAAAAAAAGTACAATGCTGTGGCAATGAAAACAGCAAAAGAGGTATTCCTTAAGGATGAATAAAATTCCTTAATTTCGCACAACATTCATGAAAAAGATCATTATAGGCACCCGTGGCAGCGACTTAGCATTGTGGCAAGCAAACTACACTAAAGAATTATTGGAAGATAAAGGATGTGTGGTTGAGATAAAGATCATTCAAACTAGTGGAGATAGAACCCAGGAATGGAATACAAGCTTTGATAAACTCGAAGGAAAGGGTTTTTTTACAAAAGAATTAGAAGAAGCACTTTTAAAAAAGGAGATCGATCTTGCTGTACATTCTCACAAAGATGTTCCAACCGAAAATCCCGAAGGTTTAATTATTGCCGGTGTTTCAAAGCGTGGAAACCCAAGCGAATTATTGCTCATCAAAAAAACATCTGTTGATTCCGACAAACAATTCTCATTAAAAAAAGGCGCTGTCGTTGGAACTTCTTCAGCACGTCGCAAATCGCAACTCTTGGCTTTTAGGCCAGATGTAGAAGTAAAAGATCTTAGAGGAAATGTACCAACGCGTGTAAAAAAATTAAAAGAAGGTGACCTGGATGCGATTCTAATTGCAGTGGCAGGTCCTGAACGTTTAGAATTAGATCTAAGCGAATTTCATGAAGAAGTATTAGATCCAAAAGTGTTTGTTCCTGCGCCTGCTCAAGGTGTTTTAGCTTGGCAGATTCGGGAAGATGATGATGACTTGTTTAGTAAGTTTGATGATATCACAGATATTGATGTGCAAACCCAAGCACGAATTGAGCGCGGAGTTTTAAATTTAATGGATGGAGGCTGTCAATTACCATTAGGAGTTTATGTTGATACCGAATTTGATCATGAAGATAGGCCGGTGTTTCATACCTATGTAAGTATTGCAAAAAAGTGGGACGAACAACCCGTTCAATTATATATTGCTACCGGAAATTCGGAAGATCTGGCTGAGAGAATAGTAAATCATTACACAAATTTAAAGCCGCAAAAAGTTTTTATTTCAAAAGATCTTAGAGAGCAGGATTATTTGCCAAGAGCTTTGGGTAAATTAAAATTTGATGTATTAGGTAAAAGTCTCATTGAATTCAAAGAGATTAAAATAAGATTATTGCCTGTAACCGAATGGATATTTTTTAGCAGCAAACACGCCGTAAAATATTTCATGGGGCAAAAACCCGCCATCGGTAAAGTAAAATTTGGTTGTATTGGTTCGTCAACATCGGCTGAGTTAAGATCTTATGGGCATAGAGCAGAATTTATTGGTCAAGGAACAGATACCAAATTAATAGGCAAACAATTTGCATCAAAAGTAGGAAGTAGTAAAGTGCTTTTTCCAATTGCAAAAGATAGTATGCGCACTGTGCAATGGCAAATGCCTAAAAGTGATAATGCTATTGACCTAAATGTTTATTTTACGGTAAAGCATAGTATTGAAATAGATGACACATACAGCATTTTAGTATTTACTAGTCCAAGTAATGTAGAGGCTTTCTTCGAAAAAAATAAACCAAAGCCTCATCAAAAAATAGTTGCCATGGGCGATGCTACGGAATTTGCATTAAAAAAATTAAAAATGAAGGACATTACAAAGCCCGCTTCTTTTGATGATCTTGGCCTTGTTCAGGCTATACTGGGAAGGTCAATTTAATCAAGAAAATCACAAAATTTTCACACGAAGGTCACGAAAGCGTTTTGTGCCTTTCGTCAAAAAGTTTGGTGTCTTTAGTGGTTCTGGCCTCTATTTTCACACAAATTATGCTCAAATTATCTCTAAAAGCCTGATAGAGAGCCCTTAATTACTGGTTTTATACCAAAATAGTTGTATCTTTGCGGCCTTAAAAAGTACAAACATGTCTGAAATTAGAAACATTGCCATTATTGCCCACGTTGACCACGGTAAAACCACCCTGGTAGATAAAATTTTACACCAGTGTAATTTATTCCGCGAAAATCAAGCAACCGGAGAATTGATCCTAGATAACAATGATCTGGAACGTGAGCGTGGTATTACCATTCTTGCAAAAAACGTTTCCGTTAAATATAAAGGAACTAAAATTAATATTATTGATACTCCCGGTCACGCCGATTTTGGTGGTGAGGTTGAGCGTGTGATGAACATGGCTGACGGTGTTATTTTATTAGTGGATGCTTTTGAGGGGCCAATGCCTCAAACGCGTTTTGTTTTACAAAAAGCAATCGCTGCAGGTAAAAAAGCAATTTTAGTTATTAATAAAGTTGATAAACCAAATTGTCGTCCTGAAGAAGTTCACGATAATGTTTTTGACCTATTCTTTAACTTGGATGCAACTGAAGATCAATTAAATTTCCCAACGGTTTACGGTTCAAGTAAACAAGGTTGGATGGGCCCGGATTGGAAAACACCTACTGCAGATATTACACATTTATTAGATGTGATCATTGGAAATATTCCTACAGCACCAAAAAGAGAAGGAACGTTGCAAATTCAAATTACGTCGTTAGATTATTCATCATTTATTGGTCGTATTGCTGTTGGTCGTATTTATCGCGGAGTTATTAAAGAAAATATGCCTGTGAGCGTTGTAAAGCGTGATGGCAAAATTCAAAAATCTCGCATTAAAGAATTATTTGTTTTTGAAGGCTTAGGGAAAATGAAAGTTTCGGAAGCTGAAACAGGTGATATTTGTGCCTTCACAGGTATTGAAGGATTTGAAATTGGTGATACAGTTGCTGATTTTGAAAATCCGGAAGGAATGCCAACCATGAGTATTGATGAACCAACGATGAGTATGTTGTTTACCATTAACAACTCACCGTTCTTTGGTAAAGATGGTAAATACGTTACTTCTCGTCACTTACGTGATCGTTTATACAAAGAGTTAGAGAAGAATTTAGCAATGCGAATTGAAGAAACTCCATCTCCTGATTCGTATTTAGTATTTGGTCGTGGTATTCTTCACTTATCGGTTTTAATTGAAACCATGCGTAGAGAAGGTTATGAATTGCAATTAGGTCAACCACAAGTTATCGTTAAAGAAATTGACGGGCAAAAGTGTGAGCCAATTGAGGTTTTAACTGTGGATGTTCCGCAAGAATCATCAAGTAAAGTAATTGACCTTGTAACACAACGTAAAGGAAATTTATTGATCATGGAACCAAAAGGAGATCTAACTCACATTGAGTTTGAAATTCCTTCTCGTGGAATTAT
>JAGPDW010000180.1:0-6047 GCA_018057345.1 Bacteroidia bacterium | reverse complement strand
CACTTGGCTTACACTTCCGGGACTGCTATCAATGTAAGATGTATGAATAGTTTGTATGGAATCAATAACTACCAATTGCGGTTGGATTTCGGTTATTTGCTGAAAAATATTTTGCGTGTTTGTTTCCTGTAAAATAAAACAGGTATTGGTAGTAATACCAATTCTATCGGCGCGCATTTTTATTTGTTGTTCGCTTTCTTCACCACTAACATATAATACTTTTAAATTTTTTAAGCGTAAAGCCAATTGCAACATGAGTGTTGATTTACCAATACCCGGCTCTCCGCCAAACAATACCAAACTTCCCGGTACAATTCCGCCTCCAAGTACGCGGGTTAATTCTTTTCCGGGAACTGCAATGCGCGGATAATCGGCTGTACCAACTTCATTTAATAGAATAGATGTATTTGACTTTGCGCTGCCATTTTTATTTGATGAGAAAACCTGTAGGCGCGAATTTTTTGTATCCTTTTTAATTATTTCTTCTACATAGGTATTCCATTCGTTGCAACTGGTGCATTTGCCAACCCATTTGCTCGCTTGCGCGCCACAGTTTTGGCAAAAAAATGTTTTTTTAACTTTGGTTGACGTACTCATGTTAACACAAAGGTAGGATATGTAGAAGCGATTGATTGCTACAGATTATAGCAATTTTAAAAATAGTTGGTATTTGGCAGAAATGCTACTTTCTATAATGACATTAACCAATTTTAGATATTGAGCATCACAAAAGCGCCCCAATAGAATGGCTCTTTATACTTTAATTTTAATTTTTTTTGTGCCTCGGCAAATGATTGCTGCTTATTTCCGGTCTTTGCGTAATTGCTATAAAAGGCAGTCATCAATTCCATGGTTGCTTCATCACTTACACTCCATAAACTCATGATAATGGATTTTGCACCGGCAATTAAAAATGCGCGTTGCAATCCGTAAACTCCTTCGCCTTGTTTCACGCTTCCTAATCCGGTTTCACACGCACTTAAAACAACAAGATCTGTTTTATCTAAATTCAATGTCATGGCTTCGTAGGCGGTTAATACGCCATTATCAGCGCCTGTGCTGTGGTAATTTTCATCAAATACGTTATCGCAATTTGCCAATAATAAACCACTGCGTAATAATGGATTTTCTTTTGCAACAGCAATATCAATTCCCAATACTTTGTTGGTCTCCATTTTTGAAAGGTCCGCTAAAAAATAACCATGTGTTGCAATATGTAAAATATCCGGCGATTTGATATTCTTCATTTTTGTTTCGGTAGCTTCTTTTCCATACAAGGTTGTTGTAGTTAGTTTTAATGCTTTTAAAGTGGCGGTTATATTCTTTACTTCTTTTTCTGTTCCGGGTAATTGTGGAATAAGGTCGTGCGTACCATAAAGCGGATTCCCAATTAAAAATGCGGTTTTTGGTTTCTCGTGTTTGTCTTCATCCTTTTTTACGGAGATAATATCCTTGGTATTCCCAACAAATTGAATAGAGTATTTATCCAATATATATTTTCCACTCTTGTCTTTTATAGAATTGATACTAAGCTGATGATAGGCGCCATCCAATGAAAGATACGCCCTATCCATTCCGATTAAGCTCGAGTCAATTCCTTTCCATGCAATAGGATAAATAAATAATTCAGGTTTTTCATCAATGATGTTTGATCTGAAAATACTAATGGAATTATTAATGGTATCAGCATATCCCATATCAACTACACCTAAAGAATTATTCTTTAAAACCATACCCATATATAATGAGCGACCTGTAAGTTTATTCTTGTATTCGTTTACTTGAACAATTTCAATGGCTGCTTCGTTTGGTTTTAGCGATTGCTGTATGGTTTCGTAAGAGGTAATTCCCTTTGAGCTATTCTCGCCGAACAGCGCACTTTTTTGTGATAATGAACGTTCGTACTCATCTGCTTTCTTTTGTAAACTATCAACGTTGATCTTATCCTGCGCTAATTCTTCTTTACTTAATTGGTAAGCGCTATTCAAATTCTCTTTTGTGTCTAACCATTGTTTATACAATTTTTTTAGTTCGGCATCATCACTTTGCAAAATGCTATTACGTAATTTTGAAGAGCCATTCAATAAAAATCCTTTTGTAACAATCAAGGTGTTTAGCATTTGTTTTACCAGTTCTGGATCGGTTTTGTAATTTGAAAGCACAAAAGCATAGTAGCGCTGCAACATGTTTTGTGTTTTTTCCCAATACAAATTCTTTTCGTTATCGTTAAGTGTATTAAAGAAGTTTGTGATATAGTTTTGCGTATTATCCAAAACCATTTGAAAGGACGCTTTAGCGCCGGCAACATCCTTTAAATTCCACTGAATGATTGCCTTTTGTTCTAAGGCCTGTATGTATGAAGGGTGAGATTCTCCGTAGAGCTCCTTTTTTTGGTCGAGCACTTTTTTGATCATGGTAAGTGCTTCTTCATTTTTTCCAACAATGCGATAATAGTTCGCTTGCTCTTGCAATATCTTTACGGTGAGTGGATGTTTATCACCGAGTTTACGTTTATTAATATCGTGCGCGCTCTGTAATAATTTTTCTACCTCTTTGTAATTCTCCATCTCAATATACAATTGTGCCAAGCCACTCTTCAAATGTGCCAGATCGGGATGCACGCCTAATTTTTTCTCCTTTACAATAATTGCTTTCTTAAAGATCTCTTCGGCCTTATCGTATTTTTTTTGAAGCCTGTAAACCTGTGCCAAATTGATGTCGATCTTTATGAAGTTAGATGAATTTCGATCGAGCACTCTTCCAGCCATTGCAATCGCGCTATCCATATTCAACTCCGCATCCTTCAGTTTGTTCATGTCCACATATACCATCGCCAAATTATTACTGGTAAGCGCTTTTCCTAATTCGTCTTTTTGCTCTACAAGGATCTTATGTGCATTTTTTATATATGTTTCTGCTTCGGTATAGCTTCCCATGTCCTTTAGCAGAACACCTTTATTGTTTAACGAAACAGCGATCATTACTTTATTATCCATTGCTTTTCGAAGTGCAATAGCAGAATCGCAAAAAGGCATTGCCTTTGCATAAAGCCCTTTGTTTTGGTATACCAATCCCAAATTGCTTACTACTTGAGCGTAAGTGGTATTTCCTTTCATTTTTTCGGCACGTATATAATACTCCGCCGAACGTTTAAAGGCAACTTCGGCCATATACATGCGATTAGCTGCCATAAGCATTTCGCCTTGGCGCATATTATTATAAGCCAAGTTCTCTCCTGAATTTGAACCATTCGTAGTTAGGCCTGTGGTAAAACCGGTAGCTAGTGAGTTCCCTTTTTCTTCCGATTCAAATAAAGCACTATTATCTAAAAATGAAATGGCGTAGTTGAAATTACTTTCATCATAGTTCTCTCTCATCTTATCCATCTTATTCATGGGGCTCAATTCTCTGAGTTTATCTCCAAGGCCTTTTAATTTTACTTGGGCGCTAATAGCTGCCCCTGCAAGTAAAAAACAAATTACTATATAACTCGGTCTCATTGTTCTACTTTAAATTTATGTATTCGTTTGTTTTTAATAAAAGATCCATGAACAAGATCTTTGGATTTGCATTTCGTTCAATATAATAAAAATTACTATTGAATTCCTCTATCAGTAATTGATAGTTCTTCTGGTTGACAAAGGGTGCAAATTTTTCGAGGAATTGTTTTTCATTTCCTGATAAACGCACTAATGATCGTTCGCCAAAATTATACATCAGCGCGTCTCTAAAAACCGCCAATGAATAAGTAATAAATTGTTTTTGTTTCTCGCGATCTCTTCCGGCATTCTCCTCTACCCATTGTAAAGCTTTATCTGAATCGAACTTTAGAGCCACGCGCATAAAGTTTTGAAAGTGAGTTAAGAACGAAAGCCCTTCGTCGTCCTTGTGCAAAGCCGCTAAAGCTTCTCTGAAATTTCCTTCACTTAAAAATGCTGCCTGCAATGCTGCTGTTTCATTTACGCCCAAGCGATCCATTAAATTACTGGCAATTTCTTTTTCTTCCACCGCATAAAAAGGAATGTGTTGCACGCGCGAAATAATGGTGGCCATTAACTTTTCAATATCATTTGCTATCAAAATAAAAATAGTGTCTTCGGTGGGTTCTTCTAAAACCTTTAATAATTTATTGGCGGCTTCCGAATTCATTCTATCGGCCTGCCAAATGATCATGATCTTGTAAGAGCCTTCGAAACTTGTATAGCTTAATTTTTTTAAGATGTCGGATGATTCCTCAACGGGAATGATAGGTTGTTTGTTCTCGGCATTTAATTCTTCTACCCAATCATTAAGCGTTAAATAATTATTGCCTAAAAACGCCTCTCTAAAATCAACAATAAGATCGTTGCTTGTTTTTACATATTTGCTTTTGATGATAGGAAAAACAAAATGCAGATCGGGATGAATGAGTTTTGAAACTTTGCCGCAAGCCGGACAAGTGCCGCAAGGTTCGTTATTGGTTTTATTCTTACAAAATAAATATTGCGCAAAGGTAATAGCAGCTAATAAATGTCCGCAACCATCTTTTCCCGAAAATAATAACGCATGCGGAACACGTTGTGTATTCACCATTTTTACCAATCGGTCTTTTGCCTCTGCCTGGCCAACAATATCTTTAAATAACATGTAGCACTTAGTATTTTGGTATCATTCCTCTTATTCCCATATCAACCGGCTTTTCTCCTACTTCCGGTTGGTAATATCCATCAAATGTAACTTCGTTCCACTCAAAACTTTTATTGGTTGAGAGATATACTGTAATGATCACATCCGAGGTTTCGGATCCTGTTATTACTAATGGCGCTCCAACAGTTGGTGCAGCTGCGGTAACAAATTCGCCGGTAACTAAACAACTTCCCGGAGGAATTGGTGAACTTGGATTTGGATTTACAACAGTTGTTGAAGCTGCCTGTCCATCGGCCCAATAATCTACACCAAATACTTTTGTATGAAATCCCCAATAACCTTGTGCATGATTTCCTACGCCGCCGGTTGTTGGCGTCATTACAGTACCGTGCATTTTGTACTTTGAAATATAAGTGTTGTATCCAACAAAAGAAGCAACCGTGCCAACAATGATTCCTGCAGATGTTGTTTTTACTTTGATATCATAATTTTGATAGGCTAACGAAACTCTTAACCATTTATACGTTCCAACAACAGATGGCGTGATAGGAACCGAAAAAAATACAGCGCTATCTTTTACTAAAACCCCTTGGCAATGAACAATGGCTGGTGTTCCGCTACACGTGGTTTCCGGTGCATGATATAATTTTACACCAGACCCAACTGCGGTAAGATCTCCTTGCGCCAATTCAATATAATGCGCACTCATAAAATTAAACTTAGGTGAATAGGCTGCATTTCCTGCGCCTACACTTGAAGGTTGGCCCAAATTATTTAAACGCACTTGTGTACTATCAAAAATAAATTTGAATACTAATTTTGGTCCGGGTTGAGTATTGGTCCAAACCGTATCCGGAAAATTACAGGTAGGACAATTAGAAGCGCCCGTTGTAGTGGTAGGCAAAGGTTGTGGCTCGGGATCATCCTCCTTTTTTTTACACGAAAAAAGAACCACAGAAACTAAGCAAAGGGCAATGAACTTTTTCATTATTTGTTACATTTAAAACATAAATTTACAAAAATTTTATGCGTTTAGTTGTACAAAGGGTGCTAAAAACCCAGTTAAAAATAAATAATGAGGTATACAGTCAAATTGGGCCTGGTTTGTTGGTTTTACTGGGTATAGAAGAGGCTGATACCTTGGAAGATATAGATTGGCTCACATCAAAGCTCGGTACTTTACGCATTTTTGGGGATGAGGAAGGCAAGCTTAATCTCGACGTAAATCAAATAAACGGAGAGGTAATGGTGGTAAGTCAGTTCACACTTTTTGCTTCCACAAAAAAGGGAAATCGTCCATCATTTTTACGATCTGCAAAACCTGATAGTGCCATTCCCCTTTACGAAAACTTTATAAAAAAGCTTGGGGCCTTAATTACTAAGCCTATTCAAGCAGGACAATTTGGTGCCGATATGAAAAT
>JAGPDW010000179.1:0-6056 GCA_018057345.1 Bacteroidia bacterium | reverse complement strand
GTATTACATAAAGCAATCATCAAAACGCAGGCAAAAAATAATTTTATATTTTTCATAGTGTAAATAACAAAATAAGGGCCTTTTTGAGGGCTTACAATTATACTAAAAATATTGCAGGCAAACAAAAAACAGGGCGTATTCTCTTAACATTTAACCTGTTAGTAACTAACTGACTATCAACATTTTTAATAAATATGTTAATAAGTGGTTCATTTAGTGCTCATAAGCTGTTGATTTAGTGTGGATAGGGTGTTAATTATGCGCGCCTAACGGAGATTTTTAGAGGCAGAAACCGCAAAGGGCTAACGCTCTCGCAAAGGTTTGCGCAAAGATCGACTAAACGCCTAAAAATGCAAGAAGGCAAAGGCGCCTACGGCGCTGCAAAGAGAGTTGCAAATAATAAACCACACACACAGTTTACACACAGAGGTTCGGTTCATTAACGCCCAATCAATATTTCGAAGACGCGTGCGGTGGGCTGGCGCTTCGTGCTAGGAGAGGTGGCCTGTGCGCTGTATCGAAGCTCCCGATAGCTATCGGGATTGATTTTTTGGTGGATTTTATACTGCGCTTGTCGAAGTATTTTCATCAAGGAAAAAGTGACAAAGAAAAGTTTTGGTTCTTTTCAAAAGAACAATCATGATTACCCTCCCCCGTCACCCCGACCAAAGCGTCGGGACGCCACCCACTCCAAAGGGGGATGGCCCCCAAGCAGCATTAACATCGCGATTTTTGCGGATCGGTGGCAGAAGGAAATTAGGTGTTAGCGCCTTTGCGCACGCCGAAGGCGCTTTGCCTTCTTAATTAGGCATACAGATTTTAATAAACCCTGTGAACTTTGCGCCTTTGCGGTTAAAAAATATGCGGTTAGTTTATAAAAAAACGTGGTAAAAAAAAATTAGGCATCAACACCTTTGCGCACGCCGAAGGCGCTTTGCCTTCTTAATTAGGCATACAGATTTTAATAAACCCTGTGAACTTTGCGCCTTTGCGGTTAAAAAATAGGCGGTTAGTTTATAAAAAAACGTGGTAAAAAAAATAGGCGAATAGATCTTCACACAAATAAGCAAAACGTCATCCATCAGAGACGAAAGCGAAGCTTTGTCTCGATGGTGACTTCTGCTCATCGAAATTACATTTGAAAAAAATTAAACTTTAACACCGATGAGCAAAACGTCATCGATCAGAGACGAAAGCGAAGCTTTGTCTCGATGGTGACTTCTGCTTATAGGCAATTGTAAATTATATGCGAACGCCTATAAGCAGAACGTCATCCACCTGTTCATGCGTGCCCTGCCAATCGGTAAGCGCTTTATCTAAAACTTGTTTTTGCTCGGTGATAGCGTAACTACTTACCTGCAATAATAGCTTTCTAAAATTACCCACCATGAATTTTTTTCCTTTTGGTCCGCCAAACTGATCGGCGTAGCCATCACTAAATAAATAAATGGTATCGCCTTTTTGCAATTGCACTGCTCTATTATCAAAATCCTTATGCTCTCCCACAAAAGCGCCAATTGGAAATTTATTAGCCGGGTGCTCTATCAATTCGCCATTTCTAATAATGTATAATGGATTATACGCTGCCGCGTATTGCAACTCTAATGTTTTATAATCAATAGCGCAAAGCGTCATGTCCATTCCATCTTTTGCTTTTGTTCCATCGGCATCGGCATGCAATGTTTTTACAACCTGCTCGCGCATTTTATTAAGCATGTCGGCCGGCTTTTTAAGCTTGGTATTATTTACAATGTCCTTTAAAATATTATGCCCAACCAAACTCATAAACGCACCCGGAACTCCATGTCCTGTACAATCTACCGTAGAAAAATAAACTAACTCATCCTTTTTATCAAACCAATAAAAATCGCCACTTACAATATCTTTTGGTTTAAATAATACAAACGAGTTTGGAACTAATTCTTTTATAATTGAATCGGGAGGTAATATCGCTTCTTGAATTCGCTTTGCGTAAAGAATACTATCGGTAACTTGTTTGTAAAGTATCTCTAACTGTCCGTTCTTATTTTCGATCTCTTCTTTTTGGCGAACAACTTCTTCGGTACGCTCCTTTACTTTTTGTTCGAGACCGCGTTCGTTCTCGGCCAAATTATCACGCATCTTTATAAGTGAGTGGCCTAAATTATCATCCTTACTTAATGGTTTATGAATGGCCTCAAAATTTCCGGCACCGGTTTCTTCGGCAAACTTGGTGGTTTGATGCATGCTTTGCACCAGATCATTTAAGGCATTACCCATATCACCAATTTCATCGTTACGTGGCCTAAAGCGCTCGGTTGGTAATATCCCTAGGCCCATCGACAATAACATTTTTCTTAATTTAGAAACGGGCTTGGTGATAGAGCGCGCGGTAAATAAAGCGATCAAAATTCCACCAACTACCAAGGTGATACCTAATAACTGAACAAAGCGCTGAAGGAAATTAAATGATTTGAACATATCTTCCTTCACATTTTCGGCAGCGTCTTGCTTAATTAAAATGAGTGCATTCAGTTCTTTGTACAAAATTTCAAGATCTGCCTGAGAATCTTCATAGGCTATACGCGCGAAACTTGTTTTTTCTGCATCCTGATAATCTTCAGGATGTACAAGTTTACTCATGATCTCACCCTTATAATAGCGGAATATTTTTTCTATTCTACCAAATACCTCTTTTAGATCTTGCTTTGTACTATCACTCCAATCTTTAGATAGGTTCTCTAATTCTTTTCTTTGTTCGGGATATTCTGTTGTAATGATATTGTCAAGATCTTCTCTAAAAGAGATATCACTGCTCGAACTATTGAACATCCATTGAGTAACATCTGTTCCCGATCTCTGAATCATTAAATTCAACTCTTTTAATTCGGCTACGCTTGGCGCTAACTGACCAACCACAGTATCGGTTTTACTCTTACTATCCTTTAGAGTAACTACGGTTAAAATGAACGCGAGGGTTGTGAGTATAATTAACACCGCAAAACCTGCACCTATTTTTTTTCCAATGGTGAATTTAATTGCCATGCTAATTATTTTTTTGGATTTGATGATTCATCCATTACCTGGATCTTGAGCTCTTTACATTTTTGCTCAAAAGCTAAGATCTTAGCTTCGTCCAACAATACGCGGTAAACATAGTAAAGCGCCAAAACCGCTTTCCTGTTCTTGTTGTTTTGATTATAAACCTTTAAGAAGAATTGTTCGGCTTGTTTAGCAAGCTTAGCTGCATCGTCTTGAATAATATCTACATCTTTTATAGAAGCCTCGCCTGCATCAATTTTTTCGATTAAGCTAGTTGCTTGATTTAAATACATCACACCCATATTCATATTGGCTGAAGTATCCGTTGGATTCATTTCTAATGCCTTCATTAAAGTTACCTTGGCAATTTCAAATGCCTTAACATTACCTTTATCAAGGTTAAATTTATCTGAAAAGTGACTGCCAACCGCTAAATTATATTCAATGTCCTTCTCTTTTATATTTGCAGTGCTATCGGCTAACAAAAATAATTCTCTAAAATTATTATACGCCTTTAAACTCAGCTCGTAATTTGATTGTTCAAATAAATAACTTCTTGCAATAGAGCGATAATGAACAGAAATGGTAGAGAGGATCTTATCATTTTGGCTTTTGTAATCGGCATCCGGCTTTAATTGGTTAGAGCGCTTAATTGAAGAAATAATGGTATCTCTTAAATTTGACTCTAATACGTTTTTATCATTACGCTTATAGATCTCGTAATACACAAATCCCCTAATGGTCCATGCCTCGTAGCGCTTCGCGGTTTCGGGATGCGTAACAACGCTATCGATACACAGCCTAGCTATATCCGGTTTTTTCTCATTGTAAAGGGCCTGAGCTCTTACCAGTTTAGCTTCCTGTGCATTTAAAACCATACTACCAAGCATAAAGCCTGCAAGCAGCATTAGTTTTAAATATTTACACATCACTTTCATTTTATTTTATTTAATCAATGTTTATGGCCAAGGATTTAAAATCGTCGTTGGTCTTTAATCCGGCCTTAATAGCATTGTTCTTACTATATTCAAATTTTTGTTTACTATCTACAATTATAAAATTGATACTTGAGCCGCTTTTTGCGCCTCCACTATTTTCGGTGATCAACAAAACGCCTTTGTTCTTTGATTTTCCGCTCACATCAGTAATTACTTTAGATGACTCGGGTAAAAGAAATACCATATTTGCATTTACCGATTTATCAAATGCAGGAGTGTTCTTTACTTCAATATCTTGGCTGCCTACTTTTTTACGTTTGGCCAATAAATTAAGCTCATTGATAAGGTTATCATTCTTGCCTACAATGTAAATAATAAAGTTTCCTGTTTTTTTATTATTAGGCCACTCGAAGTACTTTGTGAAGTTATAGATAAAAACAGCCTTGATCTTTGCGTTAGTGTCGTAACCAGACGGATTTGGTTGCTGAAAACCAAAGGTTAAGGCTATAGCCAGAACGAGTAAATATTTGACCTTAGGCAGCAGTACTAAAAAATGTTATTAACATACAAATATACACTATTGAGCCTTATTTGCAAGGAATAAATTTGCTACTTTTACATAAGAAGCATTTACAATTTTTTGGCTCAACTATCTAAATACAAAGATCATTCCGATTCCCAGCTCATTAACAATTTTTTGGAGAGTGGGGATAATGTGTTCGTTGGCGAGCTCTATAAAAGGTACGGCCATTTGGTTCTGGGTTTGTGCATTAAGTATTTAAAAGACAAGGATGAGGCCGAAGATGCGGTGATGACCATTTTTGGGCAATTGCTAAATGACCTAAAAAAACATAAAGTAGAATATTTTAAGAGTTGGCTATATACATATAGTAAGAATTATTGCTTGATGCAACTCCGTAAAAAGCAGAACCAGCTTAAGAAAGAGCTCGATGTAAAAGAAAATGAGATATTCCTTATGGATTATAACAACATTGAGCATCTAAATGAAAAGGAACAACAAATTAGCTTAATGCAGAGTGCTTTAAGTGAATTGAATAAAGAACAAAAAGAATGCTTGGAATTGTTTTATTTGAGTAATAAATCGTACACCGAAATAGTAACGATAACCGGATACAACAATAATGAAGTAAAGAGCCATATTCAAAATGGCAAACGGAATTTAAAAATTAAAATGGAAGCACTACAAAATGGGCAAGCCAGTAGATAATAAACATACTAAGAACCTCGACGAACTCCTGGAGCATTTACAAACTCCATCAGACGACCTGGATGCCTTTGAACAAGAGGCCTTGGAAGGTTTTGCCACACTTGAAAACAAACAAGAGGCCATTGAGATGAAGCAGCGTTTAGATAAACGCATGGACGAAAAGCTTTCTGAAAAGAGAAGGCCATTATTTATTTATTGGTCGGCCGCCGCCGGTGTAGCTTTAATAATAGGACTTGTTTTTTTACTTCAAACAAACAACGATCTTAAGCAAGAAAGTTTAGCAGATAATTCGGTTACTAATGAAAAGAATTTAGAAAGCACCGAAAGTAATCCGCCTGCTCCACCTGCAGAATTGAAACAAGATGCTGTTAAGAACATTGGCGGAAAAGGCGATATGCAAAGTGCCAATGGCCAAAGTATGAACTCTAATAATGGTCCGGTACAAAGAAGCGCTTCTGATGAAGAAGCCTCTACCAAATCGGCCTTAGCAGAAGTTGCTTTAGATGATGTAAAAAATGAACCCGGAAAAGACGGCGAAAAAGACAGCAGACGTGATGAAAAACCTGCCGATGATCTTGCAGCAAATAAAGGAAATAATAATGCCGAGCAAGTTCCCGCAAGCGCATCGGGTGCAGGTTCGGATGCTGATACTAAATCAAAAAAGAAAGAAGAAGCTAGTGCCGATGAAGATAAGGCTACGAATTATTTTACTTCTCGCAAGATAAAAAAAGAAAAAGCGCCCTCTACAACACCTGCAAAAGCAGATCAACCAAAAAGTGAGATAGAAGGTGCTTTTGAAAAGAGTACAATTCAAAGCGCAAGTATTACTATTAAAGAAAGTGAACTTACCGAGAAGATCAATAAGTTCT
>JAGPDW010000031.1:0-21334 GCA_018057345.1 Bacteroidia bacterium | reverse complement strand
CCAGCAATTCAAGGTTATACTTTTCCTTCCAACCCCAGTGTTGGCGGGCTTCGCGGTCGTCGATACTTTTTGGCCAACTGTCGGCTATTTGCTGCCTGAAGTCGGGTTTATAGGTGACCTTAAAGTTAGGAATGTGTTTTTTTATCTCATCTGAGATCTGTTTAGGATTAAAAGATAATCCGGCCAAATTATAGCTTCCTCTAATGTTAATTTTATCGCTTGGGGCGTGCATAAGTTCAATTGTGGCCCTTATTGCATCTTCCATGCACATCATGGGTAAAGTGGTGTTTTCGCTCAAAAAACACTCATAGGTGCCGTTTTTGAGGGCTTCGTAGAAAATATGTACTGCATAGTCGGTTGTACCCCCTCCCGGCGCGCCCTTCCAGCCAATTAAACCCGGATATCTGATACTTCTTACATCAACTCCGAATTTTTTGAAATACCACTCACACCAGCGTTCACCGGCCTGTTTACTAATGCCGTAAATAGTGCTTGGTTCCATTACTGTATACTGTGGTGTATTTTCTGTTGGTGTAGTTGGACCAAATACAGCAATAGAGCTTGGCCAATAGATCTGCTTAATATGCTTTTCCTTTGCAAGATCCAATACATGAAATAAACTTTCCATGTTTAATTTCCATGCAAACATTGGATTTTGCTCGCCCGTTGCCGATAACATAGCAGCTAAATGATACACTTGGGTGATCTGATGTTTTTTTACAACTTCAAATAAAGCTTTACCATCTAGGGCATCTAATTTTTCGAATGGGTTGTTTGCTAACGCAGGAGATTCCTTGATATCAGAAGCAACCACATTGCTGCTTCCATACATTTTCGAGAGGCTTTCGGCTAATTCTACTCCTATTTGACCACCTGCTCCAATGATCAGGATCTTTTCGTGTGTACCGGACATATCAACTACATTTAGTATCTTTACAAACCTAAGTATTTAGAAGGTATTTTAAAAACTTTTATCTACTTAAAGTGATAATATAAACTGCAATTATTTTTATCAGACGTATGGCATTATTAGTAAACAGGATCGACAAGAGCGTTCTTAAGCAACGCCTTAAAGAAGAAACCTTCCAAAGAAAAACAATTTCTTTTTACAGGTACGTGAACATCTCAAACCCCGACACCTTAAGGGATGAACTTTTTCAAATGTGGACAGAGCTAGATTGCTTTGGGAGAATTTACATTGCCAACGAAGGAATTAACGCGCAAATGAGTGTGCCCGAGCACAACTGGAATGAATTTGAAGAAAAATTAAATCGCGTAGGCTATTTTAAAGACGTTCCTTTTAAACACGCCGTAGACGGGAACGGAAAATCATTTTACAAACTTATTGTAAAAGTGCGCGAAAAAATTGTGGCCGATGGAATTCATAATAAAGACTTTGATGCATCTAATACCGGAAAATATTTAAGTGCCAAAGAATTCAATACAGCTATTGAAGATCCAAATACAATTGTGGTTGATATGCGCAATCATTACGAAAGTGAAGTTGGGAGATTTGACAGAGCGTTTTGCCCTGATGCGGATACGTTTAGAGAAGAATTGCCTTTAGTAATTGATCATTTAAAAGGGCAAGAAGATAAAAAAGTGGTAATGTATTGCACCGGCGGAATTCGTTGCGAAAAAGCAAGTGCGTATTTTAAATACAAAGGTTTTAAAGATGTGAATCACTTACATGGCGGAATTATTCAATATGCCAAAGAAGTAAAAGATCAAAAGTTAGAAAGTAAATTCCGTGGGATAAATTTTGTGTTTGATGAGCGTATTGGCGAAAGAATTACGGAAGACGTTTTAAGCAATTGCCATCAATGCGGAAAACCTTGTGACGTGCATGTGAATTGCAAGAATGATGATTGTCATTTACTTTTTATTCAGTGCGAAGAGTGTGGCACAAAAATGGACGGCTGTTGTACCGAGAATTGTAAAAGCATTTTTCATTTACCAATTGACGAACAACGCAAATTACGCAAAGGCCGCGTAAAAAATGGGCCTGAGTGTTTGGCAGTATACAAAAGCAGGTTGAGGCCGAATTTGGCGGAGATATTGAAGGCTGAATTAAATTTAAAAAAATAAATTGTCGTTTAAAATTTACATACTACTTCCTCTATTTCTGTTTTGCTTTCAAATCAGAGCTCAGAACAAACCGCTCACTGAGTATCAAAAGGCGCGAGCTACCTACAGTGCCACCGTAGATAAAATGACAGAACATATACGTTCGGGCGATTCGCTTGCGTTCTTTAAATTACGCAACGAAAATATGGCCCTAGCTTATAAAAACAAGGCGCCTTATTTGCTGTCTTACTGTTATGAAAAAACGGGTACATGGTACTATTACCAAGGCGAGTATAAAACAACGATACTGTATTTTGACTCTGCTATAACTGTTTGTAAAAAAAATGGCTTGCAAGATCTTACGAGCGTGTTTTGCATGAATATGGGATCGGTTCATTATATGTCGCGAAATTATACGGAGTCACTTAATTACTTCAAATCGAGTCAGGAGATCATGGAAAAGATAAAGAGCGATGGTTTACCAATGCTTTATGGCAATATGGCCTTACTTTATCAAGAGATAGGAGATCTGGAAAATGCCAAAAAATATTTATACCGAAACATGCCCTTTGTGAAATTGAAAAAGGAGAAAGATAGCTATGCCAAATCCTTGAACAATCTTGCGCTCATTTATAAAAAAGAGAATAATTATAAAGCTGCTGATAGTATTTACAGAATTGGATATGAGTTAACCAAAGCAAATGATCTTAAAGATGACTACGCGGATATTACGTACAATCTTGTTAATCTTTTAACCATTCAAAAGAACTTTACCGAGGCAAAAGAATTGAATGTTGAACTTTTAGAACATGTAAAGAAATACAAGGATGCATCGTGGATAAAACAAGTAAAACAGAACATGGCGCAGATCTGTTACAGTTTAAAAGATATTTCGAGCGCCAAAAAATATCTAAACGAATCTGAAAGCATCCTTATTAAGGATGAAGATATGGATGAGGATGATATTAATTCGTTATTAACCATTGCTGTGCTTTATTATAAATTAGGTGTTTACGACAAGTCATCATTTGCCTTCCATAAACACTATGAGCTAAGTGAAAAAAACGGTAAAGAAAAAAAATTGATGGATGCTGCTCAATTAAGCTATAAATACGAAAAACATAAAGACTCTATTACTGTTGCCAAAGAAAAAGAAATAGCCGAACTTGAAAATCTGCGCGTTCAAGAAAAAGCCGAAGCTAAGTTAAAACAACAGCGCATCATTATTTTTGTTTCCTTGTTTGGATTTATTTTGATCATTGGATTCTCTATATCCCTCATTCGCGCCAATCGCAATAAAGAAAAAGCAAATAAAGAGATCAGTTATCAAAAAGGTTTACTTACCGAAAAAAACAAAGAGATCACCGATTCTATCACATACGCTCAACGTATTCAGCAATCATTACTTCCACCTTTAGATCTTTTAGAAATTCTATTGCCAAAACATTTTTTAGTTTACATGCCAAAAGATATTGTAAGCGGCGACTTTTTTTGGGCCAAGAAATTAAATTCTAATGAGGTTTTTGTTGCCGTTGCCGATTGTACAGGGCATGGTGTACCAGGAGCAATGATGAGTGCTTTAAGCATTCAAAACCTTAATGAACTATCTACGCAAACGCGTTCGGCTTCCGAATTACTTTCTTTGCTAAATACCAATCTTAAAAATACGCTTAATCAAGGCCAGGAAGGATTTTCGAAAGACGGTTTGGATATTTGCTTGTGTAAAATAAATACAAAAGAAAAAAAGGTAACTTATAGCGGGGCTAACCGATCACTGCAAATATTTAATGAAAAAGGATTGAAGCAGGAAATTAAAGCCACCAAAATCGGAATTGCCGGACATACACTAGATAGTCAAATTTACGCCGAACATGAAGTTACTTTAGAGGACAACGATATGGTGGTAATGTCGACCGATGGATTTGCCGATCAATTTGGGGGAACTGAAAATAAAAAAATTACTACTAAACGTTTTAAGGAGTGGATGAGTGAGATAGTTAGTATTAACGATAAAAAAACCGAACTTGAACAGCGATTTAATGCTTGGAAGGGAAGTAAAGATCAAATTGATGATGTATGTGTTCTGGGTTTTAAAATTTGATTAAATTTGCCTTATGCCAATTTATCACAAACTGGGTAATTTCCCACAAAAGCGTCACACCGTGTTTCAATCGAAACAAGGAAAGCATTATTATGAACAACTTTTTGGCACTGAAGGCTTCAATGGCTTTTCATCCCTTTTATATCATACGCATCGCCCAACGCAGGTGAAAGAAATTTTAAAAAGCGTTGACGTTCGGCCTAAAATTGCCATTGATAAAAACATTAAATCGCTTTTATTAAAAGGATTTGATGTAAAACCAACATCCGACTTTTTAGATAGTCGCAAAACAGTATTATTAAATAGCGATTGTTCGATTGGATTAGCAGCGCCACAGCAAAGCATGAAAACTTATTTTTATAAGAATGCAGATGCCGACGAAATGCTTTTTATTCACAAGGGAAAAGGTACTTTAAGAACCTTTATGGGAAATATCCCATTTGAATATGGCGATTATTTAATCATCCCTCGTGGTATGATCTATCAAATGGAATTTGAGACAAATGATAATCGCATTTTTTATGTAGAAAGCTTTGCGCCGTTCTATACACCACAACGTTATAAAAATTCATCAGGACAGTTACTAGAGCATTCGCCATTTTGCGAGCGCGACATGAAATTGCCACAGGACCTTGAAACGCACGACGAGAAAGGCGATTTTTTGATCAAGATAAAAAAAGAAGGAATGTTGCATGATGTGCTTTATGCAACGCATCCTTTTGATGTAGTTGGTTGGGATGGATACAATTTCCCATGGGGATTCTCAATTCATAATTTTGAACCAATAACCGGCCGAGTACACCAACCGCCTCCGGTGCATCAAACTTTTGAAACCTCAACTTTTGTGGTGTGTTCGTTCTGCCCACGTTTATACGATTATCATCCTAAGGCGATTCCTGCTCCGTATAACCATAGCAATATTGATAGCGACGAAGTATTATACTATGTGGCCGGTGATTTTATGAGCAGAAATAATATTGAGCAAGGACATATCACTTTACATCCAAAAGGAATTCCTCATGGCCCTGCCCCCGGAGCAATGGAACGTAGTATTGGACAAAAAGACACTTTGGAGTTAGCAGTGATGGTTGATACGTTTAAACCATTAATGGTAACTGAAGATGCAATGAAGATCGATGATGGAAAATATTATAAAAGCTGGGTTGAGTAATTATGAGATCAAAAATTTTAAAAAATAAACTAGAGTTGAGGTCGCATACAATGGCGATGTTGGACTAAAATACCCCTTGTCATTTCAAGCGTAGTCGAAGGGTAGACTTTCAGTTATTAAATAAATAATTTCAAAATAAAAATATTATGGCAGCAAAAGAAGTAAAGAATGTTGAATACGGTTTAGATAAAATATTTGAAGGAGCTCAAGATTTCCTTCCATTATTAGGAACCGATTATGTAGAATTTTATGTGGGTAATGCAAAGCAGTCTGCGCATTTTTATAAAACCGCTTTTGGGTTTCAATCGTTTGCTTATGCAGGTTTAGAGACCGGATTAAAAGATCGCACATCATATGTTTTAAAGCAAGATAAAATTAAAATTATTTTAACTACTGCTTTAAAAAGCGATTCTCCCATTGGCGAACATGTAAAAAAACACGGCGATGGTGTGAAAGTAATTGCATTATGGGTAGAAGATGCTCGCAAGGCATTTGAAGAAACAACCAAGCGTGGTGCAAAAGTTTACATGGAGCCGGTTGTAGAAAAAGACGAACATGGTGAAGTTGTGCGTGCAGGAATTTACACATATGGTGAAACCATTCACATGTTTGTAGAACGCAAAAATTACAAAGGCACTTTTTTACCGGGCTTTAAAGAATGGAAAAGTGATTACAATCCAACTCCTGTTGGTTTAAAATTTGTTGACCATATGGTTGGTAATGTTGATTGGAATCAAATGAACCCAACTGTAAAATGGTACGAAGACGTGATGGGCTTTGTGAATTTTTTAAGTTTTGATGACAAACAAATTCATACTGAGTACTCTGCTTTAATGAGTAAGGTAATGAGTAATGGAAACGGTCGTATCAAGTTCCCAATAAACGAACCTGCCAAAGGAAATAAAAAATCACAGATCGAAGAATACATTGATTTTTATGAAGGAGCAGGAGTTCAGCATTTAGCTTTAGCTACAGATGATATTATTAAAACTGTTGCTGAATTAAAAGCAAGAGGCATTGAATTCTTACCTCCTCCTCCACAAGCATATTACGATGAAATTCCAAAGCGTTTGGGTGTGCACCGCGATATGATGAAAGAAGATATTGCTCAGCTACAAAAACTTTCCATATTAGTTGACGCTGACGAGGATGGTTACTTGTTGCAGATATTCACTAAACCGGTTGAAGATCGTCCTACCTTATTTTACGAAATAATTCAGCGTATGGGTGCAACCGGTTTTGGTGCAGGAAACTTTAAAGCTTTGTTTGAGAGTATTGAAAGGGAACAAGCACTCAGAGGAACGCTTTGAGCTGAATTAAATAAATATAAAAGCCATCTTTAGGGATGGCTTTTTTGTTATACAACTTTTTCGAATTGTTTTATCAATCCCACTTCCTTCGCCTTATCAAACAACAAATTCACAGCTTTGGTTCCAACTTCGCCTAGGTCAATTGAAAACTCATTCACATATAAAGCAATATGTTTTTTCATTACTTCCTCGCTCATTTCTTGGGCGTGCTGTTTTACGTAAGGCATGGAACTTTCGGGATTCGCAAAAGCATATTGCACACTTTTTTTAATTAAAGCATCTATATCATTTCGCGTTGTCTCATCCAAACTTTTTGAAGCAACAATTCCTCCTAAAGGAATTGGCGCATGAATTAATCCATCCCAAAATTCACCAAGGTCGCGCACTTTTTTTAAGCCCTTTTGCTCGTAGGTAAAACGGTTCTCATGAATAATTAATCCTGCATCAAACTTTCCATTTAAAACCGCATCTTCAATTTCATTAAAAACCAATTCGGTTTTATTGGTGAGTTTTGGATACGCAATACTCAATAAAAAATTTGCCGTTGTTAATTTGCCCGGGATAGCAATGCTTTTGATTTCGGTCTCCGGATCTTTAATTTCTTTTTTTGAAATGAGCAAGGGTCCGCAGTTAAAACCCAAAGCACTTCCGCTTTTTAGTAAAGCATATTTATCCAACACATAAACTAAAGCGTGATAACTCAATTTTGTTACTGGAAGTTTTCCTTCCATGGCCCATTTGTTGAGTGTTTCCACATCTTCCAAAACAGGCTCAAAGGTATAATCACCTGTGTCTATTTTTTTGTGTACAAGGGCGTCGAAAATAAAACAATCGTTTGGGCAGGGCGAATATCCGATCTTAATATGTTTCAAATAATTCGGTTAAAATATTCAGAACTTTAGTGTTGAGATTTGAAACGGCTAATTTTATCTCCCATTTACTTTTATCACGTTTCTCTACGTAATTTGAAACCGCGCGAATTTGCGTATAATTACTTACGCCTTTGCATGCGGCTAAAAAAGCTGCGCCTTCCATGCTTTCTACATCGGGCGAAAATAATTTTTTAATGCGTTCAATATTTTCTTCATTACCATGAACTTTATTTACAGTAATTCCTTTTACGGTTTTAAGTTCGGCTATTTCTTTTGAGCGCATGATCCATTTACTTTCGTAAACGCTTGTTCCGCTTAATTCAAGATCTTTGTATTTTATAAACTCATCACCATCTTCGGCACCCATTTCGGAAAGTTCATCTTTGGTTACGTTCACTACTTGTCCTAATTTTAAATGTGTATCAAACGCGCCGCAAATTCCAACATTAATAATTGCATCATAAATGGTATGCGAATTTCTTCCAATTTGATACGCGGTATTTACCATTCCTACTCCGGTTATCAAAACCGAAAGCTGACGAGTATCTGATACATAAGATTCTACTAAACCATCACCGGTTAAAATGATAGAATATTTTTCCAACAAAGGTTGAACTTCGAAAGGCGTGGCGGCTACTATGAGGATGTGTGGCATTTGTAATGCTAAGTTACGAATATTTTTAGCCACAAAGGCACGAAGACACAAAGTTTATATAACCAGATGGATAAAATACATATCCTTAAAATGTAGAAAACGTTTCCTTTGTACCTCCGTGACTTTGTGGCAAAATAAAACCTTATATTTGCACCATGGTTTACCTCACTCGCCACGAGCATTTTAATGCCGCGCATAAATTATCAAATCCTAATTGGACCAAAGAGAAGAACGTGGAAGTTTTTGGCAAATGCGCTAACGAGAATTGGCACGGACATAATTATGATTTGATGATAACCGTAAAAGGAAAAGTGGATCCTGATACCGGATTTGTGATGGATGTAAAAAAACTAAGTGAGTTAATTACCGATCATGTTACCGAAAAACTCGACCATAAAAACCTGAATATGGACGTGCCCTTTTTAAAAGATAAATTCCCAAGCACCGAAAATGTAGCTATTGCCATTTGGGAACAATTATCGCCTCACTTGCCAAAAAACGTTAAGCTCCACTGCGTAAAATTGTACGAAACCCCCCGTATTGGCGTGGAATATTTTGGAGGTGAATAGCTAACCCCTTCTTTTATAACCACCAAGACACGGAGACACAGTTTCTTATGTATTTTAATTGAAAAAACCGTGCCTTTGTGTCTTGGTGGTTCAATTAAAACCGATTTTCTGTATTGCAATTATTTCCTTAATTTTAGGTAACCAAAACAAAGAGCCAATGTCCGGCAAACTTCCGGCACAGTTCTTAAAAAAGTGAACATCACGATAAGCCTAACCAACCTATCCTGATCAATTAAAAAAATGACTAAAGTTGCTGTTTATCGTAAAGAGCATTTTAATGCTGCTCATCGTTTGCATAGTTCGTTCATGAGCGATGCAGAAAATGCTGCGTATTTTGGCAAATGCAATTCGCCTAATTATCACGGACACAATTACGAAATTATTGTAAAACTTATTGGTGAGGTAGATCCAAAGACCGGGTATGTTTTTGATATGAAATTGTTGGGCGAAATTATCAAACAAGAGATAGTGGAGCGCTTTGATCACAAGAATCTGAATTTAGATCTTCCTGAATTTAAAAATTTAAATCCTACAGCCGAAAATATTGTAAAGGTTATCTACGATATTCTTCGTAAAAAAATCGATAACCGCTACGAACTATATTTGAGACTTTATGAAACAGAAAGAAATTTTGTTGAATTCCCTGCTTAAAGACGAAAAGATAAGTCTTTCGCATTTAAACGAAGAGGAAATTGGCGAGCAACATATAAGCACCTGTGCAGAAACACCCTTGCGTGCAGATGCTTTTAAACTGAGTGATGATGAAAAAATGGCGAAGATCGAAATGCATTTTAAAGCCATTATGGAAACTTTAGGACTTGACCTGAACGACGATAGTTTAAAAGGAACTCCAAAACGCGTTGCTAAAATGTATGTGAAAGAAATTTTTAACGGACTTGATCCGGCCAATAAACCTAAAGTTGCTTTATTTGAGAATAAATATAAGTACCACCAAATGTTAGTTGAAAAAGACATTACGTTTTACAGCAATTGCGAACATCACTTTGTTCCCATTTTTGGAAAAGCGCATGTGGCTTATATTTCAAACGGGCAAGTAATTGGTTTGAGTAAATTAAATCGCATTGTTCAATATTTTAGTAAGCGTCCACAAGTTCAAGAGCGCATGACCATGCAAATTGCAAAAGAATTGCAAAAGGTTTTAAAAACAGATGATGTAGCGGTGATCATCGATGCTAAACATTTATGTGTTTCATCAAGAGGCGTGCAAGATCACGCTTCAGGAACAGTAACTTCGTTTTATGGTGGGCAATTTGAAAAAGAAACTACAAGAACAGAGCTATTTAAATACATTGAATTAAAATAATAAACTCATGAAAAAGTCTATCATTGCATTATGGTTTGTTACTCTATTTTTAACTACACACGCGCAATCCAGCGAAGATATTCGTGTGAATGTGCCTGTTAAGTCGGTGATCCTTTACTTGGACGGGGCTGAAGTTAGTCAAACTAAAAACGTGAGTGTAAATGCCGGACGAACCATGGTGATATTTACCGGTTTATCGCCAAAACTCATTTCAAAAAGCATACAAGTGAATGTAAATAATGGAGCGGCGGTGCTTTCGGTTTCGGATAAAATAAATTTTTTGGCAGAGCAAAAACAAAGTCCGCGTGTAAAACAATTACGTGATTCGATCGAGATGTATAATGATATCCTTGCACAGATCAGTTATGATTATGACGCCTATAATAAAGAGAAAACCATGTTAGCCAAAAACGAATCTATTGGCGGGCATGATAAAGGTGTAAGCATAGTAGATCTAAAATTAGCCGCGGATTATTACCGTGTTCGTTTAAAAGATATTAATTCAGAATTATTTAAGCTGGATAAAAAACAAAGCAAAACACAGGAGCAAGTAAACAAAATGAACAGTCAATTGAATGAAGTGATAGGTGATGCACAATTGCCAACCGCTGAAATTGCTGTTTTAATTTCGAGTACGTCTAAAACACTTGTTGATATAGATCTAAAATATGTTGTGAAAGAAAGCGGTTGGGTGCCAAGCTATGATCTGATAAGTGAGGACATTAACAAGCCCGTGCTTTTAAAATACAAAGCAAAAGTTTATAATAACAGTGGTGTTGATTGGAATGATGTGAAGTTGAAGATATCAAGTGCTGATCCATTAAAGAATGCATCGAAACCCGATCTTGCTTGTTGGTATTTAAACTTTAGCACACAAACAAATTACGGTTATTATAACAATAATAACGCAGCTAACAACGCCCCATCGGCTGCTTATCGCCAGCAAAAGTCTATGGCTCAGGAACAAACTTTGTACGAAGAAGAAAAGCAAGTAAAGGGAATGAAGGGCAAAGTAAAAGAATTACCAAAAGTAACTGAAGAGATACAAGTATCAGAATTAAGCGCTGAATTTGACATTAAGCAAAGCTATTCCATCCCCTCAGATGCAAAACCGTATTTAATAGATGTAACATCCTATAACTTAAATGCTTCGTATCAGTATTACAGTGTTCCAAAAGTAGAAAAAGAAGCTTTTATGTTGGCGCGTATTGCCGGCTGGGAAGATCTTGACTTGATAGAAGGGCAAGCCAATGTGTATTTGGCCGGAACTTATGTGGGGCAAAGTTATATCAATACACGCAGTGTTGCCGATACTTTAGATCTATCATTTGGAAGAGATAAAAAGATACAAGTTACGCGAACCAAATTAAAAGAGAACAACAGCGAACAAACCACAGGAACAACAAAAAAGGTATCTTACACTTACGAAATTATAGTGAAGAATAATCACAAAGCACCAATACAAATTGAAGTGGAAGATCAATTGCCGATTTCGCAGAATAGTGAGATCATTGTAGATGTAAAAGAAATTTCTAAGGCCGATCGCAATGAAGCTACGGGTCAATTAAAATGGAAATTGAGTTTAGCGCCCGACGAAACCAAAAAGATAGTGCTTTCGTTTTCTATAAAATACCCGAAGGCCAAAGCTGTTGAATTAAAAAAGAAAGCAAGAACCATTTCGGCGCCGCAGTTTTGATAAAGAATTTTTTATTTCATAGAGTAAATCCAAAAAGAGATCCATTATGGGATCCCATGGATGTTGCTCTATTTGAAAAATGTATCCGTTATATTTCCAAAACATATGAGGTTGCTTTAATTGAAGATCTTGTAGCTTCTGATAAACTTCATTCCAAAAATAAATTCGCAACCATTATGTTTGATGATGGTTATAAGGACAATATTGAATATGCGGCGCCAATTCTAGAAACATATAAATGCAAGGCCTCGTTTTATGTGGTGAGCGATTGCATTGATAAGAACACGCCCACTTGGACGCACGTGCTTGAACATCTTTTTCAGTTCACGAATAAAGTTGAGATCAATATTGATTTCGGCTTTTTACCATTGGAGTTAAAAGTAAATCAACTTAAAAGCAAAGAAGAGCGAATTGCTTATGTATTTAAACTTAAACCCTTCCTTAAAAAACTATCGCACGGTGATAGAAATAAAGTTCTTGAATTAATAACTCAAGCGTATAGTGATGTGGAGTTGCCGCAACTAATGATGAATTGGAACGATCTAAATGAATTAAAAAATGCCGGACATTATATTGGTTCACATTCTGTAACTCATTCCATGTTAGGAACAATGAGCGATGAAAAAGAAATAAAAAACGAATTACAATTATCGGGGAACAAAATAAAAGAGCATCTGGGTTATTTTCCGCAAACTATTTCTTACCCTGTTGGAAGTTTTAATGAAGTCACAAAACGTTTAGCAAAAGAAGTGGGATATAACATTGGCTTAGCCGTAAAACAAAAAGTTTACGATCCGGGTAAAACAGATATATTTGAGATTCCACGCATAGAATTATATAATGAGCCTTGGTGGAAAACACGTTTACGAATTACAAATACTTTAGAGAACGTTAAATCGTTGATAGGTTATAAATGAAAATTTTGTTGTGGATAGGTAATGAGCCCAATCAAAAGGCTTTGGCGAATAAGATCCATTCGCTGTTCCCGCTTGCCGGAATAATTACCGAAACTCGTCCTTACAAGCGAAAGATCACTTTATCAAAAATAGTTGACCGTTTATTTTTACCATCTATAGGGAAAGCCTGGTGGAATATGTTGCAACATTATAACGGGGCGTTCTCAAATTATCCTCAAGTAAAAACAATAGATATTGAAACTATAAATTCCGACCAAGCTTTTGAATTCTCGAAAAGTATAAATGCAGATCTAATTATTGTTTCAGGAACACGATTGATCAAAGAAAAAATGCTGTCCTTAAAACCAAGTATTGGCATTTTAAATCTTCATACGGGCTTATCGCCTTATATAAAAGGTGGACCAAATTGTACTAATTGGTGTATTGCTACTGAACAGTTTCATTTAATTGGGAACACGGTGATGTGGATCGATAACGGAATTGATTCTGGAAATATTTTAACTTCCGAATTTACAGAACTAACCGGCGATGAGAACTTAGATCAAATTCATTTGAAAGTAATGGAGCATGCGCATGCCTTGTATTTGAAAGCCATAAAATTTGTTGCCGAAGGAAAAACGAATAGTGTTTCGCAAGATAGTATTGCAAAAGGAATTGTTTATTATAACAAAGATTGGAACTTAAGTAAAAAGAGAGCGCTGGCTTCAAATGTTAAGAAACTAAAACATTCTATTCGATCAGGTGAATTACACAAGAACAGAGAAAACGTAAGAGTAGTTAAGCTCTAAAGCTTTTGTTTACAGTGTTGCTTTAACTATATTTACAAACTATCGCAACAAAAAGTAAATATCAGTATCTAGACGGGTTGCGTGGTATTCTTGCATTTATTGTGGTTATTCATCACTTTGTTCTTCTCTTCTATCCAAAATTATACTACGGCTCTTATTATCTTACAGATTACGAAACTGATCCCCATTCAATGGGTTTATTAATAGCAAACACTCCGCTTAATATTTTTATGAATGGGAATTGGGCTGTGTGCATGTTCTTGCTTTTGAGCGGATTCGTTTTGAGCTTAAGGTACAATGCCACCAATGATATTACCATCATTCAAGATTCTTTTTTCAAAAGGTATTTTAGACTT
The DNA here is from genome assembly GCA_018057345.1 of Bacteroidia bacterium. Lineage (GTDB taxonomy): Bacteria > Bacteroidota > Bacteroidia > B-17B0 > Aurantibacillaceae > Aurantibacillus. The sequence goes on along the minus strand of JAGPDW010000031.1, from coordinate 7,508 downwards.
ACGATCCCTATTTTGGGAACAGTATTGCTTGTTTATGTTTTACATCGTTCGGGTTTATTCAAGTCAGCACACTATCCTCGTACGGTTACTGAATTTTCCTTCGGAAAAGACCTATTTACAAACAATCTTTCTTTTTTAAATGTTATCAAGATGGCCTTAGTAGATGTTCCCTTATATGGAAATAATACATATGTGCCTGTTTTTTGGACCATGGATATTGAGCTTGTTGGCGTACTATTACTTTTTGCTTTTTTAATGCTAACGCATCAATTAAAACATAAGACAATATTATACGTGTTATTTATTGCTTTTTTGATCTACATACAAAAAACATATTATGTGTTGATCTTCGTTGGCAGCTTGTTTGCTTTACACCAAGATCTTATCGAGCGCTATTCATCTAAAAAAATTGTTTTCATACTGATCTTTCTGATTGGTCTTTTTTTATCCGGCATTCCAAATCTAGCCGACAATGGCATGAAACACACTTGGTACGCTTTCACAATCGGTTGGTCAAAAAATATGTATATGTACGTGCATTTTTTATCCTGTGCACTAATGTTTCTTGCCCTTCTTGTTTTCGTTAAGATCCAAAGGGTGTTTTCAAGTAAATCCATACTTTTCTTAGGGGATATTTCGTATGCTATGTACTTGATCCATCTTCCTATACTCTTTATTGTAGGATCTAATATTATGTTATCTAGCAAAGGTGCTACTCATCCCTTTATGCTTTTTATCTATTGTTTAACAGCAGTTATTATTTGTAGTTATCTTTTTTACAGAGCGATCGACAAATACAGCATTCAATGGGCCGGAAAGATCTCGAAGAAGCTTTTTAGAAGAACAATATGAGGTGCATTACCTGTTAAATTCGTTTTTTTTCTTCCTTTCTTTCCCTATCTTTAATAAAATTTATTACTATGGATCGTCGTCGTTTTATGCTTGCCTCGGCAGGTACTCTTGGAAGTTTAAGTTTTTTATCTGCCATCAATAAAACATTTGCCGCTGAATTAGAAGGTCAGGTAAATCGTGTGGAGAACATGAGTGTGGATGCTGCTGCTGCCGACGAAGATTTTTGGGGATGGGTTCGCGAAAGTTTTACGGTTTCGCCAAATGTTATCAATTTAAATAATGGAGGAGTTAGTCCTTCGCCAAAAGTGGTGCAAGACGCGCACATTCGTTTTTACCAATATTGTAATGAAGCTCCCTCGTATTTTATGTGGCGAATTTTAGATCAAGGCCGCGAAGGTTTGCGTTTGAAATTAGCGGACATTACAGGTGTAAGTGCTGATGAAATTTGCATCAACCGTAATTCAACAGAAGGATTGAACTCAGTGATCTTTGGCTTGAATTTAAAAGCAGGCGATGAAATTGTATTGAGTAAATACGATTACCCAAATATGATGAATGCCTGGAAGCAACGCGAGAAACGCGATGGCGTTAAATTGGTTTGGATCGATATTCCACAGCCGACTGAAGATGATAAGACCATTGTTGATCTTTACGCAAAGGCCATTACATCAAAAACAAAAATTGTACACGTTACGCATCAAATCAATTGGAGCGGAAATATTGTTCCAGTAAAAATGATAGCCGATATGGCACATGCCAAAGGTTGCGAAGTAATTGTGGATGCCGCGCATTCGTTTGGGCAATTTGATTTTAAATTAAGTGATACAGGGGCCGATTATTTAGCAACCTCTTTACACAAATGGTTGCACGCACCTTTGGGAAGTGGTTTATTATATATCAAAAAAGATAAGATCAAAAATATTTGGCCATTGCTTTCTGCACCAAATCCTGAAAGCGATGATATTCGCAAATTCGAGAATTTAGGAACGCGCAACATGGCCTCAGAAATGGCTATTGGTGCCGCAGTTGATTTTCATAATGTGATAGGCATAAAAAGAAAAGAAGCGCGTTTGCGTTATTTAAAAGATCATTGGTTAGAAAAAGCGTCTAAACTAAAAGGGGCTTCAATTTGTACATCTCTAAAACCACAATATTCATGTGCCATTGGCAATATAGGTTTTGAGGGCTGGAAAGCAAATGATATTGAAGGACGTTTGTACGAAAAACAAAAAATTCATACAACATCTATTGTACTGGAAAAAATAAACGGCATTCGTGTAACCCCAAGTGTGTACACAAATTTGTATGATCTTAATTTATTAGTAAAAGGATTAACAGATATTTCTGAATCAAAACCGCCGGTAGCTGGAAAATAAATTAAAAAATATTGGATTAGGCATTTGTCTGTCGTTGATGCTTGTTGCGTTTGTTACAAAGAACAAACACGAAGTTGTATTTACAAAATTGGCGCCAACGCCTATTGGTCCGTACAGCCAAGCCATTAAAACGGATAACATGTTATATGTATCCGGACAAATTGGTTTGAACGCCGAAGGAAAAATGGATAGCACCAACATTGAAGTGGAATGCAAACAGGTAATGGAAAATGTAAAAGCTGTTGTTGAAGCTTCCGGCTTAAAGATGAGCAATATTGTTAAATCAACCATTTACACTACTGATCTCAAAAAATTCTCACAGATCAACGAGGTATACAAAACTTACTTCCCTAACAACCCTCCTGCCCGCGAAACCGTTCAGGTGGTAGCTTTACCCAAGGGCGCGCACGTAGAGATCTCGGTGATCGCCGAAAAATAACTGCACATGCTGCGTTTTGAAATACCAACGATAAATGATGCAAAGCTGATCTCGCAACTCGCCATCCAAACTTTTCATGAATCTCATGGAACCAGCGCTTCAGAAAAAGATATTGATGAATATACAAGTCTGCGATTGAATGTTGATGTTTTTAAACAAGAACTTTCCGATCCTAAAAATACTTTCCGTTTAGTTTTTTTGAATGATGTACCTGTTGCATTTTCTAAGATCATTTATGATGCGCCCAATCCAAAAATAAATGATGCGCCGGTTTGTAAACTCGAAAAGATCTATGTGCTAAAAGAATACTACGATCAAAAAATTGGCAAACCATTATTTGATCTCAACATTGAATTGGCCAAACAAAATAAACAAAAAGGAATTTGGCTATATGTGTGGACAGAAAATAAACGTGCGCTACGATTTTATGAAAAACAAGGATTCAAAATTATTGCAGATACGCTTTTTAAAATTAGCGAAACGCACAGCAATCCAAATTATTGGTTGTATTTGAAGTTTTAATTACGTCAACCCCGGCAATAAACCCGAAGCTGCTTTCTTCATTTCAGCTTCATTCAAAGTGTTTGCTTGGTCAATTGCTTTATTTAAAGTTAAACGCAATTGCTCTTCCAATTCTTCTTTGCCACCGTGTTGCAAGCCTGGGGCAATGCTTAGTTTTTTTATTTCGCGATTACCTGTTATATCAATTTTAATATCGCCGCCTGCACCTTCAACAACCAAAAGTGTAGCATCAAGTTTTTCTTTTGCTTCATCGGCTTTTTTCTTCATCTCCTGAAGTTTGCCCATCATGTCTCCAAATTTTCCGAACATAGATCTTTATTTAAATTTCGTATAACAACATTAGTACATCGTCGGTTTGCTCATTATTTCCTTTCCAGTTCATAAAAAAATCTTTTATTGAGCTCAACTGTTCCGCTGAGTTTTTACCGATAGTTTTTTGAATTAATTCATTTAATACCTTCGAGGTTATCTTTCTATTCTTTGGGCCGCCAAATTGATCAATAATTCCATCAGAATGCATTAAGATCCGATCACCCTTCTTCAACTCTAAAAAATGTTCGATCGGCGGTTCTATAACATTTGCTTGAACGCTCCCAACCGTACACTTTGCTGCTTTAATTTCATTTAGTTTTCCATTGCTTATGTATTTAAGACTAATGTTTGCGCCGCTATATTTAATACTAGTTTTTTGTATCAAGCATAATCCTATTTCCATTCCGTCTTTAGATCCCTCCTCATTGTTTTGATCTAAAACCGATTTCACAAAATCATTCATGCTGTCCAATATCTCTCGTGGACCTTTTAAACCCTTCTCAATAATTGCTTGTTCAATGGCATTATGCGCAAGCAACGACAAAAATGCTCCCGGCACACCATGTCCTGTACAATCTATTACGGCAAGATAAATATCCTCTTTGCTTTTATGAACCCAATAAAGATCGCCACTTACAATATCGCGAGGACAGTACAAAACGCTAAGCGAGTTGGCCAAACCCTTTAGATCATTTTGGTTTGGTAAAATTGCGGTTTGTATGCGCTTAGCATAATGAATACTGTCTAAAATTGACCTGTTCTTTTCGGAAATAACATCGTTGGATGAACGCAATGCCTTGTTGTGTTTTGTTTTTTGATAAATAATAATGCAAAAAAACATGAATGCAATGCCGGATGCAAAAAATATACTGTAAAAAAAAGTGCGGTGTTCTTTTGGATAGCAAACTTGGTAAGCCTCTTCGTTGCCAAAAAAAGTATCATTAAAAGTTAAGTGATTTTTATAAGTGCCCTGATGTTGCTGGGCGCTTAAAAGGAAATGTGCAAGAATAAATATAAGTGCTAGTCTTTTCATTTAAATTCTTTAGGTATCATACAAACCGGAATTGGCTCCATTTTATGTTTGTTTGCTTTGTTTCTATCTAAATAAATTCGCATCACCTGTTGTTGACGTTCATTTAATGCTTCATTACTTTTGTTCGCTAAATATTCCATGGCCCATTCTAATTCGGCGTAAGTTGCGCCTAGCTGATCTTCATCAGTTCTTCCATCGGCAAATAAACCATCAGTTGGTTTTGCGGTAATGATACTTTGCACTAAATCCAAATGCTTTCCTAAATCATAAACTTGTGTTTTATAAAGATCAGCGATCGGACTCACATCCACTCCCCCATCTCCATACTTGGTATAAAAACCAACGCCAAAATCTTCTACTTTATTTCCAGTACCTGCAACCAACATTTTATTGTGGCCCGCGTAAGCATATAAGGTACTCATTCGAATGCGCGCTCGCGAATTAGCCATTGTTAAAAAATCTTGTATATCGCTTGCTAGTGTTTTTTCGAATGACTCTAATACACCCGTTAGGTCAATTTCATGTGAAGTAACATTCTTAAAATTTTGCTTAAGCCAATTAATGTGTTCTAAACTTCTATAATGTTCGGCTTTAAATTGCCTGATGGGCATAGTTAATACAATTACCGGCTTGCCTGTTAAAGCACAAAGCGTGGAAGTTACAGCACTATCAATTCCGCCACTTATTCCCACCACAAAACCTTCAGTTTTTGAAGAATTGGAGTAAGACAGAAGCCAATTTACAATATGTTGTTTAACTTTTTCGAAATTCATTGGGCTTATAAAGTTAATTAAAATTGTTAGTAAAAAAATTAATTTCCCCTCTTAAAATTTGTCTCTTTAGTACCTTTAAAGTATGGATCACCGCACACAGCAGTTTGAGAGGAATTGTAATGTTCTTAAAAAGTACATTCCCGAAAGCACTGTGCCGCAAATTGCGTTTTGGATAGTGGAGTATGATTTTAAGTTGAAGATAAAAAAAGAAAGGAGCACGCGTTTAGGTGATTATACATCTCCCAGAAACGGTTCCAATCATCTCATTACAATCAATCATAACCTCAACCAGTATTCCTTTTTAATTACATTGGTGCACGAGATAGCGCATCTTGTTACTTTCAATGCACACAAAGATAGAGTGATGCCACATGGCGCTGAGTGGAAAAGATCGTTTGCAGAATTGATGCAACCCTTTATGAACGAAACAGTTTTTCCTATTGATATATTGTACGCTGTAAGAAAGTATATGCGCAATCCCGGAGCTTCTAGTTGCTCGGATGCTACTTTATTACGAACCTTAAAATTATACGATGAAAGTTCTAACGGAATGGTTTTTGTAGAATATCTCCCTCACAAAAGTGTTTTTTTGTACAACGATCGTATTTTTGAAAAAGGCGAAAAAATACGCACGCGTTATAAGTGTATGGAAATAAAAACAGGGAATTTTTACCTGTTCAATTCATTAGCAGAAGTAGAAATTTTTGAGACTACTTCCGTTCGATCAGATTTGTAGGTAATACAATGTTTGAATGGCTGGTGTGCTTGCCTTCAATAATATCCATGATCAAGTTCGAAGCGTTCTGTCCTATCGATTCAATAGGTTGAGAAACCGAAAGAACTTTGTTATCTATAAGATTAAATAGTTCCACATCATCAAAGCATGCAAATCTTACTTTATCAAAATAGATCTTCAAGTCCTTGTTTTCTTTTACAGCTTTAAGTGCTGCAACTGCCAAGTGATTGTTCAGCGAATAAATAGCGTCGACTTTAGTGCCCGCATATGCGAATTTTTTTAGTGCGTCAACAACATCCTCATAAATATTATCAAAACTAATATTTACAATCAAATTTGGGTTTAGATCGACCTTGTGTTTTTGCAAGGCGCCTTTGTAGCCGTTCATACGATCTTCAATAGTACTAATATAAGAAGGTGTGATACTCAAACAAGCTACGTTTTTGCAACCATCATCTAAAAGTTTATTCACCACTTCCATTGATCCGCCGTAATTATCGATCACAATATAATTGGCATTAAATAATGGGATAACGCGATCTATAAAGACAATTGGTGTTTTACTAAAGCGCGGACTACTATAAAAATCTGCATTGTCGCATGAGGACGCTATAATCAATCCATCCACACCTTGTTGATTGATCATCATGTCAACCAATTTTTTTTCTTTCTCCACATTTTCTTCGGTACTGCACACCATAAGATTATAGCCTTTACCAAATAAAACTGTTTCAATGTTTTTTGCAATGCGTGAATAAAATGGATTAGACACATCGGCAACGATCAAACCAATAAAAAAACTTTTTCCGGTTCTCAGTGCTCGCGCAAATTTATTTGGAGAATAATCTAATTGCGCCACGGCGTCTAAAACTGCCGCTTGCGTTTTTTTGCTTATTCCGTACTGATTTCCTTTTCCATTCAACACCATCGAAATTAGTGTCTTTGAATAACCTAACTCTCTCGACAGATCTTCTAACTGTAGTCGCTTCATAAATCAAAATTAATATTACTTTAGTTCTACCGTTAAATTCTAAAAAGGTTTCTAAATTTTAAATGGATTTAGACGAACGACCTAAAATTATAGTCTAAATTTAAAACCATTTAGATTTATTGGAGAATATAACCAGTTTTTAACAAATGCCCGCCGATTTTAAAGAAAATAACTTAATTAGTGGCGAAAACATAAGAAGCTTGTGATTTAAAGTAAAAACAAGTATTCTTGATAAAGAAAGACGGAACAAATGCTACTTACAGAAAACAAACAAATGAAAGTTTCTAAACTTGCAGAGAACATCATAGGATCGGAGATCATTAAGCTTGCTGCCGAAGTAAATGAGAAAATAAAAAATGGTGAAAAGATCTATAATCTTACCATAGGTGATTTTAATCCTAACGTTTTTCCTATACCTGACGAACTTAAGAATTACATTATAAAAGAGTACGAGGCTAATCAAACCAATTATCC
>JAGPDW010000177.1:0-6253 GCA_018057345.1 Bacteroidia bacterium | reverse complement strand
CCGGTTGATGGCTTAACTGTTGAGTCGGTTCACGAGGCAATGGAAGAAGCAGTTGATAGAGCAAGACGTGGTGATGGACCAACATTTTTGGAAATGAAAACCTACCGTTACAAAGGACATAGTATGAGTGATGCTCAAACCTATCGTACAAAAGACGAAGTAAAGGAATATCAAAAACAAGATCCAATTGAAAAAGTATTGGATACAATGAAAGCAAATAAGTGGATAGACGATGCCGGAATTGAAGCAGCAGAAGCAAGGGTGAAAGCATTGGTAGATGAATCGATTCAGTTTGCGGAAGAAAGTCCGTATCCTGAACCTGAAGAGTTGTACAAAGATGTTTATGCAGAACCAAATTATCCATTTATAATTGAATAATAAAACTCATTTGAGATACTATGGCGGAAATCGTTAGAATGCCCAAATTAAGTGATACCATGACGGAAGGAACCGTTGCGAAGTGGCACAAAAAAGTGGGAGATAAAGTAAAGAGTGGTGATCTATTGGCGGATATCGAAACCGATAAAGCTACAATGGAATTTGAATCATTCCAAGATGGAATTTTATTACACATTGGCATTCCCGAAAAGCAAGCGGTACCTGTAGATGCAATTATTGCCGTATTAGGAAAAGAAGGAGAGGATATTAAAGCAATATTGGCAGAAGCAGGAAATGCTAAGCAAACAGAAGTTGGAACAAAACAAGATGCAGCTGTAAACAATGTAAAACAAGATGCAGCAACGGAAAAGAAAGAATTACCAAAAGGAGTTGAAGTTGTTCGCATGCCAAAGTTGAGCGATACAATGACCGAAGGAACCATTGAAAAATGGCATAAAAAAGTTGGAGATAAAGTAAAGAGCGGAGAATTATTAGCAGACATTGCAACCGATAAAGCCACTATGGAATTTGAATCGTTCCAAGATGGTGTTTTAATTTATCAAGGAATTAAAGAAGGGCAACCCGTTGCAGTTGACGCGATCATTGCGATTTTAGGAAAGGGTGGCGAAGATGTAAATGCAATTTTAGCAGCGGTTGGAACTCAATCGGTGGCAAAAGCAGAAGTTAAACAAGCGGTTGGTGCAACTACAGCAACTACACAAAAAGTTGCAGCTACAGCAAACGTAGCTGTAAAAGCTTCTACAACATCAAACGGAAGAATAAAAGCTTCGCCTTTAGCAAAGGCCTTAGCAAAAGAAAAGGGTATTGATCTTAGTAGAGTAAATGGAAGTGGCGACGGTGGAAGAATTACCAAATTTGATATCGAGAATTATAAGGGCGGAAGTGGAGCAAGATCAAATTTTGTAGGTGTAGAAAGTTTTACCGACGAACCGGCATCCCAAATGCGTAAAACTATTGCTCGTCGTTTATTAGAAAGTAAAAATGGCGCACCACATTTCTATTTGAATATAGAAGTGGATATGGACAGTGCAATTTCAAGCAGAGAAGCCATTAATAAAATTAGCGAAGTAAAAGTATCGTTCAATGATCTAGTGATCAAAGCTTGCGCGGCAGCTTTAAGAAGACATCCGCGTGTAAATAGTAGTTGGATGGGCGACAAGATCCGTTTGAATCATCACATTCATATTGGAATGGCGGTTGCTGTTGAAGATGGTTTATTAGTTCCGGTAATTCGTTTTGCCGATGGAAAAGCAATTTCGGATATCGCTGCCGAAACAAAAGATCTTGGTAAAAAAGCGAAGGAGAAAAAATTACAGCCCCAAGATTGGGAAGGAAATACATTCACCGTTTCTAATTTAGGAATGTTTGGTATTGAATCATTTACATCTATTATAAATTCACCTGAATCGTGTATACTCTCGGTTGGTGCAATTCGCGCAGTTCCTGTTGTAAAAAATGGCGCAGTTGTTCCCGGAAATACAATGAAATTAACTTTAGCTTGCGATCATCGCAGTGTAGATGGTGCAACTGGTGCAGCATTTTTGCAAACACTAAAAACATTTATTGAGAACCCTGTAATGATGTTCATCTAATGGAAGCATTTGTAAAGTCAGAAATAAGGAACGGAATAGGATATATCACCTTTTTTCATCCTCAAAGTAATTCAATGCCCGGAACTCAATTGCGCAATTTGGCGGCTGAAGTTGAAAAATTAGGGAAAGATACCAATGCAAAAGTTATTGTTTTAAAAAGCGAAGGCGAAAAAGCATTTTGTGCAGGCGCCAGCTTTGATGAGTTGATCGCCATAAAAGATCTTGACACGGGTTTAAAATTCTTTTCGGGATTTGCTGCTGTTATTAATGCTATGCGTAAAGCTCCAAAATTTGTGATCGCACGTGTGCAAGGAAAAGCAGTTGGTGGTGGAGTAGGAATTGCTTCTGCAGCCGATTATACATTTGCAGTGAAAGACGCCTCTATTAAATTAAGTGAACTGGCTGTTGGTATTGGCCCTTTTGTGGTTGGCCCTGCAGTTGAACGCAAAGTAGGAACTTCTGCTTTCTCTCAATTAACTATTAACGCTACCGAATGGCAAACTGCTTCTTGGGCTAGAGAAAAAGGTTTGTATGCAGAGTTGTTTGATAACGCAGCAGACATGGATAAAAATATTGAAGCACTTGCCACAAAATTAGCAGCAAGCAATCCTGAAGCTATGAGCATGCTTAAAAAAGTAATGTGGGAAGGAACAGAGAATTGGGATAATTTACTTATTGAAAGAGCAGGTATGAGCGGTAAATTGGTGTTATCAGAATTCACGATCAACGCCATCAATAAATTTAAAGCTAAGGCTTAATTGAAAAACATCATTCTCCTTCACGGCGCTCTTGGAGCAAAAGATCAATTAGAGCCATTAGAAAGTGCGCTATCTCAATTAAATTATCAAGTTCATTCTTTTTCTTTTTCAGGGCATGGTAAAACTCCTTTCCAAAATGAATTTGGAATTGTTCAGTTTGCTAATGAACTAGAAAAATTTATCTCAAAGCATAAATTGCAACAGCCTTCTGTATTCGCGTATAGCATGGGTGGATATGTGGCTTTATATTTAGCTTCACAGAAAAATAGTTTGTTAGGTAATATTATCACACTTGGAACAAAATTTGGTTGGACCAAAGAGACAGCTCAAAGAGAAATAAAACAACTGGACCCAAAAGTAATTCTGGAAAAGGTGCCAAAATTTGCCGAAGCTTTAAAACAACGACATGGAGATGATTGGGAGTTACTTTTAGAAAGGACAGCCGACATGATGGTAAGTTTAGGAAATAACAATATTCTAAATTCAGATCTTTTCTCCAAAATAGATAATAAAGTATTGATTGGTTTGGCGGATAGGGATTCAATGGTTACTGCGGAGGAAACCAATAATGTCATCGAAGAGCTGAATAATTCTAAACGATATACGCTTCATGATACTAAACACCCTTTAGAAACGGTTGATACACCAGTATTGGCTGGGATAATAGACGCTTTTATAAAATAATGATCTATCTCTTGTAGATAAGTGCAACAGCATACGCATTCACCCCTTCTTCTTTACCAACATATCCCAATTTTTCATTAGTGGTTGCTTTTATAGAAACGCAATCTATGTCAACTTCCAAAATAGGAGCGATTACTTTTTGCATAGCTTCAATATGTGGATTGATCTTTGGCGCTTCCATAGCAAGCGTAGAATCAATATTTCCAATGACGTAATTTTTTTCTTTTAAAAGGCTAACTACTTCCTTTAAGAGTAATTTACTATCCGCATTTTTGTATTTGTCATTTGTATTAGGAAAATGAAAACCTATATCTCTCAAATTTGCAGCGCCTAATAAAGCATCACAAATAGCGTGAAGTAAAACATCCGCATCGCTATGCCCATCGCAACCCGAGTGATGATCAAGTTTGATCCCACCGATCCATAATTCTCTGCCTTTTTTTAAAGGGTGTACATCGTATCCAAATCCTATTCTAAAATTCATTTATTTTAATTTACAGTTTGTATCACCGCCAGATAAACTTTCGCAGCTTTTTTTGGCTTGTCGCTTTGTTGTATTCTCTAAAGTGCCCGAATCATATTTGCCATTTGAATTACTGCATTCACAATAATGTGTTTTTTTGCAAGACGAAAAGATCATCATCGCAAAAAATAATATGTAGATAGATTTACTCAACTGCTTTTACTCCAGGTAAACTTCCTTGTTCAATATATTCTAACAATGCTCCACCGCCAGTACTTACATAACTTACTTTATCTGCTAAGTGATATTTATTAATAGCTGCAACGCTATCCCCGCCACCAATTAATGAATAAGCTCCATTTTTTGTAGCCTCTGCAATAGCCAATGCTGCTTGCTTTGTGCCATTTTCAAAATTACTCATTTCAAAAACTCCCATAGGTCCGTTCCATAAAATTGTCTTTGAGTTTTTGATCACATCGGCGTTCATTAAAATAGTTTCCGGCCCTGCATCTAATCCCATCCATCCATCAGGAATTTCTCTGATCTTACTTTCTTTAAAATTGGCATCGTTCGAAAAGTTATCCGCAATGATGGCATCTGTTGGAATATAAAACGTAACGCCTATCTCTTTTGCTTTTTGCAAAATATCTTTGGCTGTTTGTAAACGATCATCTTCGCATAGTGATTTACCAATGTTTCCACCCATTGCTTTTACAAAGGTAAATGCCATACCGCCGCTGATCAAAATATTATCGGCTTTGTTCATTAACTGCTCAATGATCAAAATTTTATCACTCACTTTAGCTCCGCCAATAATTGCGGTGAAAGGTTTTGCAGCATGATTTAATACTTTATCAATGCTTGCAACTTCGTTGGCCATCACATAACCCAAGCATTTATTCTCAGGCGTAAAGAATTTTGCTATAACCGCTGTAGAAGCATGCGCGCGGTGAGCTGTTCCAAAAGCATCGTTCACGTATACGTTTCCATGTTTACTTAGTAGTTTTGCAAAGTTCTCATCACCTTTTTCTTCTTCTTTGTAAAATCGAAGGTTCTCTAGTAGTAAAACTTCTCCGGGTTTTAATGCTGCAGATAGATCAAATGCTTCTTCACTTATGCAATCATTAACAAAAGAAACGTTCACTCCTAAGGCTTTCGATACATTTCCAACAATATGATTCAAGGAGCATTTATTTGTAGGACCATCTTTTGGTCTTCCCAAATGCGACATCAACACAATACTTCCACCATCCTTTAATATTTTTTTGAGTGTTGGAATGGCAGCTTTGATCCGTGTTTCATCTGTAACCTGAAATGTACTATCTAAGGGCACGTTAAAATCTACGCGAATTAACGCGCGTTTACCTGAGAAATTTATAGAGTCAATTGTTTTCATAATTTTATTTTTTTCCGGTGCTTCCAAATCCCCCTGCTCCACGGTTACTATCTTCTAAAACAGTTACTACTTCCCATTTGGCTACTTCGTGTTTGGCAATTACCATTTGTGCAATGCGTTCGCCATCGTTGATCACAAAATCTGTATTCGATAAATTTACCAATAGCACTTTTATCTCTCCACGATAATCCGCGTCAATTGTTCCGGGTGAATTTAAAACGGTTAATCCATTTTTAAATGCTAAACCACTACGCGGACGAATTTGCGCTTCAAAACCAATAGGCAGTTCCATGAACAAGCCCGTGGCTACCAAAGTTCTCTCTAAAGGTTTTAAGGCAATAGGTTCGCTTAAATTCGCTCGCAGATCCATGCCTGCGGCATGTTCGGTTGCGTACTCCGGTAAAGGATGTTTACTCTGGTTTATTAGTTTGATCGTTGGCACCTGTACTTTTATTAAAGTTTTTCAGGTTAGAAAATTCCAACTTATAGAAGAAGAAAACAAATAATACTACTAACAAATTATTCAGAATAAGCTTTAGGTACTTGTTATCAAGGCCTTGCCATACAAGAGAAAGTAAGTAAAGGCCTACTGCAAGAGCAAAGAACACACTAATAGCCCGTACATTGTATTTTACAGGATAATATTTTTGTCCAAGAACATAAGAGATCGCCATCATGATGCCATATGCTGCAAATGTGGCCCAAGCGCAAGCCATATAACCAAATTTTGGAATGAAAGCGAAATTGATGGCGAGCGTGATCACAGCTCCAATGATCGTAATGATGGCTCCAAATTTTGTTTGGCCTGTTAGTTTATACCAAATGCTCAAATTATAATACACGCCTACAAATAGATTTGCCAAGAGTAAAATAGGCACCACAGCTAAGCCTTCCCAATAGGTTGGAGCGATCATGCGTTTTAAGATCGGTAAATTCATCATGGTAACAAGGAAAATAAAGG
>JAGPDW010000178.1:0-6253 GCA_018057345.1 Bacteroidia bacterium | reverse complement strand
AAGTAAAACACGTTATCGTATGCGGTCATTATGGTTGCGGTGGTATTCGAGCTGCTATGGGAAACCAACAATTTGGTTTAATTGATAACTGGCTTAGGCATATTAAGGATGTTTATAGGATACATTCAAAGGAATTGGATATGATCAAGGACCTAAACGCAAGAGAAAATAGATTAGTGCAGTTAAATGTGATCGAGCAGGTGCAGGATCTTGGAAAAACATCTATTATTCAAAACGCTTGGAAGAACGGACAATCTCTTCATGTTCACGGTTGGGTTTATGATATTCATGATGGCATCATTGATGACTTAAAAGTGACCTGTACAAGCGTAAAGGACCTTCATGCAGTTTATCATTTAGATAAAGCTATAGATTAATGCAACTAGACCAGAAACATAGTACTAAGAAAATTGTTTTTGATGAGAAACATGTATTGCATGAGTTGAAACATTATTTGCCTTCGCAAACCCCGTTAAAGGATTTTATTCACCATAATACCTTACATGCCTTTCAAGGCATGAAGTTTTATGATGCTATTTTTAAATCATCGCGAATTTTTGGGCATCAAGCAACCTTACCTCTTTCGGATTTTAGGAAATTGGCAAAAATGGGTAGGATAAAAAGCGAGATCATTGATCGTACCATTGTAAACAGAAAAGGCGAAGCAAATTTGGAGGAGTGGAAAAGCAAATTGGTACATAAGGCATATGATGTTGAGAATTATCCTGAAATTGGATTATTAAGAGCATGGTGGAAGAGGAAGCGTCATATTGATCTTGATAATTTAGTTCATCCATTTTTATTTCGTTTTTTAGCTGCTTATCTTGATCAGGGAATTTCGATCTGGAATTTCCCTATAGAAAATGAAGGTTTTTTAGAATCAATAAAGCATCTCGAAAGAAACAGTTTTATAAGTGTTTTTAAAACTAAAAGAGCTAAGGATCTATTGTTTCAAGAAAGTACTTCAGTAACTAGCTTGTTAAGATTAATTGTTGGAAAAGAAAACTATTTTGAACAGTATTTGTTCGATCAACAATATACTCATAGCGGATGGAGCGGAATGGTTGCGACCATAGAAGATCACCCAAGCACTCTTCTTAACCCTAGAAAGATTGCTTTTCGTGATTTTGTTATTTTTGAATTGCTCCTGGAGTTGGATCAGTTAGATAATGAATTTGGTGATTACTGGAAGCCACTTTGTGATAGTGTATCAGTTGAGCCATTAAATTTATTTGAAGATGTACAAAACACCGAGATCCATGAAGTACTAATAATTTGGCAAGAGGCCTTTGAGTGGAGTTATTATGATAATGTTTTGTTCGGCGTTCAAAAATTAAGTGTTTCTAACGGACATTTGGGTGGTAAGCTTAATACAGAAAGATCATTTCAGGCGATGTTTTGTATTGATGAACGTGAATGCAGTTTAAGACGGCATTTAGAGAATATTGATCGTCTTTCGGAAACTTTTGCTACGCCTGGATTTTTTAGTGTTGAATTTTATTTTCATCCGCAAAATGCAAAATTTTATGATAAACTTTGCCCGGCTCCGGTTACCCCTAAGTATTTGATCAAAGAATTTGATGTAACTGCAAAAAGGGAACATGAATTAATTTACACTAATAAAACACATCAACTTATTGCAGGAGCTATCAGTGCTTTTATTTTTGGATTTTGGGCTGCTGTTAGAATGGTGCAAAATTTATTTAAGCCAAAAATGAGTCCTGCTATTTCAAATGCTTTTGCGCATATGAGTAAAGAAAGCAAACTCACTATTGAAAATAAAAGCATTAACGATACAGAGAATAATTTGCAGATCGGTTTTACAATTCAAGAGATGACCGATCGTGTAGAAAGTTTATTAAGAGGAATTGCACTTACAAAGAACTTCTCATCAATAATTTATGTTGTTGCTCATGGAAGTAGCAGTGCTAATAATCCGCATCACGGAGCGCACGATTGCGGTGCATGTAGTGGAAGGCCTGGTTCAGTTAATGCACGAGTGTTTGCGGCCATGGCAAATCATCAAAAAGTTAGAGCACAATTAAATGAAAGAGGTATTAGTATTTCGGTAGAAACACAATTTGTGGGCGCTTTACATGATACAGCATCTGATGAAATTGAATATTATGATTTGGACATTTTAAGTTCAAGAAATATTGAACATCATAAAAAAAATGCTGATACATTTGAAAAAGCCCTTGATCTAAATGCAAAAGAGCGCTCACGCCGATTTGCATCCATTAATACTAAAGCAGATATACATCAAATTAGAAAAGCCGTTAAAGATCGTTCGGTTTCTTTGTTTGAACCACGTCCTGAATTAGGACATGGAACTAATACGCTTTGTATTGTTGGCAAAAGAGAATTAACAAAGGGTTTGTTTTTGGATAGAAGAGCCTTTATGAATTCTTATGATTATAAAACAGACCCAGACGGAGTTTTCTTAACGGGAATCATGAAGCCCCTTGGACCGGTTTGTGGTGGGATTAATTTGGAATATTATTTTTCGCGAGTAGATAATAAAAAATTGGGGGCAGGAACAAAACTTCCACATAATGTGGTTGGTTTGTTTGGCGTAACTAATAGTAGCGATGGCGATCTGAGAACCGGATTGCCGTGGCAAATGGTGGAGGTGCACGATCCGTTGCGACTTATGATCATTGTAGAGCATTTTCCCAATGTGGTTTTAAAAGTTATTAAGTCGTCACCGGAAATGTACGAATGGTTCATTAACGAATGGGTTCATTTAAGTGTTATTGATCCTAAATCCAATCAACTTTTTTATTTTAAGGAAGGAGAATTTATTTCTTACGCACCAACGTGCAACATGATCCAAACCTTTAAAGATGTGAATACGTTGATAGAGGAAGCAAATGAAATGGAATCGAACGAAATAGTACACGCTACTACCGAAAATTTGCCGATATATTTATACGAGAACTCATAAATGGAAAAACTCTTGCAATATTTTATTTTACTTCCACTAATTGGTTTTGTGTTGAGCATGTTCATGAAAGAGCGCGCCGAGAAGGGTATTGCAAGCATTGCCATTTTCACTACTGGAGTTCATTTAATAGGATTATTATTTTTTACAGTTTATTGGTTACTGAGTGGAAGTGAAACATTAGACATTAAATTATTTACACTTTATAAAGAGGATACAACTGAAATATTTATTGATCTTTTTTTTGATAAGATTTCGGCTACATTTGCTATTGTGGGCGGCATTATAACATTTTTAGTTAGTGTATTTAGTAAATATTATATTCACCGAGAGAGTGGGTATAAGCGCTATTTTAATACCTTATTGTTATTTTATTTTGCCTATTCGGTTATTGTGTTCTCTGGTAATTTCGAGACCTTATTTATGGGATGGGAATTTTTGGGTTTATCGTCTTTTCTTTTAATAGCGTTCTATAGAGATCGTTATTTACCTGTGAAAAACGCTCTAAAAACTATTTCGTTATACCGTTTAAGCGACGTAAGCTTGATCTTAGCTTTATGGATGAGTCATCATTTATGGCACGAGAATATTACGTTCATTAAATTGAATGATCTTTCTTTGGTAACAGCGCACATTGAAGAGCATTATTATTACGCTGTTTTTATTGTTCTAATGATTATTATGGCTGCTTCCATCAAGTCGGCTCAATTTCCATTCTCATCATGGCTGCCACGTGCTATGGAAGGTCCCACAACATCTTCGGCAATTTTTTACGGTTCGTTGTCAGTGCATATAGGTGTTTTTTTATTACTGCGAACTCATGTTTATTGGGAAACTATCTTTAGTGTTAAGGTTGTGGTTATAGGTATAGGTTTATTAACTGCAATTGTCGCCTCTCTAGTGGCACGAGTTCAATCGTCGGTAAAAACGCAAATTGCATATAGTTCTGTTGCACAGATCGGTGTTATGTTCATTGAGGTGGCGCTCGGATGGCATGCCTTAGCTTTAGTTCATTTTGCAGGCAACGCGTTCTTGAGGACTTATCAATTACTGGTTTCGCCTTCGATATTAGGATACATGATCCATAACCAATTCTTTGAGTTTAAGAAAGATGAAATAAAAGCGAAGTCATCGTTTTTGAATAAGCTGCGCAACAGTATTTATTTATTTAGTATAAAGGAATGGAATATGGATTCATTCCAATTCAGAATGATGTGGGCGCCCTTTAAATGGCTTGGTAGAAAATTAAGTTTTTTAAATAACAAAGCAATGTTGGGGATGTTGACCGTTATTTACTTAATAGGACTGTTTTGTTTTATGTATGAAGAAATGATCCCTAAACAAATTGACGATAATTTGCATTTATTGTTTGCGTTTATTGGAATGCTATTGATCATCAAGTCGTTTTCAAATAGAAAAGATGCGATGATGGCCTGGTACATGGTTATTGCGAGTCAGTTTTATATTTTATTATCTATAGCTTTTTTAAATGATCAATATGAGTACTATGAAATTTTACTTTATGTGAGTGGCTTGTTAATAGCAGCTTTAACTGGCTTTTATTGTTTGAGAAAATTAAAAAGCCTGGAAAGACGAATTGATCTGAGCGATTTTTACGGTTATAATTATTATCATCCTAAAGAAGGGCTTTTATTTCTTCTTTCATCTTTGGCATTTGTGGGATTACCTTTTACGCCAACTTTTATTGGTGTAGATCTCATGTTCAATCATATTGATAAAGATGAGTTTTTGTTGGTAGGCATAACATCGGTGAGTTTCTTGGTGATCGAAATATCGGTTCTAAGAATTTACGCGCGATTATTTTTAGGGCCAAACAAAAAAATAGACCATCCGATTTCTTACCGTTCTTCTTAGAATGTTTAATTCTATATATAAAAAACGCCTTCCGAAACCAACGGAAGGCGTTTTGTTTTTCCCATAAAAATTAAACCAAACCATGAATGAAACTCATTGAACAAACATTGTTCATTCATGGTAAACTCTGAAAGAGAAATTTTCGCTGAGCTCAAATCCCCTTCAGGAAAAACTAAAAAAGCAACGCGCGAACCACCACGCGGCTTTTGTATTCCTTAACTTGCTGAATCTTGGGCAGCAGCTTCTGCAATTGCGGCTTTGATCTTATTCTCGATCTCTTCCGCCAAGTCAGGATTTTCGGCGAACAGTGATTTTACAGCATCGCGACCTTGTCCTAATTTTGTATCATCGTAAGCAAACCACGATCCACTCTTTTTAATGATGCCTTTTTCAACACCAATATCAATGATCTCGCCAACTTTACTAATACCTTCTCCAAAGATGATATCGAATTCGGCCATGCGGAAAGGCGGAGCAACTTTATTTTTTACAACTTTTACTCTTACTCTATTTCCCGCTACCACTTCACCTTCTTTTAATTGACTTATCCTGCGGATATCCAAACGTACAGAAGCGTAGAATTTTAATGCATTACCACCGGTTGTTGTTTCGGGATTACCAAACATGATGCCGATCTTTTCACGCAATTGATTGATGAAAATACAGCAACAGCCTGTTTTGCTAATGGTGCCTGTAAGTTTACGTAAAGCCTGACTCATTAAACGCGCCTGTAAACCCATTCTGCTATCACCCATTTCGCCTTCAATTTCAGCTTTAGGTGTTAGGGCAGCAACCGAGTCAATAACTACTAGGTCAACCGCGCCACTGCGAATTAAATTATCTGCAATTTCTAAACCTTGCTCGCCATTATCGGGCTGCGAGATCAATAAACTTTGTGTATCTACGCCTAATTTTTCTGCATAGAAACGATCAAACGCGTGCTCTGCATCTATAATAGCTGCAATGCCACCACTTCTTTGAACGCTTGCTATAGCGTGAATTGCCAGGGTTGTTTTACCTGATGATTCAGGGCCGTAGATCTCAACCACGCGGCCTTTTGGTAATCCACCAATTCCTAGCGCTAGGTCTAATCCTAATGAGCCGGTTGAAATAGCTTCCAGAGCTTCGATATTGCTATCGCCCATTCTCATAATGGATCCCTTACCGTACGTTTTTTCCAACTTATCTAAGGTAAGTTGTAAAGCTTTTAGCTTTTCTGTGTTCACTGTTGTTTTTTTTGAATCTGTCATTTCCATAACATCTTCTCCGTTGTTTTTTCTTGCCATGATATATTTATTTTATTTTTTTACAAAGAAGACTGGCTAAATGTACCTTATCTCTTTCCCCTATCTCTTCCATTTTGTTAACCATTAGCTTCATACTTTTAAACATTAATTACGATTGTATAAAACAAAGGTATGCCCGTTTTATAGC
>JAGPDW010000176.1:0-6261 GCA_018057345.1 Bacteroidia bacterium | reverse complement strand
AATCTTGATCCAAAATTCGATAAAAAATTCTTTAGTGATGAAATAGCTATAATTGCAAAAGGAGCCAATAAAAAGGATAGCGCGTATTGGGAACAAAACCGACCAATTCCACTTACGGATGAAGAGAAGAAAGATTATCGTAAAAAAGACAGTGTAGCTAAAATTGTAGAGGATCCAAAATATATCGATTCCATTGACCGAATAGGAAATCGTTTTAAATTTATGGATATTATTAACGGATATTCTTACGAAAAACGAAATAAGAATTTGCGAATAAGTATGCCCGGAATTACCGATGCAGGCATTCAATATAATACAGTAGAAGGTTTGAATTTAAGTTATAATTTTAATCTTGTAAAAAGTGATAGTAATTTGCGCGAACATCGCTTGAACGGCAGAGCGCGATATGGTTTTGCAAATAAATTGTGGGGCGGAGAGTTGGATTGGAATTACTTATTCAACCACAATAAATTCAGCAGCTTTGGTATAAACGCAAAAAGTATTGTTGAACAATACAATAATCGCGATCCAATTACCGCACTTGTAAACTCTGCCTATACACTGCTGATGAATGATAATTACATGAAATTGTATAAGGAAACCGGCGTTGGAGCGTTTATTAGAACTGAATTAGGAAAAGGCTTGAACGGGCGCGTTGACTTAAAATATGTTGACCGAACACCATTGGTGAATAAAAGTGATATTTTATTTATTGATGATACTAAAAAATTATTTACTTCTAATGATCCCTTACATCCAACAAGAGAGGATTCTGTATTTCAGCGTAACAATACATTTTTGGTTGATATAAGCTTGAATATTCGCTTTAAACAGCGCTACTACAACATTACCGGCTTTAGATATTATGCAGAGAATAGATTCCCAAGATTATCTGTATTTTATCGAAAAGCAATTCCGCTAAACGGACAATCGGCCGATTTTGATCTTGTAGGCGGGCAAATACGCGACAATGTTGATCTAGGTTTATTTGGCGAGTTCAAATATAATTTAAGAGCTGGTTACTATGTACGTTTAGGCAAGATCTACTATATGGACTATAAACATTTTAGTGGTAATCAAACCATCATTTCAAATAACGATCATTTGAATACCTATAAATTATTACCGTATTACAACGTAAGTACAAAGAACTGGTACGCCGAATTACATACCGAACATCACTTTAATGGATTTATTTTGAATAAAATTCCATTGGTGAAAAAATTATTCATCCAAGAACTTGTAGGTTTTCATGCTTTAGTGAATGATAAGACCGATCACTATTTTGAATTGGATTTTGGATTGAAGAACATCTTTAAATTCGTTCGAGTTGATTATGTTATCTCATTCAAAGAGAATAATAAATTTGGTAATGGCTTTTTGATAGGCATAAGTCAGGATTTTTAAAAACACTCGCATGACCCCAGAAGAACAACAAAAACTCGCACTTGAGATCTACACTAATGCTCAAAAATATATTGAAGATTTTGACGTTGAAGGTCAATTGAATTATTCCGAAAATAGTTTATTGAATGTAGATTGGTTTGTTGACGATCAATATCAATTTGGCGATCCTTTAAATGCCGAGTACAATAACGAAATCATTGAATTAGTTGGCTCCTATGTATTAGAAGTTGCTCGAAGAATTTACGGGGGTAATTATAGTTGGAACGAAGAAAAGACCGAACCAATTTTAATTACCGGCCAACCTGAATTTGAAATTTCACTTTCTATATACGATAAAGTGAGAACGCGATTAGAAACCGAGCATTCAGAAAACATTATTTATTACTTTAATTTATTTGCTGAAAAGGTAAAGGCTGCGAAAGCAGGAGATAAAGAAATGATTTGAGTAATACCCTTATCCATTCAACAAACTTCTTCCCAAGTTCCTTACCATTCGGATACAAACTTTTTCAAGCTCTTCATTAGTGATAGTTAAAGGTGGTGCAATTCGTAAAGCGGTTGGACAAAACAAGAACCAATCGGTAATAATTCCATTTTCTATAAAAAATTTACAGATCTTCATATTTTGTTCTTCAGTTCCAAAATCAATTGCGCCTAAAGCGCCAATAACACGCAAGCCTTTTATTTTTGGATGAACTAAGATCTTGCGAATGATGGTTTCAATTTCTTTGGCTCTGTTGTGTAGTTTATCTCTAATAATAATTTTTAAAGTAGCCTGGGCCGCTGCTACGCAAACAGCATTCCCACCAAAGGTATTTATGTGCCCAAGTATGGGGTCGTGTGATAAAGCACTCATTACTTCTTTTGAAGCAACAAAAGCGCCAATCGGTAAACCACCGCCCATTCCTTTTGCAATACATAAAACATCGGGAACAACATTATACTTTTCAAATGCAAATAATGTTCCTGTGCGACCAAAACCTGTTTGGATCTCATCAAAAACTAAAAGTGCGCCAACTTCTTTACATTTTTTTTCTAAAGCCTTGATAAAATTTTCATCCCCAACTCTTACGCCTGCTTCACCTTGAATAGGTTCAATAATTACCGCTGCGGTTGAAGTGCTGATCTCTTTTAATTGATCAACATTATTAAATTCTAATTGTTTTGTACCTGGTAATAAAGGACGAAACGCATTTTTAAAACTTTCATCGCCCATTAAACTTAAAGCGCCTTGCGTGCTTCCGTGGTAAGAATTTTTGAAGGAAATTATTTCCGCTCTTCCTGTTGCTCGCTTAGCAAGCTTCATTGCACCTTCTATTGATTCGCTTCCGCTTGTGGTATAGTAAACAGAATTTAAACTTGGAGGTAAAACAGAACACAATAATTTTGCATAAGTAACTTGTGGTGCTTGGTTAAATTCTCCGTACACCATTAAGTGCATATACTTTTCTGATTGCTGTTTAATAGCTTCTACAACTTCAGGATGACAATGCCCCACATTACTTACCGAAATTCCACTAATAAGATCAATGTATTCTTTCCCGTGAACATCAGTAAGTGTAATTCCCTTAGCCTTTACAATATTCACGTCAAGGCCCAATAAAGGTGTATCGCTGGTTTGTGCAACATGCTTTAAAAACAATTGCCTTTGCGTAATGTGGTCCATTAATGTTTTTGAAGGATCATAAAAAGTTCTCTACCGGCGCGGGCAGGAACAGAATGGTAACATTTTTCGAATACTTTAATTTGAAATAATTTTTTAAAGTACGAATAATATAAAAGTTGATTTCCTCCGTAAGGCGGCTTATCGGTATTTAACACGTCATTGAATAATACACCGGCTAAGATCCCTTTTTCGTTCAATATCTCACTCATTTTTTCAAAGTATTGAGTACGCAACATTGGTGTAATGGCGCAGAAAAAAGTTTGCTCCAATACAAGATCGAACTTATGACCTTCTAATTCAAAAAAATCAACTTGCAATAATTGTTTCTTAGGGAAGTTCGGAACGCGCTCTAAAAAATTCTTTAAAGGCTCTTCGGCGTAATCGCATAAATACACATTCTTAAACCCTAAATTAAAAAGGTATTCGGCTTCGTATGAATTGCCGGCTCCCGGAATAAGGATCTTTAAGTTCTTATCGGTTAATACATCAATATAATTTTTCAAGGGGGTTGAAACATAACCTATGTCCCATCCAAACTCATTGTTCAAATACCTATCGTTCCAGTATTCGGAATCTAATTGTAAATTCATGCGGCTTCTAACACTTTTAATTTAATGCTTTCTACGCTTTGTCGGTTACGTTTCAAGATCACTACTTCGTATCCATCTATTTTCTTAATATCGTTTGTGGCTGGTATTCTCCCAAACACATAATTCACATATCCCGAAACGGTTTCATAATGAGGATTAATAGGTAAAGCAATTGGTAATATTTCATTTACATCTGCTACCGTTGCCTGCGCGTTCACTAAAAACTCACTCTCACTCTTTTTTTCCACGTTCGGTTTTTCTTCATCATGCTCATCTTGTATCTCACCAACCAATTCTTCAATAATATCTTCCATTGTAATTAAACCCGCGGTTGCACCAAACTCATTAGTTACAATGGCCATTTGAATGTGGTGCTTCTGAAAATCGCGAAGGAGTTCGTTGATCTTCATACTTTCCGGTACAAAGTGTGGAGGCCTCATTATTTCTTTTATAGAACGATATCTGTTCTCAATTAAAGCTTTCAACAGATCTTTGCTATGTACAATACCAACGATGTTGTCTATATCACCCAAATATACGGGTAATCTTGAAAATCCCTCGTCAATTACCAGTTTTGTTATCTGATCGCGCCCTCTTTCAACATCAATGGCTGAAATACGATTTTGAGGTACCATGATCTGCTTTACAACCCTATCATCAAAATCAAAAACATTCTGTATAAGCTCATTCTCACTGGGTTTAATAGCACCGCCCTCTTCGCTTTCGGTTAATATCAAACGTAACTCTTCTTCAGTGTGAACTTCCTCGTCGCCATGTTTTTTAACGCCAATCAGTTTTAAAATTGTATTGGATGTAAATCGTAACATGCCAATGAACGGCGCGCAAATAAAATAGAATATGCGCATTGGGTATGCAAATAATAATACAACCGACATGGAATGTTTTATGCCTATCATTTTAGGGATCTGTTCGCCTAAAGTTATATGCAAGAAAGTTAAAATTGCAAAGGCCATTGGAATAGAAATGCTATGAACTGCCCAACCAGAAGGGCTTGCGCCAAACTTCATAAAAACTGCTGAAACAGCATGCGCAAATACTTCCTCGCCTATCCAACCTAAGCCTAAACTTGATAATGTAATTCCTAATTGTGTGGAAGAGAGATAAGAGTCCATATTCTCTGAAAGGAATTTAGCAAGCTTTGCCCTGCCGCTTCCAGTTTGGATCTTAATATCAAGTTGAGATGGCCTTACCTTTACCATAGCGAACTCGGCCGCTACAAAAAATCCATTCAAAATAACCAACAAAAACGTAAATAAAAGTTCAATGAGCATATTCTAATTTCTCTTACACAAATATAGCATTTTAACGGAGATGACGGAAGGGTTTTAACGCGAATTGAACTTCATGCCGTTGGTATACACGCTCTCTATCAGAAAGTTAGCAAAGGAATATGGGATAAAAGAATAGCTATTAATCGATTTAGTAATGAAGAAATTAGCTCTTTTTCCTACCGTAATGCTCCCAACTTTATCGCTTAAATTCATTGCGTAGGCCGAATTAATGGTAACCGAATTAATAGCCTCTTCGGGAGTTAACCTGTATTGAACGCAAGCCATACTTAAAGCAAAATTTAAATTGCCGCTTGGTGATGAACCGGGATTGTAGTCACTAGCAAATGCAACGGGTAAACCTGCGTCTATCATTTTACGCGCAGGAGGCAAAGGTAAATTTAAAAAG
Organism: Bacteroidia bacterium; assembly: GCA_018057345.1. Taxonomy (GTDB): domain Bacteria; phylum Bacteroidota; class Bacteroidia; order B-17B0; family Aurantibacillaceae; genus Aurantibacillus. Next base: position 900 of record JAGPDW010000176.1, on the reverse strand, counting down.
AAAGCTGCGCCTGGAAGAATAGTTGGCATGGTATCGCTTTTCTTCAAAATTTCAATATCGGCATCATTGCAAAATTCTAAATGATCAACACTTATTGCTTTACATTCAACGGCTGTTTTAATTCCGCTAGTATGACTCATTTGTTCCGCGTGAACTTTTCCTACTAAGCCATGTTTAAAACCTGCTTCTAAAATAAGTTTGGTTTCTTCTGCAGTAAAATATCCTTTCTCGCAAAACACATCAATAAAATCGGCCAATTTTTCTTTGGCAATGGCAGGAAGCATTTGGTTAATGATAAGATCAATATATCCCTGTTTGTTATCTTTAAATTGTTTTGGTACCGCGTGAGCCCCAAGGAACGTAGCTTTTACAGGTATCCAATTAAGATCCTTCAAACGTTTGATCACACGCAACATTTTTAATTCACCTTCTACACTTAAACCATATCCGCTTTTTATTTCAATGGCGCCGGTTCCTAATTCAATTACTTCTTTAAAACGTTGTAATGATTGTACGTACAATTCATCTTCACTGGTTTTATTTAATAGTTCGGCAGAATTTAAAATCCCACCGCCTTTATTAGCGATCTCTTCGTAGCTTAATCCTTTAATGCGATCAGCAAATTCTCCTTCTCTATTTCCTGCGTAAACAATATGCGTGTGACTATCGGCATAACTCGGAAAAACCAATTTACCGCTGCAATCTATCACTTCTAATCCTTTCCAATCGGTAATTCCCGGAAAATCGTCCATGCTTCCAAAGTCAACAATAACACCATCTTCACAAGCCATCCAAGCATTATCAATGCAAGGCAATTCGCTCATTTCTTTTCCGCTTAATTTAGCGGGAGCATTCTTGCGAACCTGTACCAGAGTTTTTATGTTTTTAAGAAGTAGTTTA
>JAGPDW010000175.1:0-6293 GCA_018057345.1 Bacteroidia bacterium | reverse complement strand
TCTTTTATGTAAGAGGATTGCAGATTTAAAATACTGGTTATAACCTGCATATTATTTTTTACGCGGTGATGTACTTCTTTCAACAGCACTTCTTTTTCTTTCAATGATTCCTGCAGTTCTTTTTCCTGCTGTTTGCGCACTGTTATATCTTCAAATACGGCAACATAATAATTAGGTGAGCCGGTAGTATCACGCACCAGAGAAACGGTAAGGTTTGCATAAATCTGCGAACCGTTTTTGTGCAAATAAATTTGTTCGGAAGTAAAGTTTTTTATTTCGCCACTTAACAAGGCATCCCACTTTTTCAGGCTCTCTCCTACTTCTGATGGGTGCGTTAATTCAAAGAATGCTTTTTTGTAAAGCTCTTCGGAACCATAGCCGAACATATCGCACAGGCGCTGGTTTACCAACAGGAAGCGCCCTACCCTACCGATACGGGCAATACCAATATAGGCTTGGTCATAGACCGCGCGGTGACGTTCTTCGCTCAATCGCAATTCCTCTTCTGCTTTTTTGGCTGCGGTTATATCGCGGGAAACGCCCATGGCGCCAAAGACTTTTCCTTCTTCGTCTCTGAGCGTAGATGCTGATAAAAAGGAAATGAAGAGCGAGCCGTCTTTACGCTTGTTTACAATTTCCTGAGCACACACACTTTCTTTGTGCAAAATTTCATGTACTTGTTTGTATTCTTCTTCGTCAGCATATAAAACTGAAATGGGTTTTCCTATTACCTCATCGCGGGTATAACCAAATGTTTTTTGTGCAGCAACATTAAACTCGTTGATGCGGCTGTCTATATCGGTTGCCACAATCATATCCAGCGAGCTTTCAATAATACTCTTGTTGAATTTTTGGGTGGTGGCAAGCTTAGTTTGGGTTTTCTTACGCTCTACTATTTCGCGCTGCAACTGAAGGTTTGTTTCCTCGGCAATTTGTGCGCGCATTTGCTCACGCGCCAATGCTTTTCGTGTTGAAATATCATTAACAACAATCTGTATTGATTCTTCGCCTTTGAATTTTACTAAACGGCCATTGGCCTGTATGTCGGCAATTTTATTGTCGAGGTGGCGTTTGATTTTAATTTCTATAAAGTCTGTAGCCTTGTCTTCTCGAACACCTGTAATCAGTTTTGCATATTCGTTTTTATACTCGGGTAAAATAAAATCGGCAAGAGGAGCGCGTTTGATTTTTGCGCTGGTTGTTCCCAGAATTTTCAGGGCGCTGGCATTGGCAAAAACCACTTTATTGTTTTCGATGATTAAAATTCCATCGGGCAGGGATTCGATGTGATTGCGGTAACGCTCCTGACTTTCGCGCAACTCATTTTCATACGATATACGTTCTGTAATATCTATGAAGGTTGCAATTTTTATTGTTTTTCCATACCAGGGAATACTTTGTGCGCGTACCTCCACTGAAATAGTTGAGCCATCGTTTTTAAGCGACTTGATAATAAAGGGGCGATGATAACCTGTTTCTAAATTGTGTTGAGCGATGTCAACAAAATCGGGTGAAATAAAAACATCTATTTCTTTGCCTATTATATCTTCTTTATTGGCGTAGCCGTGTATGCGCGCAAACTGATCGTTTGCATCAATTATCTCTCCTTCCTCACTCATCACAATTCCTTCCATTGCAGCTTCTGAAAGCAGGCGGAAACGCTCCTCGCTTTCTTTTATCAGGCGTTCTGCTTCCTTACGGTCGCTTATGTCACGAACAATGGCCTGAATAAGTGTTTTGCCATCCATTTTAAAAGGATTGAGGCTTACCTCTGCATCGAATTCTGTTCCGTTTTTGGTTTTGTGTCTCCAATAAAAAAACTGAGACCTGCCTTCAAATACCGCTTGTAGTTTTTCATTTCCTTTTTCAACAGATACTTGTCCATCGGGCTGCATTTCGGGTGAAAAATGAAACGGTGTTTTTCCTATCACATCTTTTTCTTCGCAACCGAACATGAGCCATGTTTTTTCATTGCATTCAACAAATGTGTCGTTGTTCATAATGAAAATGGCATCGTTTGCTTTTGAAAAAAGGAGGCGGAATTTTTCTTCGTTCAGACGAATGTTTTCTTCGTTTAGCTTTCTCTCCGTGATGTCGCTGGATACTCCCCAAACACCAGTTACTTCTCCTTTTTGGTCAATTATGGGGCTGTGCCATGTTTCAATGCAAACCCCATTCATCCATGCCGATGCCGTAAATGATTCACCGGCAAGCGCACGCTTAATATAGGCAACCACTTCCGGTAAGTCTTTATAAATTTCAATAACCGACATACCAACTATTTGTCCGGGTGTAATATTTAATGCCTTTAGCCCTCTGCCTTCTGAAAGTGTAATTATTCCGTTTTTGTCTATTCCCCAGATTATTACCGGACTTATATCAATAACAGTTCTGAATTTTTTTTCGCTGTCTTCCAGTTCTTTCTGGAGTTGAAGTTTTCTTAATAGTGTAAAATAAACAAAGAAAGAAAATACAACGAGCCCTATGATAATAAATGCTTTCTCTACATGTGTTGTGTTTGAAACACTAATTAAAACTGAGTTATATAGAATAACCGGAACAGTAAACCAAACTAATTTTTGTTTGGTTTCTATTAGCATTTCAAAAAATAATAGAACAGCTAAAAGTCCGAAACTGAATTCCAGCGTATAGTGTGTTATATAAGCAAGGGTAGAGATATAAACAATTACGGCATAAAAGAAAATATAAACAATATTGGCAATATTATTCTTTACTTTTTCTGAATAATAGCTTGTAAGAATTATTAAACCGGAAATAAGGCTTACCAGAATATTGACAAGAAGAAGTTTGAGATTGCCGTCATAAAGCAAAAATGAAAAAAGGGGAGAATGAATAAAAATTACTAAAAGATAAATGCGATTTAAATCCGCACTATTTTTTACTAAGAGTTTATTTTGAATTTTATTAAAAAAACTTTTTTCTAAACCCTTCGCCATTTTATTGTTCCTGTTCTTCGTCAGACGGTTTTACTTTTATGCCGTCAACCTTAGTTTCTTTGTTATTCTCGTAGGTTATTTCAATTGCTTCTAAGCCTTCGTAATCGTATTTTTTCCAAACTCCTTCACGACTTCCTAAAATATATTTTCCTTCCTCTCTTACTTTTCCGTTGTCGTAATACCAAGTGTGTTTTCCATCTTCCAGTCCGTTTACATACTTGCCTTCAAAACTGAGTTGTTCGTTTTTATACCAACTCTTCCATTCACCATCCTGCTGCCCGTCTTTGTAACTACCTTCTTCTTTGTGATCTCCTGACTGATAAATCCAAACTCCTTCTTTTTCGCCTTCTATAAATTCACCTTTTGCAACTACAAGTCCGGTATCATTGTATTCAACTGCGGGTCCATCTTCTTTTCCTCTTGAATAAATTTCTTCTCTCCAGGGATTTCCATTTTCATAAAACCAACGCCAATCTCCTTCCGGTTTTCCTTTTATGTATTTACCTTTCTGATCAAGTTTTCCATTTTTATAGTAAAACTTCCACTCTCCTACCCTAACCCCGTTTTCGTATTTTCCTTCCGACCTCAGCTCTCCGCTATCATAATACTCTTTCCATAGTCCCTGTTTTACTCCTTCATCATCATAAACTCCTTCACCTATTAAAATCCCTCGCCTATAAATTTTAGAGTTGTCAACCTCTCCTTTTTCATTGTAAAAACGATGAACTCCTTCGGCAACTCCTTTATTGTAGCTACCTCTGAATTTCTCGGTTGCATCGGAATAAAACTCCCTTTTAATGTCTAATTTGGCTAATTCGGCAGGTTCGGGCTCTAAAATGCCGTCCTTATACTTTGATGTTATAATTAGGTTGCCTTCGGGGTCATATTCTTTAAAATAGCCGTTTTTCTTGTCGTTCAGGTATTTACCTTCAATGTGCAGTCTTTTTCCTTTATCAACGGAAAATGTATCGGGATAAAATTCTTTCCATATTCCTTGTTTCTGGTTGAATTTATCTTTTTCATTTATCTTCTCTAATTTGGTTTGATAACCGTTTTTAAACTCTGTAATAGCTATAATTCTTCCATCATCTGCTGCATATTCATAACCAAAACCAGCAGTTTTTCCTTTTACAAACGGAATGGTTTTCCAGAGTTTTCCATTTTCAAAATAATATTCCGAATTGCCTTGTAACGTGTCGTTTACAAATATTTCTTTTTTATCTAACCAAGCTTCAACAGTATAAGTTTTTCTATCACCCTGTTTTTTATCGGCTTTGTAATTTATTTCCAGTGTGGTTTTTCCGGCTTCGTTGTAAAATTTCCAGAGACTATCTAATTTATAATCCAAGCGGTTGCCTTCTGATTTGAGTTTTCCGTTTTTGTAATAAGTTTTCCAGTATCCGTCAGGTTTTCCGTTTTTAATTGTTCCTTCGCTTTGAATGGTTCCATCGGTATAATAGAATTTTTTGTAGCCATCGCCATCTACAGACTGAGCAAACACATAAGCAAACGACAAGAACCAAGAACCAAGAACCAACAGAAACCTCATTTCAATAATTTTTTACAAAGTTAGGCAAACGCAAACACCACCAAAAACACAATTCACAAATCAATTAATAATAAATACTTTTATAAAAAAGAATCTTATTGTTATTATTAGCATGTTAATACTGTGAGTAAATAATTTGATTTTTTCTTGTAAATTCAGTTATTTAAAAAAAATAAACATTCTATTAACAGTTATAAACAATACAGTTATTTTAAAATCAGAAAATTATGAAGTAATGAACATACTGTTGATAAAGATAGGTATTGATAAATAGTTCACCAAAAAATACTTTTATCGGTTAATTACTTCGTGTAAATAATTTGAGTTATTTTGAAAAATAATTCATTGAAAATTGAGATGAATTTATAAGGCACATTTTTAAAGTAATAAACTAAAAAAATTAGCACAAAGTTTTCAACATCAAAAATGGATTTCAACAGGTAACTTGTGAATAAAAATTAACTAACTGATTTACACCAAATAACCATGAAAATAGCAACAGGTAGCGACCACGCAGGATTTAAACTTAAAGAAGTAGTTAGAAAATATCTTTTAGAAAAAGGTGTTGAAGTAAAAGACTTTGGAACCTATAATGAAGATAGTGTTGATTACCCTGATTTTGCTCACCCTGTAGCCAATGCTGTGGAAAATAAAGAAGTTGATTTTGGCATTATAATGTGCGGCAGCGGTAACGGAATAAATATGGCTGCCAATAAACACAAAGGCATAAGAGCTGCTTTAAGCTGGAATGCTGAAATAGCAAAGTTGGCCCGCCAACACAATGATGCCAATATACTTACGCTGCCCGGGAGATTTATTGAAGAAGCAGAGGCGCTAAAAGCAGTGGATGTATTTTTAGAAACCGCTTTTGAAGGTGGAAGGCATCAGAAGCGGGTGGAGAAGATTTAAAACTTTACGCGCTCAATAAACTCAAAAGAAAAAACATCTGCCAGGTTTTGCTTCATCCTTTCTTTTGCTTCTTCCATATCTATTTTTCTTCCCAACTCTTTTTGTAAAGAAGTAACACTTTTATCAGGTATTGCGCAGGGAACTATATTGTTGAAATAACTTAAATCCGTGTTTACATTTAGCGCAAAACCGTGCATGGTAACCCAGCGGCTTGTGTGTACACCAATAGCGAGAATTTTTCGTGCTTTACCTTTTTTATAATAATCAAGCCATACACCGGTTTGTCCTTCATCACCAGGAGCGGCATTATCAATGCCGTATTCGTGCAAAGTTTTTATGGCACCTTTTTCAATAAGGCGCAGAAAAAGATGGATGTCGGAAGTAAAGTTGTCTAAGTCAAAAATGGGGTAACCTACTAATTGTCCGGGTCCGTGGTAAGTAATATCACCTCCACGGTTTACATGGTAAAACTCTGCGTGTTTTTCTTCCAGTTCCTCATCGTTTAAAAGCAGGTTGGTTTCGTCACCGCTTTTGCCGAGTGTGTAAACATGCGGATGCTCACAAAAAATTAAATGATTTACGGTAGGAACTTGCTCTTCGGGAGGTAAATCTCGGTTCTTGAGTTTGCGTGCAATGGTATCGTTAAAAAGAGCTTTCTGAATATCCCAGCACTCCTGGTAATCAATCAAGCCAAGATCGTGGAAGAAAACTTTTTTGTTTTGCATCAGATTTTTGAAAGAGCTCCTTTCAGTCTGTCAATCACATTTACTTCCGTTGCATCTACACCGCGTAATTGTGCCATGTAAAGCGAAACCCAATCGCCAAGGTGAATGAGGTAAATAGAATTCTCCAATTTTGATTTGCCTTTTGAAAATAAT
>JAGPDW010000174.1:0-6302 GCA_018057345.1 Bacteroidia bacterium | reverse complement strand
CAACGCCTTTTACCGAAACTAAAGTTTGTTTCTCGTTATTTTTGATCAAAGCTTTATCCGAATAGGTTTGCGAAATGGCTTCAACGCCATTTATTGTTTTTATTTTTTGAAGTAAAGCATCATCTGCTCTAAAATATTTGCCTTTGGCAGCTGTGATCTTAAGATCGGGTTCAAACGTATTGTACAATCCAGCGACAGCTCCGGTTAACCCATTCATGGCCGAAAGAATTACAATAAGTGCGCCTGTGGTGATCGCAATCGCGATAATGCTTATCCAACTAATGATATTAATGGCATTGTTGGATTTTTTTGAAATAAGATAACGGCGTGCTATGAAAAAACTGAGATTCAATTTTATTTTTTTAGCAGACTTTCAATTTTCATGGCGTAATCTAATGAATCGTCTAAGTAAAAATGTAATTCGGGAACAATACGTAATTGCTTTCCAACCAAATTACCTAAACGTTTACGAATAGGTGCTTTTTGATCTTCCACCAATTTAAAAATGGCGTCACGATCTTTTGTGGCCATGATGCTAATATATACTTTCGCTATACCAAGGTCGGCACTAACCCTTACCTGTGTTACGGTTATAAAGGCTCCTCCAAACAAATTGCGCGATTCGCCTCTAAAAATTTCGGCCAATTCTTTTTGTACTAATTTGTTTATTCTTTGTTGTCTTACGCTGTCCATGGGCCAAAGGTAATCATTTTCGCATAATAATAAGGCATTTAATGCGTTATACACCTCCGGCTCAAGTAGCTACAAACGTTATAATTCGTATATTCGCACAAAATGAGGAAGCTTTTCTCCGCTTTAAAATACATTAAGAACTACAAGGGTAATACTGCGCTTAATATCCTATTTAACGTGCTGTTTGCCATTTTTAATGCCGCTGCTTTGGCACTTATTGCACCCTTTCTTCAGCTGTTATTCAAAGAGGACACTTCTATTGCTAAAATAATTATGAAGGGAGAGCCCATTTTCTCTCTATCGTCTACTTTTTTTCAGGCTGCGTCCGATTACTATTTGGCTAGCTTGGTATTTATAAAAGGCAAAGCCGGAGCATTGATGCTTATTTGTGCCATGGTATTTGTGATCACTCTTTTTAAGAATATTTCAAGATACATGGCCATGTTCTTTATTGCACCAATTCGTAATGGCGTTGTTCGTGATCTAAGAAATAAAATGCATAAAAAAGCATTAGACCTCCCCTTAAGTTATTATAGCGACGAGAAAAAAGGTGACTTGATGAGTAGAATGACGGCTGACGTGATGGAGATCGAGTGGAGTATCATGCAAACTTTGGAAATGATCTTTCGTGAGCCTCTTACGGTTGTGATCATTTTTTCGGTAATGCTTGCTATTAGTACAAAATTGACGCTATATATTTTAATACTTTTACCAATTGCTGCCTTATTTATAGCCATCATTTCTCGCAGTTTAAAAGGATCAGCCCGTAAAGCTAAAGAAACGCTAGGAAGTCTTGTGAGTTTGATCGAAGAAACATTAGGAAGTATTAAAGTGGTAAAAGCGTTTAATGCTGAACGTCATTTGCAAGACAAATTTGAAAGGACAAACCAACAATTCTTTAAGCAGTCGGTAAAGGTATACCGTCAAACTGATCTTGGATCTCCTTTAAGTGAATCTATTGTGATGGGAATTTTAATGTTGATCTTGTTTATTGGTGGCAATATGGTTTTTAAAGGCGAACTCCAAGGGGCATTATTTATTACGTATTTTGGATTAGCATCACAATTGCTTCCGCCAATAAAACAAATCACACAATCGTATAATAATATTCAAAAGGGAATTGCCAGCGAAGAGCGCATCAATAAAATATTGGACGCTGATATGGAGATCCATGAAGCAGCGAACCCTATAGAGATCAAAAACTTGAATTCATCTATTGAATACAAAAATGTTTCGTTCATGTATCATAAAGCAGGCGTTGGATATGTATTGAAGGATGTGAATTTAAAAGTAGCCAAAGGAAAAACCATTGCCTTAGTAGGGCAGAGTGGAAGCGGCAAAACAACCATGGCCGATATGTTGCCTCGTTTTTATGATACGGATAAAGGCGAAGTATTAATTGACGGACAAAACATAAAAGACATTAGCATTAAATCACTCAGAAGCATTATTGGTGTTGTAACGCAAGAAAGTATTTTGTTCAATGATAGTATTTACAATAATATTGTTTTTGGAATAGAAGGAAAAACGGAAGCTCAAGTGATAGAAGCCGCTAAAATCGCCAATGCACACGATTTTATAAGCGAAATGCCAAATGGATATCATACAAATATTGGCGATAGAGGTAGCAAATTAAGTGGCGGGCAAAAACAACGCATTAATATTGCACGCGCTGTATTAAAAAATCCTGACGTTTTAATTTTAGATGAGGCTACATCAGCCTTAGATACCGAAAGTGAAAAGTTAGTTCAAGATGCTTTGCAAAAATTAATGCATAGTCGCACAAGTATTGTGATCGCTCATCGTTTATCTACGATCATTAGTGCCGACGAAATCATTGTAATGAGCAAAGGTGAAATTGTAGAACGTGGAAATCATCAAACTTTATTGGCGCTTAATGGGCAGTATAAGAAGTTGTGTGATATGCAGAATATAGCGTAATTGAAATGTTATGAATTGGGAAACCTTACTTTGTTTAGGCGATAGTATTACAATTGGCTCAAGATCTTATCTTGGGTATCCTGAATACTGTGGACAGCATTTATCTGATAAAACAAAAAAAAGCTGGAATGTGGTCAATCATGCTACTTCAGGATTTACTACCATTGATCTCGTTAGAAGTGTTGATATAAGTGCTTCAAATCTTAGAACTTGTAAGCCTGAGGTGGCTACTATCCTTATCGGAACAAATGATCTTAAGAACGGGACAGATATTTCAATATTTAAGACGGCGTATGAACAACTGGTGATCAAAACACAGCTCATCGTGGGAAGCAAGAATATTATTTTATTAGAGATACCTGAATTAGAAAGGGGAGTAATGCTTCCTTATAATATAGAAATGAATTCCTTGATAAGGAAATATAATGAAGTGATAAATACCATCTCTGCCGATAGAGGATTAATGGTTATAAAATTGAAGAGTACAGCAGAGCAATTTTATGATGGTGTTCATTTGAATGAAGAGGGAAGTAAGGATTTCGGAAAGCAAATAGCTGAATATATTTTAAAGCTGAGAGGAGGTCATTAATGCCAAAGAAGATACTTATCGCTTTGGGAACCCGACCTGAAGTGATAAAATTAGCACCTTTGATATTGGCTTTAAGAGAATCTGATCTTAAAGATGAGTTTTTTGTCGTTTCTACGTCACAACATGATGAATTACTCGAACAGCAATTGGGTTTCTGGAATATTAAACCTGACTTCTGTTTGCATTCGTCGCCTCAGAAAAAAGATCTTGTTCGACTTTTGGCAAACACATTAATAGGTTTACAGGATATCATTGATAAAGAACCTTCTATTGAGTACATAGTTGTTCAAGGGGATACTAATACGGCCTTGTCTTGCGCAAATCTTTCTAAGCTTAATAAATTGAAATTAGTGCACATTGAAGCTGGTTTACGTTCTTTTGATCTTGAAGATCCCTTTCCTGAAGAGTTCAATAGGGTGATCGCATCGAAAGTTGCTTACTTTCATTTTGCACCTACGCTTACCTCAAAAAGGAATCTTATTAATGAAGGTGTGAATGAAAATAAAATATTGGTTGTTGGAAACACTGGTATTGATGCATTAAAGTATTTTTCATCGGGATCATCGCTAAACATCAAGAATGAAAACGCTGATGTTTTGATTACTTTGCATCGAAGAGAGAATACAACGAATAATTACCTAGTACTTATTGAAATCCTGACGGGTTTAGCAAGAGCAAATCCTCATTTGAAATTTCTATGGGTTGTTCATCCTAATAATAGGGAGAATGTTTTGTCAAATTTTCCAGAGAGTGAGAATGTTAAGGTTATTGATCCAATCGCTTACCATGATTTTATTAGTTTATATAAAACCGTTAAAACTGTTATTACAGATTCGGGAGGTGTAACGGAGGAAGCTGTTGAGTTAGGTATACCGGTTGTTGTGTTTAGAGAAAAAACTGAGCGGGTAGAACCTTTGGAAATGGATTATCCAATGGTAGTAACAATTGATAAGAAGAAAATAGAGAATTTTTTTGAAGAGAATATAGAAAGGAAAAACGAAGCTTGCTATTCATATGGCAATGGAAAAACTTCAATTGCAATAGTAAATTGGTTCAGGAAGGAATTGTTTCCTGAAGTGTACGACACAGTTATTATAGGCGGTGGCCCTGCAGGAACGGGTTTGTTATTAAAGAGTTTTAAGGATGGCGGTACTAATAAATTACTTACGCAACGAATTGCAATTATTGAACGCTCTTCTAGCTTGATCAAAGGAACAATTACAAGCTTTGCCGTGAATAGTGATACATTTTCTGATGTGTTTTTAGAATGTCTTGAAGGTGAAACAGGAAAATTCATTAACAATGAAAGATTAGCGAGGGAAATAGAATTTTTAAGAGGATTTAAAGGAAGGTCTATTCCACTGTGTGAGTTAAATGAATATTATGAAAAACTAGGAGCTTTATTAAAAGATTCATTAACTGAAAGAAATTTGTGCGATTTTTACATGAACTCAGTAGCAAGAAGAGTAGAAAAGGAACGAAGCCATTTTAAGATATTTATTAATAGCGATGAAAGATTTATCATTGCCAAAAAAACAGTAATTGCAACTGGAGGTAGTTCCAAGGAATTTAATTTAGAAAAATTAAATTTTGGTGAAGATGTATCTCTAAAGAACTATTCATCAAGATTTCTTAGTTCTGATAAACTTTTAAGATCGGGCATTGAAGAAATTTTGAGTTCCAGTTTGAAGAAAACACCAAAAGTTGTGATACTTGGAGGGAGTCATAGTGCTTTTTCAGCTGCACACTATTTACTGAATAACCGGGAATATGCTTTTGGACCTGAGAACATAAAAATATGGAGTAGGTCCTTACCCAAATTATACTTTCCTACGAAAGAGGAGGCCAATGAAAGTGGTTATAATGATTTTAATGATAAGGACATTTGTCCGGTAACGCATAAAGTGTATAGGCTTGCAGGTTTAAGAATGGACGGGAGGGATGTTTATATGCGAATGTTAGCTTTGTCAGGAATGGAAAAAGAAAATAGAGTGATGCTTAAAATATTTGGGAAAAATAAAAGTGAAATTGAAAAAGATCTCTCTGAAGCAACAGTGATCATAGTGGCTTTCGGTTACAAGTTGAACATTGTTCCTTTTTACAATGAAAGAAATGAAGCGATCTTATTCAAAGGGGAAAAAACGGGACATTGGGTGAATGATAATTGCGAACTTTTGGATGAAGATGGAAGTGTAATTAGTAATGTATATGCTACGGGACTTGCGACTGGATTTATTCCTTCTGGTGAATTAGGAGGAGAGCCAAGTTTTCAAGGACAAACCAACGGTATTTGGTATTACCAAAATGCTATAGCTGATAGGATCATTAGCAGGTTATAGATCTACTTCCAATGAAAACAAGCCGAAGTAACTCTCTTCATTTTCCAAATATCCCAACCACCAACGTAAAAGACCCTCTTTAATTGCTTGTAGCGAGAACTGTGTTTTTTGCGTTTACCTTTCCAATGTTTGGTTGTTTTATTTCTTGATCCAAAAGAACTTGAACCACTGCGATCCATTTTTTGTTCAATTACTTTTAACTCGCCTGGATCATCGTTTATTTTCCCTAATACATTATCGCCTTCAAAAACTGAGATCCTAGCAAGATTATCAGAACTTATTCCCTCATGATCTTCTTTGCTGTTATCGTTGAATTGCTTATTTATTTTCCCTTGATCATCATCGCTTATTCCTATTTCTTTATTTACTAAATTGTTTTGAGCCAACAAATTTTTAAACTCATCGTCAGCCAGTTTTTGATATTTATGGCAGGGGCAATTCGGATTTCTTGGATCGGTAATTGGATAAGACGTTTGCGCCATCAAAACATTTACAAAAAGGAAGATAAGAGCGGTAAGTATACCGCTCTTATTTCCTGTTTGATTATTTTTTCTGCTAAAGTTCAATTACGAAGCTTTTTTAATTGTTATTTTACTTAAGCCTGCCCAAGTTTTAAATTCATTGGTATAATATAAGTACGCTGTTGAAGCTGGCGCATCATACTCACCCGGCATTTCTGCTTTAAGATCTAAGTTGATCTCTTTTACTGCTTTTGAAGCCATACCTCTGTAGTAAACAGC
>JAGPDW010000173.1:0-6304 GCA_018057345.1 Bacteroidia bacterium | reverse complement strand
AAAGAAATAAATACGATCCTTCTGATATAGATTCTGTTTAGCATATACAATATTAAGATTTTGCCCTCTAAATAAGAATTTATAAGTGTTAAAGAATGATAATCCTAAAACTAAAAACCAGCTTCACTTAGGGAAGCGCGAATTTGCGCGAGCGAGCCGATTTTTCGAATCTTAATTTAGTCTTTATTGCCACAGATTGCACAAGTTTTCACAGATTCCCGTCGCAGATTTTTTTACTCTTACTACACTTAACGTTGAATTTTAATCTGTGAAAGAAATCTGTGTTAATTCGCGAAATCTGTGGCATAATAAACAGGTCAATTCCAACTTTTCTTCCGTTTGCTTTATAAAAACGGTATCTTAGTTGAGTAATAAAATCTATACAATGTCTAAATACGCAATAGCAATACACGGTGGAGCAGGAACCATTTTAAAAAGCACAATGACCCCCGAAAAAGAACAAGCTTATAAAAAAGCGCTTCAGGATGCTATTAATGCCGGCGAAACTGTTTTGAAAAAAGACGGAAGAGCTTTAGATGCTGTTGAAATGGCGATAAGGAGTTTGGAAAATGATCCATTATTTAATGCAGGACGCGGCGCGGTATTTACCAATCATGGTAAGAACGAACTGGATGCATCCTTAATGAACGGAAAGGACCTTGCTGCCGGTGCGGTTGCCGGCGTAATGCATATTAAAAATCCGATCAGTTTAGCGCGTGGCGTGATGGATAAGTCTGACCACGTTCTATTAACCGGCGCAGGCGCTATTGAGTTTGCAAAAAAGATAAATGCTGAGTTTGCCGATGATGCCTATTTTTTTGTTCAAATGCGATACGATCAATTAGAAGCTGCCAAAAAAGAAAATAAAATGGTGATGGATCATAATGATGATAAGGAAAAGAAATTTGGAACTGTTGGTGCCGTTGCTTTAGATGTACACGGCGATATTGCTGCAGGCACAAGTACCGGTGGCATGACCAATAAAAAATTTGGTAGAGTAGGCGATAGTCCTATTATTGGTGCAGGAACGTATGCCAATAATAAAACATGCGCTATTAGTTGTACCGGACATGGCGAATTTTTTATGAAAGCAGTTGTAGCTTATGATATTTCATGCTTAATGGAATACAAAGGTTTGTCTTTAAAGGAGGCTTGTGATGTTGTTGTGATGGACAAGCTTGTGAAAATTGGCGGCGAAGGCGGCTTAATTGCCTTGGATGCCAAAGGAAATATTGAATTACCGTTTAATTCTGATGGAATGTATCGTGCCAGTAAAAAAAGTGGGGAGGATATCTTTATTGGAATCTATAGATAATTATGATTTATGAATGATGAGTTATGAATTACTAATGATGGAAACAATTCATTACTCGATCTTCACCTTCGGCTTATAATGATCAATACTTAATTTTCTTATCTTCAGATCAAAGTGATCGCCAATAGACATCACATGAACCATCAAATTCTCAATCGAAACAGGTTCTCCCATTTCAACTTCAGTCATATTGGTGTGACGCATATGTGTTCCATCAACTAAAATAATTAATCCTGAACCAATGGCTTCCATGTCATTTCCTTTGGTAATTAGTAAACCGGTATCTTCTCCTAAGCCAATACCAATATTAATAGGATTACTGGCGCAAGCGTAAAGCAAACGTCCAATTCTTCCGCGTTGTACAAAATGAGTATCAACGATCACATTATTTATAAATCCTAAGCCACCTGTAATTTTTACTTCACCTTTTAATAAAGCGCCATGACTACTTCCTTGGTAAATCATATTATTAGAACTGGCCGCAGCACCGGCCGATGTTCCTGAAATAACAAAGTGTTCGTTCTCATATCTTTCCAATAGCAAATGATGGAAAGGTGTGCCGCCAAAAATAGAAGTTAAGCGTAATTGATCACCACCTGTGAACATTACCACATCGGCATTTTTTAAACGTTGTAAACACTCGGGTGAATTTGCTTCCTCGCGGGTTTTAATATTTAAAACTCCAACATTTTTTACATCTAATTGAGCAAATGCTTTGATGTATTCTTCTCCAACTTCTTCAGGAATATTAGAAGCAGTGGTGATAATTTCAAACCGCGATAAATTTCCTTTTAAAGATTCTACCGTAATTCGTTTTAAGATCCCTTTTTCAAAGAATTTTAAATTTCGTTGAAGATCAGTTGGACTTTCAGAAAAACTGCCTCTGTCAACCGAACCGCCTATTATTATTAATTTCCCTTTGGGGCTATTCATTACATTTCAATTAGGTAACAAATTTAACCTAATCGTAATTAAAAATTGATGAAAGTTGTCTTTATTAGCCCTTATTTTAAACAGCATATTGTTTATATAAGAAACAAACGGTACATTGATAAAAATTACACCGAACTATGAAGATCGTAGAAATAAAGACCCTCAGAGGACCTAATTATTGGTCGAATTATCGCAAAAAACTCATTGTGATGAAACTTGACTTGGAGGATATGGAGGAAAAACCCACAAATAAGATCAAAGGGTTTGCTGAGCGATTAGAGAAAATGTTTCCTACAATGATGAAACACCGTTGTTCGAAGGATCATGAAGGTGGTTTTTTTGAGCGAGTAAAAGAAGGCACTTGGATGGGCCACGTGATAGAACATATTGCCTTAGAAATTCAAACATTAGCGGGGATGGATTGCGGATACGGGCGCACCAGAGGAACAGGAAAACCTGGCGTGTACAACGTGGTGTTCTCTTATATGGAAGAAAACGTTGGTGTTTTTGCAGCCAAAGCTTCTGTAAAAATTGCCGAAGCTATTGCCTTAGGAACAGAATATGACGTAGATGCAGACATAAAAACAATGCGCGAAATGCGCGAAAGAGAACGTTTTGGTCCAAGTACCGGAAGTATTGTAGATGAAGCCGTGGCTCGCGATATTCCCTATATTCGATTAAACACGGATTCATTGGTGCAATTGGGTTATGGAAAGAATCAAGTGCGCTTTAGAGCAACTATGACCGATAAAACGAGTTCAATTGCTGTAGATCTTGCAAGCAATAAAGACGAAACAAAACGCATGTTAGAAGAAGCAGCAATTCCTGTTGCAAAAGGCATGTGCATTGTTCACGAATCGGAAATTGATGAAGTGATAGATAAAGTTGGTTTTCCTTTGGTGTTTAAGCCTTTGGACGGTAATCATGGTAAAGGGGCTTCCATAAACGTAAAAACATTAGATGAAGCAAAGGCTGCGTTTGAGCACGCTAAAAAGTATTCGCGCAAAATAATTGTAGAAAAATTCATTGTTGGCTATGATTTTAGAGTTTTGGTAATTAACCACAAGTTTATTGCCGCGGCTTTAAGAGAACCTGCGCATGTTATTGGCGATGGAAAGTCAACCATTCAGCAATTGATCAATACAGAAAATAAAGATCCACGAAGAGGTTATGGACATGAAAATGTTTTGACAGAAATTACTATTGATAGAGAAACGCACGAACAATTAGCGAAATCAAACTATACCTTAGAAACTGTTCTAAAAAAAGGCGAGCACTGTTATTTAAAAGGAACAGCAAATTTGAGCACAGGAGGAACATCCACCGACGTAACAGATATTGTTCATCCACATAATATTTTTATTTGTGAGCGTATTTCTCGTGTTATTGGATTAGATATTTGCGGAATTGATATTATGGCTTCGAATTTAAGCGAGCCTTTGCAAACCAATGGCGGCGTAGTGTTAGAAGTAAATGCTGCACCCGGTTTTAGAATGCATTTGGCGCCCGCAAAAGGATTACCGCGCAATGTGGCCGCTCCTGTAATTGATATGCTTTATCCAACCGGAAAAAGTTGCAGAATTCCAATTATTGCAATTACGGGTACTAATGGTAAAACAACAACTACACGTTTGATCTCTCACATTGTAAAAAACAATGGCTTTAGAGTTGGTTTTACAACATCGGATGGAATTTACGTGCAAAATTCGATGTTAACCAAAGGAGATACCACAGGGCCAATGAGTGCTGAATTTATTTTGAAAGACCCAACGGTTGAATTTGCTGTTTTAGAAACAGCGCGTGGCGGAATTTTACGCGCAGGTTTAGGTTTTGGAAAATGTGATGTGGCTGTTGTTACAAATATTCAGGAAGATCACATGGGCTTATCGGATATTAATACACTTGCCGAAATGGCCAATGTAAAAGGTGTGGTTGCAAGAGCAGTGAAACGTGACGGATACGCAGTTTTAAATGCCGATAACGAACATTGTGTGTCGATCGCAAAAACAACCGATTGTAAAATTGCGTATTTCAGTCTTGATGAAAATAATAGGATCATTAAAGAACATTGCAGAACGGGTGGTATTGCTGCTATTTATGAAAATGGATACATTACCATTAAAAAAGGCGATTGGAAATTTAGAGTTGAAAAAGCTTCGCACATTCCGTTGACCTTTGGTGGCAAAGTAACATTTATGATCTATAATGTGTTAGCTGCAACATTAGCAACTTACGTTTACGGATTTACTATTGATGATATCAAAACAAACTTGGAAACCTTTATTCCTTCAGCCGCGCAAACACCGGGACGAATGAATATTTTTGACTTTAAAGAATATAAAGTACTCATTGATTTTGCTCATAATGCCGATGGCTTTAGAGGGATAAAAGAATATTTATCAGGAATTGAATCGCCTTATAAAATTGGTATTATCACAGGAACAGGTGATAGAAGAGATGATGATATTAGAGATATGGGAAGGATATCTGCCCAAATGTTCGATCATATCATTATTCGTCAGGATAAATTTTTACGCGGGCGATTAGCCGAGGATATTGTAAAATTATTAGTTGAAGGAATTCAAGAAGTGAATCCAAAGCAATCGTACGAATACATTCCAAAAGAAATTGAAGCACTTAAACATGCCTTAGACATGGCAAAACCCGGAACATTTGTAACGGCCTTAAGCGATGTGATAGATAATGCTATTGATGTAGTGCAATCGTATTTGGATAAGGAGAGAAGTTCAAAGTGAGTTTTGTGTCGATGCAACTGTACACTGCTACTGTAAACTGACCACTTATTTGTGGTATATTAGCACTTTATTTAATATTCATGAACTATTCTTCTATACTTTCACATTTCAACATCACAGAGCTAAACGAAATGCAGAAAGCTGCAATTGATGCAATTCAAAAGCAAAATGATGTTGTTTTAATTGCACCAACCGGTTCAGGAAAAACATTAGCATATTTATTACCTGTTTTACAATTATTGGATGATAAAAAAGAAGGCGTTCAGGTTTTGATCTTAGTACCCACGCGCGAATTAGCTATTCAAATTGAAAAAGTATTTAAGCAAATGAGTACGCCGTACAAAATCAATTCGTGTTATGGTGGACATGCTGTTGGAGTTGAAGAAAATAATTTAGCACATCCGCCGGCAGTTTTGGTTGGTACACCCGGAAGAATTTCACATCACTTACGGAAAAATAATTTGAACGCGGGATCTATACAAACATTGATCTTAGATGAGTTTGATAAATCCTTAGAAATGGGTTTTAAGGTAGAAATGTCCGACATTATTGGACAATGCAAAGCTCTTCGTAAACGCATATTGATCTCAGCTACTGCTTTAAAAGAAATTCCTGATTTTGTTGGAATGGCTCATAAAAAAGTTTTGAATTTTACTACCGATCATCATCAGTTAAAGTCATCGCTTATTGTAAAAGCCGTTAGAGTAGGTAGTGATGATAAATTGGAAGCTTTAATGCTTTTATTGGGCGGCATCAATGCAAGATCAGCTATTGTGTTTTGTAATCATCGTGATGCGGTAAATCGTATTTCAGAACAATTGGAAATTCATAAAGTGGCTCATGGTTTTTATCATGGAGGTTTAGAACAAATTGATAGAGAAAAAACTTTAATTAAATTACGCAACGGAAGTATTAATTTATTGATCACAACCGATCTTGCTGCACGCGGATTAGATATTCCTGAAATTGACGCGGTAATTCATTATCAATTTCCTGCAACCGAAGATGTGATGATCCACAGAAATGGAAGAACGGCGCGAATGAATGGAGTAGGGACCAGTTATTTTTTATTGGATAAAGATGATCACTTGCCTGTGTTTTTAGATCAAAAGCCGGAAGAGATGGAGTTACCAAAAAAATTGGTATTGCCAAAGCCAACCGAATGGAAAACATTATACATTGGCGCAGGTAAAAAAGATAAGATCAATAAAATGGATATTGTAGGAATGTTACTTCAAAAAGGACAGCTACAGAAAGATGAATTAGGAAAAATTGAAGTACTCGATCACTCGGCCTATGC
>JAGPDW010000172.1:0-6332 GCA_018057345.1 Bacteroidia bacterium | reverse complement strand
CTTGCTTCTCTACAAAATCATTTAAACTAATGGATGGAACACCTTCCGAACTTTTTGGAGTTCCTAAATGCACAGGATGATCACTCTCGCCTCTTTCGCCATTTACTTTCCAACTGCTATAGGCCACAATATTTGGATTAGCGTCGCTCTTTTCTGAAACAAAAGAATTAATTACTGTTACACGTTTTGCTAATTCAGGATTCAGATCCAAATTCCTTTTCAATCGCTCTAAAGCATAAAATGTTGGTTCAAATGAATACACACTTCCTTTAGGAACCAATTTTGCAAATTGCATGGTCATTAAACCTACATTGGCTCCAATATCAATGATGGTAAAATCCTCCTTTATTTTTAAGAAGGAGTTATTTGTGATATGACTTTGGAATTTGCCGAATAAGAACAAAGAAAGCTCTATTCCTTCTGCCAGATCAACCTCGTATTTAACCCTATCACGGTCAATTACACGGCGTTTTTTACCAACAAATAAGGTAGTAATTTGATACAATATCTTAGCCCCAAAGATCTTGATACGCGTTATGGGGAGCCAGCTTTTGAACATAGGTAAATATAAGGGTACAAATATATATTAATTCCTTATTTTTACATCGGAATAATGGAAAGCCCTAGTAAAAATAAATACAGAGACTATTTTAATTCGATCGCCCAAAAGCGCAAAAAACGCGTGGTTAGCAGGTACTATTGGAAAGAAATAAGCGATTATTGCGCCTATTATGCTCATGAGGATGCCTCTGTATTGGAAGTTGGCTGCGGAAGTGGCGATCTTTTAGCAAGCATTACCGGCGCCAAAAAAACAGGTATAGATTTTAGCGAAGAGTACATAAACTGGGCCAAAGAAAAACATGGCGCTAAAGACATAGAGTTTGTATTGATGGATGCAAATAACATTCAACTCAACCAAACTTACGATCTTATTCTTATAAGCAACCTCATTGGATTTGTTGATGATATTCAAAATGTATTTGAACAAATAAAAAAATGCTGTCATCCCAATACGAAGATCATTGTTCAGTATTACAACTCATTTTGGGAGCCGGTTATAAAATTTGCAGAGCTAATTGGATTAAAACAACGCACGCCTTGGCAAAATTGGTTAAGCACGCGCGATATCAATAATTTATTATTTGTTTCGGGGTTTGATGTATATCGTAATACAAAGCGATTGATATTTCCACTTTACGTTCCTA
Source organism: Bacteroidia bacterium (assembly GCA_018057345.1). Lineage (GTDB taxonomy): Bacteria > Bacteroidota > Bacteroidia > B-17B0 > Aurantibacillaceae > Aurantibacillus. The sequence continues at coordinate 5,127 of JAGPDW010000172.1, read as the reverse complement.
TTCTATCCTTCCTACTCAATAAATATTTCGCGAAATTTCCTTTCTTCCGTTTCTTTAGTTTTAATATTTACAGTTTTGCAAAACCGTTACCGGAAATTGATAATGCCAAGTACGACAACAAATATTCTACTACTGTTGTAATTCCGGCGCGTAACGAAAGTGGGAATATCGAGAACGCCATTTTACGCTTACCTAAATTTGGTAAACATGTTGAGATCATTTTTATTGAAGGAAACAGTACGGATGATACCTGGGCTAAAATTCAAGAGATCCAGAAGAAGTACGCTTCTACTCACGATATAAAAATTGGTCAACAAAAAGGAAAAGGAAAAGCAGATGCTGTGCGCGAAGGATATAAAATTGCGACGGGAGATATTTTAATGATCTTAGATGCCGATCTTACTGTTCCGCCAGAAGATATCCCTAAATTTTACGATGCTATTGCCAGTGGAAAAGGCGATTTTATTAATGGGACTCGCCTAGTTTACCCAATGGATAAGGAAGCTATGCGCTTTTTGAATTATTTGGGCAATCACTTTTTTAGTTGGGCATTTACGTGGTTATTGGAACAACGTTTTAAAGATACCTTATGCGGAACTAAAGTAATGTTTAGAACCGACTATATTAAGCTTACAAAAAACAGAAAATACTTTGGTGAGTTTGATCCTTTTGGAGATTTTGATCTTTTATTTGGCGCGCACAAATTGAATTTAAAAATTGTGGAAGTCCCTATTCGCTATCGTGAGCGTACTTATGGCGAAACAAATATCTCACGCTTTAAACACGGACTTATACTTTTACGTATGTGCGCATTTGCTAGTAGAAAGTGTAAGTTTATTTAGAGGCAGAAACCACGGAGAGCTTCGCTCTCACGGAGGTTAGCACAGATGTCGCAGAGAAAAACTGTGTTTATTAATTTGGCGTTTTGTGAGCTCCGTGTGCTCTGTGAAAAACTCAGTGAGACCAAAGGTCTCTGTGGTTTCTGCCTCTAAACTTTAATTTTCTCACCAAGATGTTTTGGTTTGGTTGCCAAAATGTACACATCTAAAAAGCATTTTACCTTAGCGAAAAATTCGCGCACTTTTACCTTCATCTGATTTTGATAGATCACATTGCTGGCATTATATCCGTATGCAATAATACCGTTCTCTCGTCCAATAAAAACGGCGCGCTCATTATGAAATCGTTGCGACACCACCATAACGGTGTCCAAACCAAAAATTTCTTTAGCTCGGATCATGCTGTCAAATGTTCTTAAGCCTGCATAATCTAAAACAATAACTGAATCAGGAACACCCATATCCATTAAAGCCTTCCGCATAACTTTTGGTTCGTTGTAGTAATCTTTTGAATTATCACCACTCAAAATCATTTTTTGAATTCGTCCATAATAATACAGATCATATGCGGCTTTAATTCGGTTGTTGAAATACATATTATCATCGCCATTCGCGCGTTTGCTAGATGTGCCCAAAACCAGTGCCACTCTTACCTTTGGCAAGATGTTGATGTTGTTGTAAAGAAATGGTTGTGTTTTTGTTTCGATATGTTTATTGCAAAATAAAACAAAGAATGCTAGCACGATAAAAACCCACATCACACGTTTGCGAGTTAATATAGAGCGTAACTTTGCCAATAACTCTTTCATCTACAAAAAATACATATCAGCACATGCAAAAATGCAGAACACCACACTGGCAATTCCGTTAACTGTACCAAATGCTAAATTAACTCTACTTAGATCGCTTGGTTTTACAATACTGTGTTGGTAAATCAATAATCCTATAAAAATAGCAGCCCCAATTGCAAATAACCAATGAAAGCCTCCAAAATAAAAACAGGCCATTACCACAATTGCCGCAATTGCATGCAATGCTTCAGATAAACGCAATGCATTTTTTGTTCCAAGCAAAACCGGAATTGATCTTAAGCCTTGACCTCGATCAAAATCTTCGTCCTGCAATGCAAACATAATGTCAAATCCGCTCACCCATAAAAAAACTAATACGCTAAACAATACAGGCACAAAAGCAAATTGTGCTGTTAACGATAAATAGGCGCCAATTGGTGCTAAACTTAAACCTAAGCCTAATATCAAATGGCATAAAGGCGTAAAACGTTTGGTATAACTATATCCTAAAACAACTAATAAAGCAACAGGACTCAAATACAAACAGACCTCATTTATAAAATACGTGCACACAACAAAAGAGATACTGCAAACGATCACAAAAGCCAACGCAGCATTAGCGCTAATTACTCCCGCCGGAATTTCACGAATAGCAGTGCGAGGATTTTTTGCGTCGAACTTTCTATCAATATATCTATTAAAACCCATGGCCGCGCTTCGGGCAAAAACCATACACAAAACTACCATTACCAGCTTTTGAATAGAGAAAGTAGCTTGTCCGCTATGAATAGCCAAAAAAAATCCAATAAAAGCAAAGGGCAAAGCAAAAACAGTGTGACTGAATTTGATAAGCGATAGATACTGACTGATTTTTTGGATCATTTATAGCACAAATTTAGGCTAAAAATCTTCAGAAAAAGAGCTAATAAAGGCTTTATATTTTGTTAACAGAAAAAGGACTCTTTTTAATAGTAAATTCTTACTTTTGGCCATTAATTTTTAAGAGATATGTCAACAAACACTATAGCCGGTAAAGGCCCAATTTCAAACTTTGTAAATCATCATTACAAACATTTTAACTCTGCTGCCTTGGTTGATGCGGCCAAAGGCTACGAAACGCATTTAACCGAAGGTGGAAAAATGATGGTAACATTAGCCGGCGCAATGAGTACCGCTGAGCTTGGAAAATCGTTAGCCGAAATGATCCGTAAAGGTAAAATTGATATTATTTCTTGCACAGGCGCAAATTTGGAAGAAGACATTATGAATTTGGTGGCTCACAGTCATTACAAGCGCGTTCCAAATTACCGCGATCTTTCGCCTCAAGATGAATGGGATCTTTTAGAGAATCACTATAACCGCGTAACAGATACTTGCATTCCGGAAGAAGAAGCGTTTCGTCGTTTACAAAAACACATTCATAAAATTTGGAAAGATGCTGATACTGCAGGAGAGCGTTATTTTCCGCATGAATACATGTATAAAATATTATTAAGTGGGGAATTAAAACAATATTACGAAATCGACCCAAAAGATAGTTGGATGTTAGCCGCGGCGGAAAAGAATTTACCTATTGTTGTTCCAGGCTGGGAAGATAGTACTATGGGAAATATTTTTGCTTCTTACGTTATCAAAGGCGAAATAAAAGCAAGCACCATGAAAAGTGGAATTGAATATATGGCTTGGCTGGCCGGTTGGTATACAAAAAACAGTGGCGGTAAAGGCGTTGGCTTTTTTCAAATTGGAGGAGGTATTGCCGGTGATTTTCCTATTTGCGTTGTACCAATGTTATACCAAGATATGGAAATGCATGATGTTCCTTTTTGGAGTTATTTCTGTCAGATCTCTGATTCAACAACCTCTTACGGTTCATATTCAGGAGCTGTACCAAATGAAAAGATTACTTGGGGAAAATTAGATATCAATACGCCGAAATTCATTGTAGAAAGTGATGCAACGATTGTTGCGCCGTTGATCTTTGCTTGGATATTAGGATGGTAAACCATCCTATTTCTAGTTTCTGGTTCTGTGTGTATCGAACTAAAATTAATAGCACTTAAAAAGACTTCGTTTTATACACACAGAACCAGGAACTTCGAACTAGAAATAATTAGTACCCATACTTCTCTTTCCAAATACTTCTTAAATATTTTCTCTGTTCTTCTTCGCGAGGATTTTTTCCCGGATCGTAGAGTTGCGAGCCTTTTATTTCATCAGGCAAATATTCTAGGTCAACAAAATTATTTTCGAAACTATGCGCATATTGATATTCCTTTCCATAGTTAAGATCCTTCATTAATTTGGTTGGCGCATTGCGTAAATGTAAAGGCACAGGAAGATCACCTTGTTTATCTACAATGTCGTAAGCATTAGCAATAGCCATATAACTGGCATTACTTTTTGCCGATGTTGCTAAATACACAACACATTGACTCAAAATAATTCTTGCCTCGGGCATTCCAATAATATTGATCGCATCAAAACAGGTTTTTGCCATGAGCAATGCATTTGGATTTGCATTACCAATATCTTCGCTTGCCAAAATGATCATTCTTCTTGCGATAAAGGAAATATCCTCTCCGCCTTTGAGCATGCGTGCTAAATAATACAAAGCAGCATTGGGATCACTTCCGCGCATGGATTTTATAAAAGCAGAAATAATATCATAATGTTGCTCGCCGCTTTTGTCGTATAATGCTAAATTTTGCTGAATGGTTTCTAATACCAATTCATTTGTTATAACTACAGAACTTTTATCGCTTGAGTTTACCACTATCTCAAGCGCATTCAATAATTTACGAGCGTCTCCTCCACTCACTCTTATGAGCGCATCTGTTTCTTTTAACTCTATTTGCTTTGTTTTTAAAATAGCGTCCCCACTAATAGCATGCTGTAAAATTCCCACAAGTTCACTCTCACTCAAATGCTCTAAAACATAAATTTGCGAACGCGACAGTAGTGCGGGAATAACTTCAAACGAAGGATTTTCGGTAGTAGCACCAATTAAAGTAACAACACCTTTTTCAACAGCTGATAATAATGAATCTTGTTGCGATTTACTAAAGCGATGAATCTCATCAATGAATAAAATTGGTTTTTCGGTATTGAAAATATTTTTATCAGAAGCTTTTTCAATTACTTCACGTACGTCTTTTACCCCACTATTAATGGCACTTAAACTGTAGAATGGTCGCTTTAATTCATTGGCAATAATAAAGGCCAAGGAGGTCTTTCCAACGCCCGGCGGTCCCCACAATATGATCGACGGCAAAAGTTTGTTCTTTATCGCATTCCTGAGCGCGGTGCCCTCTCCAATGATCTTTTTTTGCCCTACATAATCGCTCAAAGCCTGTGGCCTGAGCCTCTCCGCCAGTGGTTGCATGTTAATTTATTTTAACTAAATAGGTAGTTTCTATTTGTAAATATATTACTATATTAGCAAGTAGAAAACAAATTTGTATGATGAGTTTTAAGCCCCTTTCTAAATTTTACTTCAC
>JAGPDW010000030.1:0-21853 GCA_018057345.1 Bacteroidia bacterium | reverse complement strand
CTTCGTTTTTAAAATGCTCATTTACTATAGTAAACTCCGCTTTTAAAAACTTGTTCGCCTCGAAAAATCTAATTTCTAGAGATGTCCTTTGCAGGACATAAACAAAAAAGGCCACAGATATCTGTGGCCTTTTTTTATTTGCAATAAGTTTAAAACGAAACTTCCACTTTTCTTTCCTCGATCATCTTTATTAAATTGATCAAGCTTTATTGGATGTATTTTATATTAGGATGCTTGGGATACCCGCGCCCGCGATTGATGTGGAAAGCCCTGCTTAGGACTTTGCAAAATGTTTGTTGGGCGAGGAAGCGACCGAAGGAAGCTACCGGAGCACTACAAACATTGCAAAGGACAAGCAGGCTTGGAACGGAAAGCGCGAAATGGCGCCCAAATAGAAATAAAAAATCAGAAAATAAATTCGCTTAAAACGAAACTTCCACTTTTCTTTCTTCGATCATCTTTTTCAAATTGATCAAAGCATAACGCATACGGCCCAAAGAAGTATTGATAGAAACGTTTGTCATATCAGCGATCTCTTTAAAGCTCATATCGTAATACGTACGCATAATTACAACCTCGCGTTGATCGGCCGGTAACATGTGTATCAGATCGCGAACATTGTTTTTGCGCTTTGAACTTTCATCCCCGGTTTGATACACATCTTTTGTATCACTTACCTTATCCAATGGATGGATCTCTTCACCTTCTTCATTATAATATATAGAAGCCGGTGGCATTTTTTTGATGCGACGGAAATGATCGATGATCAAATTGTGTGATATACGATAGATCCAAGGAAGAAATTTACCTTCTTCGTTATACTGACCTTTTTTTAAGGTTTGGATCACTTTTAAAAATGTATCCTGAAATACATCTTCGGCTAAAGCTCGGTCTTTAACAATTACCAAAATACTCGAAAAGAGTTTTGATTTGTGACGTTGAAGGAGAGTTTCTAAGCCTTTTTCGTTACCCTTGAGGTATAACGCAACTAACTCGTGATCAGTTAATGATTGAATAGACATGTTTACTTGCTTTTAATTAAAGTTCTGTTTTGCTAGTAAAGGTCTATTCTATGGCTTAGTTTTTTAATTGGTTATTAGGGCAAATATAGGCCATTTAGGTCAAGAGCCAAATCCATATGTGTTAAAACAGACTCCCTGTTGAGTGAAATGTTGTTTTAAATGAGTGAAATAAAGGCCCAAATTCTCAAAATTAAGCCCTAATTTTGCATCCCAATGTCCCAAATAGCCGATATATCTAAGGTTGATGCCAAAACCCATATTATCATAAAAGGCGCCCGTTTACACAATTTAAAGAATATAGATGTAGTTATACCTCGTAATAAGTTGGTGGTTATCACGGGTTTATCAGGCTCGGGTAAGTCAACTCTGGCATTTGATACACTTTATGCAGAAGGCCAAAGACGATATGTAGAGAGCTTATCTGCTTATGCCAGGCAGTTTTTGGGTAGGTTAGAAAAGCCACAGGTGGATTATATTAAAGGTATTTCACCGGCAATTGCTATTGAGCAAAAAGTAGTGTCGCGTAATCCGCGCTCAACTGTTGGAACGGTTACCGAGATCTATGATTATTTAAAATTGCTTTTTGCACGCGTTGGAAAAACGTACAGTCCGGTGAGCGGCAAATTAGTAATGCGTCATAAAATTAGTGATGTAGTTGATTTTGTAATGAGCCAGCCTGTTGAATCAAAAGCACTTGTTACAGTAAAATTAAAAGAGAAAAAAGACCGTACACTTTCAAAACAATTAGAACTTCTAAATCAAGGTGGTTTTTCGCGTGTGATCACTACTGATGGAATTCAAAAGATAACAGAACTTGATCTGAAGAAAGTAAAAAAGAATGCTGACATTTCTTTATTAGTAGACCGCATTATCGTTCAAAAAAATGATGAGGATCTGTTGAACAGAATTTCGGATAGCGTACAAACCGCTTTTTACGAAGGTGGTGGTGAGTGTGATGTGATCATTGAAGATACTAAGGGTAAAAGTATCACACACCATTTCAGTAACTTGTTTGAGATGGATGGAATTAGCTTTGAAGAACCAAGCGTAAATTTCTTTTCGTTCAATAATCCTATCGGCGCTTGCAAAACTTGCGAAGGCTTTGGAAGTATTATTGGCGTTGATCCTGACCTTGTTATTCCAAATAAAAGTGCCAGTGTTTTTGAGAATGCAGTAGCGTGTTGGAACGGCGAGACCATGAGTAAGTACAAAAATCAATTACTAAAGAACGCGCATAAATTTAATTTTCCGGTACATAAACCTATTGTAGATCTTACAAAAGCACAATACAAACTATTATGGGAAGGCAATAGCCATTTTGAAGGCATAAATGCTTTTTTTGAAATGCTTACGAAAGAAACCTACAAAATTCAGTACCGGGTGATGTTGGCAAGATATAGAGGAAAAACGTCTTGTCCTGATTGCGAAGGAACGCGTTTGCGTAAAGATGCCAATTATGTGAGAGTAGGCGAGAAGTGTTTGCGCGAAATTATTTTAATGCCTGTTGCCGAAGCTCAAACGTATTTTAGGAATTTGAAATTGAATGCTTCCGATGAAAAGATCTCAAAACGCTTATTAATTGAGATCAATAACCGCTTGCAATATTTAATGGATGTTGGTTTGAATTATTTATCGCTCAACCGTGTGGCCAATACATTAAGTGGGGGAGAAAGTCAGCGTATTAATTTAGCAACACAATTAGGAAGCAGTTTAGTTGGAAGTTTATATATTTTGGATGAGCCAAGTATAGGTTTGCATTCAAGAGATACGGAACGTTTAATAAAAGTATTAAGAGAATTACAGCGCCAGGGAAATACCGTAATTGTTGTAGAACACGACGAAGAAATTATGCGAGCGGCTGATGTATTGATAGATATTGGTCCGGAAGCAGGAACAGGCGGAGGAAAATTAGTATTCCAAGGTAAACATGCCGATCTGGTAAAAAGTAAAGAAAGCTATACTGCAAAATATTTAACCAAGCAATTGGAAATTAAAGTCCCAACTACACGCAGAAAATTCAAAGAGTTCATTGAGGTAAAAAGTGTTACCGATAATAATTTAAAAAATGTTTCAGTAAAATTTCCTTTAAATACCTTATGTTGCGTTACTGGTGTTAGTGGTTCAGGTAAATCTACCTTGGTAAAAAAAGCTTTAGTGCCGCGGTTACAAAAATATTTGGATGGATTTTACGCGAACGTTGAGCATAAGAGCATAATTGATGGAAGTTTAAAACAAATTAAGCAAGTTGAATACGTTGATCAAAATCCCATTGGAAGATCTTCAAGAAGTAATCCAGCAACTTACACAAAGGCCTACGACGAAATAAGAACCTTATTTAGCGAACAGGGTTTAGCAAAATTACGTGGGTATAAAGCAGGCCACTTTAGTTTTAATGTGGATGGAGGCCGTTGCGAAATGTGTCAGGGCGAAGGAACAATTACAGTGGAGATGCAATTTATGGCCGATATTCAATTGCCATGTGAATCGTGCAAAGGCAAACGTTTTAAAGCGGATACTTTAGAGATCTTATACAAAGGAAAGTCAATAGCTGATATTTTAGATATGACCATTGATGATGCGATCAGTTTTTTCTCTGGTGATGATGAAAATAGAATTGCGATGAAGATCGTTGATAAATTGAAACCATTGCAGGATGTTGGTTTAGGCTATGTGCATTTGGGACAAAGTAGCAGCACCTTAAGTGGGGGAGAAGCACAACGAATTAAATTGGCAACATTTTTAGGAATGGGCGGCGCTAATAATTCAGTTCTATTTGTATTTGACGAACCCACTACAGGTTTACATTTTCATGATGTATCAAAATTATTAAAGTCGTTTGAAGCGCTCATAGCTAAAGGACATTCCATTATAGTGATCGAACATAATTTAGATGTGATCAAATGCGCCGATTGGGTAATTGATCTTGGTCCCGAAAGCGGCGACGAAGGCGGTTATATTGTTTTTGAAGGCACGCCGGAAGGTTTGGTGGCAAACAAAAAAGGGTATACAGCAAAGTATCTAAAAGAGAAATTGTAATTTTAGAGGCAGAAACCGCAAAGACGCTTCGCGATCGCAAAGATGGCGCAAAGGGCGCTAAGTTTTACCACCACTACTAAAAAGAAGTCAAAGACCTTCGGTTTCACAAAGTACTGCAAAATGAAATAGTTAATATCGCACTCTTTGCGTCCTTTGCGCCTACTCTGCGGAGTCCAGAGGACGCTTTGCGGTTCCCGCCTCTAAAAACAGTCCTTCTAAATTTTTGAAATATATACTTGCTTAGCTTTTCTTTTGGTAAAGCACACTCACGTTAAAAGCACCGCCACCGCCTCGCACTTTTTTCCATTTATTAAATACACTTTCCCTTATATAAGCGGGTTCGCTATTTTGTCCGGCAAAGCAGAAGTCCTTAATGCTTACTTTTTCCATCAAACATTCTAGGCTAACAAAAAAATCGTCGTAAGCTCTAATATCATAGGCGCTGAGGTCTAATGATACTTCACCTTGTTTTATATTTGTTTTAAAAATAATGGATTTTTTTAAAATATTTTTTGTGGGATAAAATTCATTTGAGGAATAAATATTCAAACGAAATACTAAACTATCCGGCAATTGATTTTTAATGATGTAAAATTGAAAATCAACAACCTTCAGAAGTTTTTTATTGTCATTTGGAATTCTGATAGCAGCTTCCACACCTTTCCAGTTATTCTCTAAACCAACAAAGCCGGTGCAATTTGTTTTATCATATGTTGTTACGCCTAATTTTTTTCGAAACAATTTTTTAGCATTCACTTCCACTTCTGCTAATTGTTGATCGCTTGGCAACAAACGAATTTCATTTGGCCCTGAAGTTTTTAATTGAATGATGGGTATGTATTGTTCTTTATATCCTATGGCGTAGAATTTGATGCTGTCGGTTTCATCGTATACGCCGAGTTCTAAGCGAAAAGTTCCTTTTTCATTTGATAATACGGCGGTAGTGTGCTTTAAACTTCCAATGGCGGCGTAGGGAATCACTTCGTTCTTGTCGTCAATTATTTTACCGCTGATACTTATTTGCGCGGATAAAATGGAGAACAGAACGCTTGGTAAAAAAACTAAGTATCGTTTCATGAGAGTTTTGCGAATTCCTCCCAAAATTTCGGGAATGATTTACTTACAACTTCTTTATTTTCGATGATCATATCAGGATAAAGAAACTTCAAAGGAGCAAAACTCATGGCCATGCGATGATCGTTATAAGTGTTCACTAAAACATCAGTGTTCTTACTAATAGGATCGTACCCTTTTATATGAAGTGAAGTAGAAGTGATCTCAACAATGGCTCCAAATTTTTCTAATTCATTTTTCAAGGCAATAATTCTGTCGGTTTCTTTTATTTTTAAGGTCTTTAAACCTCTAAGATCAGCAGTAATTCTAATGCCAACACAAGTTGCTGCAAGTGTTTGTGCTATATCCGGACAATCCGTAAAATCAAAAGCAAAATGATCTACCTTTTTAATTGTTTTGGAGATACTAACACGATCGGTCTCAAATTCAGAATTTATTCCAAGCACTTTGTATATCTCAACGATCTTAGAATCTGCTTGTACGCTATCTTTAGATAAACCCGTTAATTCTATTTTTTCAAGATCGCTAAGAGCTAGAGCGCTATAAAAATAGCTTGCGGCACTCCAATCACTTTCATTATAAATACACGTTTTATCACTTCTGTATAAGCCCGGTTTTATTTCTATGGTATCATCTTTCCAACTACTGTTCTTTCCAAATAAATGCATAAGCTCCATCGTCATTTTTATGTACGACGACGAAACTACTTCTCCGTCTAACTCAATTTGCTTTCTATTTTTAAGGAGTGGACATACGAGCAGTAGTGCTGAAATAAATTGTGAGCTCACATCGGCTTTCATGGTGATCTCTGGAGCGCTAAGTTCTTTTCCGGTTATTTTTATTGGAGGAAAACCGGTTTTTTCAAGGTAAGAAATATCGGCACCAATGCTTTTTAGTGAATCTACTAATTCTTTAACAGGGCGCTCTTTCATGCGTTCGCTCCCGGTAAGTGTAAAGGTTTTATTTTTTAAACACGAAAGATAAGCGCATAAAAAGCGCATATTAGTTCCGGCATCGCCAATGTTTATCTCAGTTTTTCCTAAATGAATATCATGAAGCGCTTTGATCAATAATTTTGTATCATCACTATCCGACATATTTTCAATATCGAAATTTAAATTACCAATGGCTTTTATCATTAGTAAACGATTACTAATGCTTTTTGAGCCGGGCAATTTAATTATGGGTATGTGTTTTTTAAGCGCCAATGATCTGATGATACGTTTTAAATGCTTTTTGAATTTGAGAAACGTTTACTTCTACATCGTATTTACAGGATCCAATTTTATTGATCAAACTCATACGGATCTTATTATTCTTGTTCTTCTTATCGTGGAGCATTAACTCCATTATTTTCTGCTCTTCCTCATTGGTAAATCTTAAAACCTCATAATTAGGTTTTATAATATCAACAATGGTTTGCAGTTCATTGGTTTTGATCAATTTTTTATCAAAAGCAATTAAACTTTCAATGAACATGCCAATAGCAATGGCTTCTCCATGCAGCAATTCATCTTTTGTTGCTAAAAAGCAACTTTCAATAGCATGACCAACGGTGTGACCAAAATTTAATATTTTACGAATGCCTTTATCATTGGGATCTTGTTTAACAATGGCCATTTTAAGCGCTACACTTCTTTTGATCAATGTATCTAAAAGTGTTTTATTGTCTTGCATGGCTTTTACTAATTTAGCATCTGCAATAAGTCCCATTTTTATTATTTCGGCAACACCGTTAGCTAATTGGCGTTGGGGAAGTGTATTTAAAAATTGGGTATTTATAAAAACTCCTTTTGGCTGCGTAATAGTTCCTAATTGATTTTTCAACGAATTGAGATCAACGCCGCATTTGCCGCCAACGCTTGCATCGGCCATGGCTAGTAAACTTGTTGGGATATGAATAAAATCTATTCCCCGTTTAAAAACACTGGCAACAAATCCACCAATATCGGTAATAACACCACCGCCTACGTTTATCAATAAAGCATTTTTATCTACTTGTGATTCGCTGAGAGTTTCCCAAAGTTCTTTACATGTGTCAAGCGTTTTAATTGCCTCACCGGCATCGATCTCTAAAATGTCGGCTTTTTGAATGAGAGCGCAATTTTTTGCAAGAATTGGATAGCATTCATTAATTGTGTTTGAATCTGCTAACACTATCAAGCGTGAATACTTTCCTTTCTTTAAGAAAGAATTTAATTTTGAAAATGTATTGGTGTCAAATATGATAGTGCTTTTTTCTGCCATAAGAATGTGCCATGAAATTACGGATTTAATTGCTATTTAAAAACACTTGTAAATTGCCGATCTGCTTTATTAAATTATCAGATTCCTCAAAATTTAGTGTCTGATAGCCGTCTGATAAAGCCTCTTCGGGGCTTGGATGCACTTCGTAAATTACCCCGTCGGCACCGGCAACTAAGGAAGCCAAAGCAAGTTTAGATACATGATCACGAATACCAACACCGTGGCTTGGGTCGGCTATCACCGGAAGATGTGATTTTTCTTTTAAAACTTGAATGGCATTAATGTCAAATGTATTTCTGTAAGAATTCTCAAAGGTTCTTATGCCTCGTTCACACAACATGATCTTTTCATTTCCCTTTGAGAAAATGTATTCGGCCGATTGTAAAAGTTCGTCAATAGTTCCGCTAATACCCCTTTTTAAGAGTATGGGTTTATTTATCGATCCAAGCGCATCTAGTAAATTAAAGTTCTGTGAATTTCTTGCGCCAACTTGAAAAACGTCAACATAAGGTAGCATATCATCTATTTGTGACACTTGCATTACTTCGGTAACAATTTTTATATCGTTAGGCTTGCAAAATGAATGCATCATTTTTAGACCTTCTATCCCTAATCCTCTAAAGGCATAAGGAGAACTACGCGGTTTAAAAACGCCACCTCTCAAGATCTTGATATTATTTTTTACAAGGTGAGAAACGATCTTTTCCATTTGCTCTTCGCTTTCTACTGAACACGGCCCAGCCATAACGATGGGTTCTTTGGTATAGCTTACTTGATCTATGAGTTCGATCGTGCTGCTATTCAATTTCCATTTTTTACTTACTAATTTGTAGTCGTCGCTAACGGAATGCACGTCTTGCACTCCCGATAAATGACCAAATCTTCGGATATCGAATTCACTTTTTGTAAAACAAACAAGGTATTTGTTCTTTTGCGTTTCAACAAAATTTGATTTGATACCGGTTTCTTTTAAAGCATTAGTGATAGTTGCCAAATCATGTGCATCTATCTTGTTTTTTAGTTGAATGATCATGATGTGATTGTTTGAATGTTTTTAATTGAGTTTAAAAACGATGAAATAGATTGCTTTTTTGATAATGCCTTAATGAATGCGCTGCCAATAATAGCTCCTTTGGCTAGTTTTGAGGCTTTTGTGAAACTGGCATGATCATTTATGCCAAATCCAATGAGAGTTTTATTTTTTAATGGAATTTGATGTAATTGCGCATAGAATTTTTCTAGCGTTTCAAAGTTCTGATGATTATTACCGGTAATGCTGTTTGACGAAACCACATAAATAAAACCTGTACATACTGCATCAATTTGTTTTATTCTTTCAATACTGGTATTTGGTGTGATCAAAAAGATCACTTTAATATCATACTTGGAGGCAAATGCTTCATGTTCTTTTTTAAACACTTGTAAAGGAAGATCAGGTAGTATAACGCCACTCACAGAATTTTCGGAACACATCTTGTAAAATTTTTCAATACCAAATTGGATCACCGTGTTTAAGTAGCCCATTAAAATGAGTGGAACACGAATTTTTGATGAAGCCATATCTAACTGCTTAAAAAGCAATTCCAAATTCATTCCATTTTCAATCGCGGTCTGACTTGCATTTTGGATCACTGGGCCATCTGCCAATGGATCGGAGTAGGGAATGCCAATTTCTATGAGATCAACCCCGTTTTCTTGAAGCTCTTTTAAAATACGTGAAGCATCATTAAGATGTGGATATCCCGCAGTAAAGAATACTGAAAGTATGCCATTTTCTTTTGTTTCGAAGAGTGTGTCTATTTTATTTTTCATTTAGTTTAAATGTTTTAAGTATGTTGGAAGATCTTTATCGCCTCTTCCTGAGAGATTAATAACTACAACTTGGTCTTTTGTAAGTTCAAGTTTATTTAAAATTGCTAAAGCATGCGCGCTTTCTAAAGCAGGTATAATTCCTTCTTGCCGAGTTAAATTAAAAGCGGCTTGTAAAGCTTCTTCATCGGTTACATTTAAATAGCTTGCCCTTTTTGTTTTCCCTAAAAAAGCGTGTAGCGGACCAATTCCGGGATAGTCTAATCCGGCAGAAATGGAATACGGTTCTGTAACTTGTCCATCTTTTGTTTGCATAATAATAGACTTTGATCCGTGTAAAATGCCATTTGTTCCTAAGGTCATCGTGGCAGCACTATGTCCCGTATCAACTCCTTTGCCCGCTGCTTCAACACCAATTAATTTTGTTTTTTTCGAATCAATAAATTCGTAAAAAGCCCCGGCGGCATTACTTCCACCGCCAACGCAGGCAATTACCATGTCAGGTTCTGAAATTCCTTCTGCTTTTAATAATTGCTGTTTTATTTCTTTACTAATTATACTTTGAAATCTTGCTACCATATCAGGATAGGGGTGTGGACCAACAACTGAGCCAATGAGGTAATACGAATTGGGATCGTTTATCCAGCCGCGAATAGCTTCATTGGTGGCGTCTTTTAAAGTTTTACTTCCTGAAACCGCAGGAATAATAGTTGCACCCAGCATTTTCATGCGTGCAACATTTGCTTCTTGTCGATGCATATCAATTTCGCCCATGTAAACAATGCATTCCAGTTTTAAGAGGGCGCAAACCGTGGCCGTAGCTACACCATGTTGACCGGCACCTGTTTCGGCAAGAATTCTTTTTTTACCAAGTGCTTTTGCAACTAATATTTGCCCGATGGTATTGTTTATTTTGTGCGCACCGGTATGGCAAAGATCTTCACGCTTTAAATAGATCTTACTTTTGAATTGCTCAGATAGATTTTTAGCAAGATACAAAGGCGTGGGTCTTCCTACATAATTTTCAAGCAGATCATGGTATTCTTTTTGGAATTCTTTTGAATGAATGATGGTCAAATAGTTTTGTTCCAGTTCATTCACATTATTATAAAGAAGTTCAGGAATATAAGTACCGCCGTATTCGCCGTAGTATCCTTTTTCATCTATTATGTTCAATGTTCTCATATAATTGTGTTTTAAAATTTTGTATTGCGTTAATATTTTTTATTCCCGGTTCAATTTCAAATTTTGAATTGATATCTATGCCGTAGAATTGTTCGTGATAAATTTGTTTAATGCTTTCTGCGTCGTTGGGACCAATTCCCCCACTTAACAAAAAAGGAGTTTTTTCCTTGTAATTTTGAATGATCCGCCAGTCAAATTTTATTCCGTTGCCCCCGGGTTTTGCTCCTTTTGTATCAAAAAGAAATAGATCTGTTTGATCTCTGTAGACATACGTTCTTAAAAGATCAGTTTTAGTATTTACCGAGATAGCCTTTATGATCTTAACTTTTGCCCTCAGATCCTGAAATCGTGAAATGTCTTCATGATAGAGTTGGATCAGATCTAATTTGTATAATATAATTTTTTCTTCAATGAAATTAAGATCTGAATCAACAAAAACACCAACACGTTTTATATGTGATGGGATCATTTCACAGATCTCTGTAACATTTTTACTGCTAACATCTCTTTGAGAGGATGAGTAGAATATCAAGCCCATCATATCGGGCCCCAATTTTACTAGCTGTTTTATATTTTCGGGATCTGTTGATCCGCACACTTTTAACTTAAGCATACTCCTGTTCTTTGCTTTTCAATTCTTCAATAAATTGCTTTAAGGCTAAATGCGGCCGGCTACTTTTCATAAATAAAGTGCCAATAAGAAATCCATTGAAGCCCATCGATCTTAGTTCTAAAAGATCTTCTGCCGATCTTATACCACTTTCGGTTATTTTAACCTCTATTTCTTTTAAGTAGGGGATAAGCATACTTGAGTTTTGAAGATCAATGGATAGTGAACCTAAATTGCGATTATTTATTCCAACAATTGAGTTGTACTTGGAGATCTTATCAATTTCTTCCTTGGAGTGGATCTCTAAAAGAACTTCTAAACCTAATGTATGTGCTAGCTTTGTAAAGCTTTTTATTTCCTCCTTTGTAAGAACGGAAGCGATCAGTAAAATGGCGTCAGCACCAATAGATTTGGATTCAATGATCTGGTATTCATCAATAATAAAATCTTTTCTTAATACGGGACAAAAATTAAATTTCCGAACTAGCGTTAGATCTTCATTTTTTCCGCCAAAGTAAGGAGTGTCTGTTAATACAGAAATAGCACTAGCTCCGGCTTGCATGTAACCGATAGAAGTTTTTTCTATATCTACATACAAATTGATATTACCTTTGGAGGGTGAACGTTTTTTTATTTCAGCAATGATCCCGTTCTTGTCTTTTCGAAGAATATATTCTTTTAATGAAACGGTTTTACTTTCATAATAGATACTTTTCTCAAGTAATTTTAGTGGCACTAGCTCTTTTTTTTCTTTAACGAATTGTCGTTTATCGGATATTATTTTCTCAAGCGTATTCATGTTTTTTATGGATTAGATTTTTAAATGTTTTTAGAGCTTTTAAACTATCGATGGCTTCGGTAGCAATTTGAATGCAATCTTCAATACTTTTATTGCTTATTAACTGAATCGCATATGCTGAATTAATTATAACGGTGTTCTTTTGAGCAAGGCTCGATGTGTTTGTTAGCACATTCATAAAGATCTTAGAAGCATTTTCAATACTTCCACCCGAATGAAGATCATTGGATTTTACCAATGGAAATTTTAATTCGTTGGGATGCAGTAATTGTTCGCCATGAGTTCCTACAATTTTGAATTGTGCCGTTAAGGATATTTCATCATAACCGTCAATGCTGTGAACAAGGGAATAGTTTGATCTTGTTTTTTGTAAATGGTAATTGTAAGTGCGCATTGTCTCTAAATTATTTACACCAATGAATTGATGGGAGATGTTGCATGGATTTACGAGCGGCCCTAACAAATTAAAGATGGTTTTAGTGCCCATTGCTTTTCTTACGGGGGCTACATGTTTTAAAGCAGGATGAAACAGTGGCGCGTGAAGAAAGCAAATATTATTTTCTTTAAGTTGGCTCATTAGCACTTCTGTTTTGTTTGTGAATGTGTAACCAAGGTATTCTAATATGTTGGAGGAACCGCTTAACGAACTTACACCGTAATTGCCATGCTTTACAACTTTGTAACCGCACGACGCAATTACCAGAGCACTTAATGTAGAAATATTGAATGTGTCTTTTTCATCGCCACCGGTTCCACAAACATCAATCGCTTCAAAAGGGACATCAAACCTTATCGCTTTTTTAAGAAGTACTTTTTGGAAACTGCTTAATTCATTTACTGTAAGAGGATGCGTTTTATAGAAC
The DNA here is from genome assembly GCA_018057345.1 of Bacteroidia bacterium. Taxonomy (GTDB): domain Bacteria; phylum Bacteroidota; class Bacteroidia; order B-17B0; family Aurantibacillaceae; genus Aurantibacillus. The sequence goes on along the minus strand of JAGPDW010000030.1, from coordinate 9,208 downwards.
ATAAGAATGATCGCTATTTCCATTTCTGAGAATGCGCCTTCGGTGATCTGCAGCATTAACTCTTCAGCTTCTTCCGAATTGAGCGTGTTATTTGTATAAAGTTTATGTAACAGATATTTTTTTGACATAGGTTTAGTATTAAATGATCAATAATTCAGCAATAATGCTGACCACAAAAATGGTATATGAAATAGTTTAGGCCTTAAGCCAATTGGTGATCATTAATTCACCGTATTCAGAAAGAATAGATTCTGGATGAAATTGAACGCCTTTTACATCAAGCGTTTTGTGTTCGATCGCCATGATATTGTTTTGTTCATCAACTGCCGTTACTTTTAGTTCAGCCGGAATGCTGTTGGGATCAACAACCCACGAATGATAGCGCCCAACTTTAAAACTGGTAGGGCAACCACTGAATAGGGAGTTGTTTTCAGTGATTGAAATTGATGTTGCTATACCGTGGTAAACTGTATCAAGATTTTTCAAAGAGCCTCCAAAATTTTCGACAATGGCTTGCATTCCTAAACACACACCAAGAATAGATTTGTTAGAAGAGTACGTTTTTAATAATTGCGGCATGATGCCTGCGTCTTTTGGTAAGCCAGGGCCGGGCGATAAAAGTATCTTATCAAAATTGGCAATTTCTTCAAGTGCGATCTTGTCGTTTCTAACAACGCTGATCTTTGCATCGCTTACTTTTTCAACTAGGTGCACCAGGTTGTAAGTAAAACTATCGTAATTATCAAGCACTAAGAGTTTCATCTTCTGTAAAGGTTGGAATAATATTTAATTTATTGGCTTCTTTTAGCGCTTTTTTTAAGGCACTTGTTTTGTGATCTATTTCAGCCAACTCGTTCTCTGGCTTGGAGTCGATCACAATACCCGCTCCGGCTTGAAAATGCAATTCATTTTGGATACTTAAGAACGAGCGGATCATAATAGCATGATTAACGTTCCCGTTGGTTTCAATGAATCCAACACAACCCCCATAAAAGTTTCTTGGTTCTGTTTCATATTGGCGAATTAACTGCAAAGCTTTATGTTTAGGTGCCCCACTTAAAGTACCCGCCGGAAAGGATCGGTAAAGTAACTCAATTCCATTTACTCCTTTTTTTAATTTGCCTGTTACTTTTGAGACCAAATGAATAACATGAGAGAAAAATTGCAATTCTTTTAGACGTTCAACTTTTACATCGTTGCAACAGGTGCTAAGATCATTTCTGGCCAGATCAACTAACATATAATGTTCAGAATTTTCTTTTCGGTCGCTCATTAATTTTTGGGCAGCAATTTTATCAAGTTCATCGTTGCCTGAACGTTTGTAAGTGCCTGCAATAGGATGGATCTCGGCTATTGAATCTTTTACCACAAGTTGAGCTTCGGGTGAAGATCCAAATAATTTGAACGAACCCATATCGAAAAAGAAAAGATAAGGAGAGGGGTTGATCTGTTTCAAACAGCGGTATACATTAAACTCATCGCCAATAAACTTTTGCTTAAATCGTCTTGATAGTACCAATTGAAACACATCACCCAGTTTACAATGCTGTTTTGCTTTTTGTGCGAGTTCAATATAGCTTTCGGGAGTTGTAGACGATGAAATCTCTCCGATGGTCTCGAACGTATTTGATGGAGCCGTTGATGCATTTAATTGTTCAATGAATAATTTCGAATTTTTATTTGCTTCACTTATTGAGTCACCGAAACTTACAACATGGGCTTGATGTTTTGCATGATCGAAGACAAGCAAAAGCGAATAGAAAGTGTAGTGCACTACGGGAATTTCGGATCTGTGCAAATCAGATGTATGATCGTCTATAAGATCGATCACATCAAAGGACGAATAACCAAATACTGCACTGTAAGGAAACGAAACTAATAGCTTGTCTGTTTCAAATGATGAAACAAATAACGAAAGTTCTTTTTCTAATGAGCCTTTGTCGATATTTTTAGTTTCTAATCTATCATGCTTTAATATTTGCAACGAATTCCCTTCTACTTTAAATGAAGAAATGGGATTACATGCAATAAATGAGAAATTTCCTTCTTTTGAATGATGATCTGAACTTTCTAATAAAAGTGAACCAGCATATGTATCGCGTAAATGTAAGTAGGCACTCACAGGTGTGTGAAGATCGAGGTTGACCTGAGTATAGTATGTTTTTAGTTTCATTGTAATATTTGTAAAATAAAAAAGCCCGCTGAAATAAACAGCGGGCTCGACAATATAAATTAATTAAATGATCTTAGCTGTTTATAACGTTTGTTACAAACCACCACCATGAATTATTTAATATTATGTTTTTCATTTACGCTACAAATTTAACTACAAAAAATCGAATCAAACAAATTAAATTTGCCTAAAACGCTTTAACGGGTTCTGTTTTTGGGCTCCATAATACTCTGGAATCCTTATGTGATGAGGGTTTTGGGGTTAATGTAAAAGATAAGAAATAATTTTAGTATCGCTGCAAAATAAGTATCTTTAAACCTTAAAATGGCATTAGATCTAAAAACTTTAAGAGTAAGAAGCATAACGGCAGCTGTTTTTGTGATGGTGCTCTTGAGTTGTATTTATATTAATTACTTTACTTTTCTTGCCCTCTTCTTTTTTGTTTCTATTTGGGCTTTGTACGAATTTTATTCGTTGGCAGAAAAAATGGGGGTTAAACCATTTGCCGGCATTGGTATGATATCAGGTATACTAACGTTCATGTCAATTTATTCGCTTCAATTGTCGCAAAATAGTTTGGATATAAAGTTAATGCGATACTGCATATATCTTGTACCATTTATTGTGGGGCTGAAATTTTTATTCAGTAAGCATGAGCAACCATTCCATGATATGGCGTTTACTATTGCCGGGGTGTTTTACTGCGTGATCCCATTTTCATTATTGATTAAAATACCTGTGGCGGAAACAGGAACTGTGAATGAGTTAGCAGCAAGTTATGATAGCTTTAAAGTATTGGGTATTATTTTTCTTATTTGGGCCAACGATACATTTGCTTATTTAGGAGGAAGTTTAATGGGTAAAAATAAATTGTACGAACGCGTTTCTCCCGGAAAAACATGGGAAGGAACCATTGTTGGAGTTGTATTATGTGTTGCGGTAGGATTTGTTTTAAATATGAACGAGACATTTTCAAGTAAATGGGTTTGGCCATTAATAGCTTTGTTTGTTGGAATACTTGCAACAATTGGCGATCTGATAGAAAGTCAAATGAAACGCAAAGCGGGTGTTAAGGACAGTGGCACACTTATGCCGGGTCACGGCGGAGTTTTAGATCGATTCGACAGTTTATTGTTTGTGAGTCCTTTTGTTTTTGTGATTCTTAAGTTGGTTGAGGAAGTTCGCTAGATCACAATTGCATGAACACGTTGTATAGGAATTACAACTCCGTGTTTTAAAATGATACGTTTATCGGTTACTCCCCACACGGTTGTTTCAACAACTTTTAATCCTAGCTCATCCTCAAAAAATATTCTTGTCTTTGTTCGTTCTAAATTTCCAAGTGTTAAAGCTCGCTTTAAATTGTTTTCTCTATCCTGTATCTTTTCTTTGTCTGTTAACACTTCTGTTTGAGGAAATCTTAGTTCACCGATCTTCTCCTTTTCAATAGATTCAAATTTTGTTGTAGCTGTCATATTGTGCGTGGTTAGTGTATAAGATTAAACGAAAGAAAACGACTTGGGTTACGTTTTATCTGGCATTGTTTATAACAACCAATTGGCCTTTGATATTAGTGTAAAACTCTGATAATCTGTGAGTTCCAATGCGATACATGAAACCACTACTATCGGTTAGTTCAATAAAATCTTCGCCGCTGGTATAGAATTTAATGATTCCTTTGTTATGTAAATTATACACAGCGCGTCTAAAAATATTGCGTTTGTACCTGCTTCTTCTAATGTGGGTGATGTTGTTTAGGTCGATTTTCACTTTACGAGTTGTCCAAAAACCGTCAATTAAAATATAACCTTTATACACTTTTGTGTGAATATGTAAAATATAGGTTAAGCCGGCAGAGAGCATCAGAATGAAAATCCCGCTTAAAAAAAATATCAAACCCGATTGACTTGTGTTATCAATTGGATACGAACCAATGCTCACAAACGAAACTTGTACAGGTTTTGGGTTCTCGCTCCAGTAGTATCCCAAAAAACAAAACAAAGCCAATATCGATCGCGTTAAAATGCTTAAGCGATTGTGGCCCATGTATTGTTTTTCTTCAAATATGATCTCGCGACTACTCAACTAGTTCAATTCTTAAAATTGCATTTGTGTTCTCTGATATTTTGTAGCGATCATCCAAGCGGTGATTCACCACCCAAATAATTTCTTTATCACCATTTTCTAATATGGCAACTTTATTTTTATCGAAGGCATTTAATTTCAGGTCAACAAACAGATCGCTCAATTTTTTAAAACCGGTCATTCCGAGTGGCTTGAATTTATCTCCTGTTTGCCAACCTCTAACTGTAAGAGGATATTTTAGCTTTGAAAGATCAATGTAGGCAACCGCTTTGCTGTTCTCTTTCACAAACTCCGTTGTTGGTTTTATTTTTAAGTGAATAGGTGAGTGGATCTCTTGTGTTTCTTTTTCAATTACAATAGGCTCTATTGATCTATCTGAATGTTTGTTGATCACCAATTCAGTTCTGTCTCTTACAAGTTCAAAGTTGTTAGAGAAAAATAATTTCCCCGGAATTCCATCAAGGCTTTCAAAAATATCTGCGATCACATCAGGATGAAAGCTATATTCCTTTAGGATCTCGAACAAAAAAAGTTCAGGTGTTTTATTTTCTTTTATTTTCTCAATATTTATTTTAATTCCTGAATCAGTTTTGCTGATAGTCTTTTCCTTCTCTTTGGCAAAGTGATTGGAAATAATTGTATTGTATTGCTGAAGTAATGCCAGTTCTTTTGAAATTGTTCTTTCAAACGAGGGGTTGAGTTCTTTTAATTTGGGAATGATATTTAAACGAAGGTTGTTACGCAAATAAGTATCTTCTAAATTACTTTTATCTGTTCTGTAGGAAATAGAATTTTCTTTGGCGTAAGCAAGGATCTCTTCTTTGGTGAAAGTGAGTAAAGGTCTTACGATCTTTTCTCGTTTCTCAGAAATACCTTTTAATCCTGCGATCCCTGACCCTCTAACCAAATTAATGAAGAACGTTTCAATATTATCGCTTAAATGATGCGCAGTTAAAAGATAAGCAAAGGAATGTTCAGTCAGTAATTCGTTAAAGAAAGCATAACGCAGCTCGCGTGCCGACATTTGAATGGAGAGTTTTTTTTCTTCTGAGTAAGTTGATGTATCAAACGAACGCTTGAAAAGTGTAAGTTTATTTTTGCTGCAATAGTCTTCCACAAATTGTTCATCAGAATCTGATTCGTTTCCTCTTAACTTAAAATTGCAATGTGCTACTGAAAATTTGTAACCGGCTTTTAGTAAAAGATCGCACATAACCATGGAATCAACTCCACCACTTAGGGCAACTAAAAGAGGATCTTCCTTTTTAAAAAGATTCTTTCGTTCTATATATGAAACAAATGCCTTTAGCATACTATAAATTTAAGGAATATACTTCGTAAATTCTTCGGTATAGGTTAAAAAAACACTCTGGAAGGCCCTATTTTATTGGGTTTAGATAAAATCCATAGTCCTAAGTATGTATTTTTGTAGAATGATTCGTAAATTTGACCTTTAAAAACTTATAAAATGAAAAGATTACTTACAATTTTGATCAGTGTTCTTGTTATTTCAAATCTGGGTGCCCAAGACGTGAACTATAAAACACTTAATGATGAGCCAAAAAACATCACTAATTTTTCATGTAATTTGGATCTGTGTCATTTTGATGGAGGATTTAACCAAATTGACGGTTGGAGTTTTAATTTAGGCGCATGGGGTCATGGCATGTTAAAACAGCGCTTGGGACTTGACTACACTTTTAGATACGGATGGTTAACTTTTGGAAAGCTGTCAGACAAAACAATTAAACCAAGCCTTAATATACAGGCAGGTGGTTTTTTAATATTTAGCCAAAATATTAAACAAAGTCAAAATAAGATCGTACTTAAAACGGAGGATCTTGGTTATGTTGGAGGGGGAAAAACGGCAACAAAAGTTACTTATATCATGGTGCCATCGAGCAAATGGAAATACAGAGCGTTAAGAGCCGGTGTTTATATGAAAAGGGGTGTATACAGAGTTGATGATCCAAATGGACCTGATGCAATAGGTAATTTTTATATGCTTGGGGCTTACGGTGGAATATGTTTTGGAAAAGGAGTAAAACTTTCTATACAAACTGATAAATATGGTGTAAAAGGTTTTGCAACGCACACACGAATTTGTTTAGATGCTTTGATAACACCCATACATAATGCGCCCGCAGGTGTAACCAAAGTTATTCCAATTGGTGGACGTATATTGATACAAACATTACCTTCTGTAACAAGAAAGGAAGGAAAGAAAAAATATAATCGCCGCATGGTTATTGAAGGCGAAGCGGGTTATAGACTTGCAGACGGATTGTATATAGCGTGCACAATTGCAATTCCTATTACGCGTAATTTGGCTATTTTAGGTAAACCTCAAGAAGATACAAATACAAAACGTACTGCAGAATAAAAGATTTAGTTATGAAGATAAAATTACTTGCGCTTGCATTGGCTACAACAAAACTTTTTTCACAAACGGGATACGAACTGGAGAGTTTAGGGCCAAATGTAAACAGTAAATATTATGAACTGGCTCCTTATATAACTCCTGATGGAATGAAGTTATTTGTAGTAAGGGGAGATCATCCCGAAAACACAAAGTCACCCGATTACCCTAACCAGGATGTTTGGTATTCTAAAAAATTAAATGATGGTAGTTGGGATAAAGCGAAGCACTTAGGTTTTCCATTTAATACATCGCGCTATAGTAGTATCATAGGACAATCGTCGGATGGAAACACAAGGTATATAAAAGGATATTATAGCAAGGGTGAATATATTAAGTCTGGATTTTCGGTGAGTTATTTGAAAGAGGATGGTTGGACCGACCCTAAGGGATTTGATGTTCCGAAATACGCGAAGATGCAAAAAAGTAAAACGGTTTCTAATTGTATCTCCGCATCAAATAATATTTTGCTAATGGCGTTTTGCGAAGATGAAAAATTGGATCAGCATGATATTTATGTGTCCATTTATAAAGATAATGATTGGAGTAGGCCTTTAAAACTTGGACCTAAGATCAATACAGCTTACAGTGATGGAACACCTTTTCTGGCTTCTGATAATGTGACCTTGTATTTTAGCAGTGATAAACCCGGTGGTTATGGTAGTGCAGATATTTACATGAGCAAACGATTAGATGACACATGGCAAAATTGGACAGATCCGGTGAATCTTGGTCCGCAAATAAATTCAAATGCATGGGATGCTTATTTCACTATTCCGGCTTCTGGTGATTATTTTTATATGATTAGGGATGGCGATGTGGTAAAAATAAAAGCAAAAGAAGAGCAAAAACCTAATCCTGTTGTTTTGGTAAGAGGAAATGTTTTGAATGCAAAAACAAAGGACCCTATTGGAACATCTATAAGTTATTTTGATCTTGCTACCGGAAATGAATTAGGAATAGCAACATCTAATCCAAAAACAGGAGAGTATACCATCATTCTCCCATACGGAAAGAATTATTCATTCAAAGCAACGCAATCGGGTTTTTATTCTGTTACTGAGAATATGGATCTGTCGAATGTATCGAGTTATAAAGAAATAAATAAGAATTTGCTTCTTTCACCAATAGAAACTGGTCAGGTTATTCGGATAAATAATATATTTTTCGAAACTGCAAAATCAGTATTAAAGTCAGAATCATTCTTTGAGTTGGATAATTTGGTGAAATTGTTGAATGATAATCCGCTAATGGAGATATTTATTGGTGGGCATACAGATAATGTTGGGAATGATGAGTACAATAATAAGTTAAGTAAAGAGAGAGCCGCTGCAGTTGTAACTTATCTTACATCTAAGGGTGTTGTGGCCGCACGCTTAACCAGCGATGGTTTTGGAAAAAGCAAACCGCTTGCCGATAATTCAACCGATGAAGGAAAGAGTTTAAACCGACGCGTAGAATTTACCATTATAAAAAAGTAAGATCAAGTATAAATTCTCATATTATAAAGAGCCCGGTGTTAATCGGGCTCTTCTGTTGTTAATGAGAATTTTGGAAATAGTTAAGCCCAGTTGACCCCTTTTTTTAAAAGCGATAAGGTCTTTTCTTCTTGTGAATCTGCATCAACTTTATGATCATATTCCCAGGAAGCAAATTTAGGTAAGCTCATTAAAATAGATTCTGTTCGTCCGTTTGATTCCAAACCAAATTTTGTGCCCTTGTCGTAAATAAGATTAAACTCTACATAACGGCCTCTCCGTAAAAGCTGCCACTGCTTATTTTGATCGGTAAACGTTTTATCTTTGTTGCGTTTGATCAATTCAGTATAGATTCCGGCAAAGCTACCTCCAACGTCTTTCCAAAATGCAAGATTTTTTTCAAAACTCATTTCTTCATTTTGATTCAAGCGATCAAAAAATATTCCGCCAATACCACGCGTTTCTTTACGGTGCGCGATAAAAAAATAGTCATCAGCCCATTTTTTAAATTTTGGGTAATAATTGGAATGATGTTTATCGCAAACTTTTTTTAATTCTGAATGAAAGAATTTAGCATCTACTTCGTTAATGTAATGTGGCGTTAGATCAATTCCTCCGCCTAGCCATTTCGTTCCGTTGTCCATTTCGAAATAACGTACGTTCATATGAATGATAGGTACCATCGGACTTACCGGATGTATCACAATAGAAACACCGGTAGCGTAAAATTTTGGTTTTGCTATTTTTTCTTTTATGATGGTATGTTCACTTTCTTTAAATAAAAAGTCGGGAGCATCGCCATGAACAGCGCTGTACATCACCCCGCCTTTTTCGATCACATTGCCATTTTGAACTACGCGCGAAATACCGCCGCCGCCTTCTTCTCTTGTCCAATTTTCGCTGGAGAATTTAGCTTTGCCATCGGCTTTTTCTAAGGCATCGCAAATGGTTGATTGAAGTTGTTTGAGCCAGAAGGAGATGTTTTCTTTGCTTATTTCCATCCTGTTTCTACCAGTTGGTAATTGGCATATTTAAAAATATAAACGCCGTTGT
>JAGPDW010000171.1:0-6372 GCA_018057345.1 Bacteroidia bacterium | reverse complement strand
GTATTAAATTCTTCAATGGCCTTTTTTGGATTATTATTTTTTAAATACCATAAGCCTTTATTGTAAAACCCTTTGTAATTGTATGGAGCTACATTGGTTGCTTTATTAAAGTACATTAAAGCGCGATCATCATTATTGCGCTGCATATTCTCTACACCCAAGCTATTAAGTGCTAAAAAATTATTCGGATATTTTTTTAAAATGTCCTCATAAAGCGTAATGCTATTTTTCCATTTGGTATTTCGTATAAATGAAAGTGAGCCCAAAGCACCGATCAAAATAAGGGAAATGATCATTTTTTGAAAAGGGATCTTTTGAATTAAAAAAGCAGCAAGCCAAGCAAAACCAATTATGGCTACATACATATATCTATCGGCATAAAGCACCTCGCCAAAGGGAATGAACTGCAGAACAAGAATTAGATTACAAAGAATGAATAAAATAATAGCTACAAGATCCGTTTTTTGCTTTTTGTAAAGAAAATAGAGCACAGCAAATATCAACAGAAGAAATGCCAGTCCGATAATGGTAAACAACATTTTCTTTTCAGGAAAAGGATAGATAACGCTTAAGTTATACGGAATAATAAATAGGTTAAGATATTTGAATAGTGCAAAACCTGCGTTGGTTACTCGTTCGTACACGGGAAAATCATGAGAGTAGTTAATGAACTGATCGGCTGCTTGTGTTTTTAAATTAACCAGGCCAAAAATAATAGAAATAATAAAGAATGGGAGTTTGTTTGGCAAATGCTTAGGGTCGAACTTTTTGTTTACGAACAGATCTATGCAAATTAAGCTTAAAGGAAATACTACGGCAGATGGTTTGAACAAACAGGAAGCTATAAAATAAAGTCCGGTGTAGAGCAAAAACTTATTGTCTTTACGATCCTTATATTTCAAATAACTTAATAAGCCAAGCAAATAGAATAGGGTATAACCCAAATTTTTTAATTCAGAGATCCAATTCACCGATTCGCTTTGTAGTGGATGTAAGAGGAAAATGATAACGGAGATGGACGCTATATTTTTTTCTTTGAATAAACGAAGGCTTAAAATGTAAACAAGATATCCGTTGGTTAAGTGGAACAATAAATTAACGAGGTGATGCGCCATATCGCTTTTTCCGAACAAGAACCAATCGATCGCATGTGTGAGCATTGTAAAAGGAATGAAGTTCCCAACATAATGCGAAGAGAAAAGAGCGGCCATATCAAACCCTATCACATCTCTGTTGCGGAAAACCATTTCGGGATCATCCCAACTGATATGCGGAAAATTAAGGGTATTGCCATAAGCAATAATAGTTGCCAATAAAGCAACTATTAAAAATAAATGATCGGCAGCTAATTTTTTTATAGAAGGAAGCACACGTTCTATTTCCTTATTTTGATCTTTTCAACTTGCAATACTTCACGGGTGATCTCATCATAAACGAAAGCTACTAGCGCTAGTTTTTTATCATTGAATTTTGAATCTACAGAAAAGTTACTGTTTGTAAGTGTTACAGTTGATAACGCTGTAATAGGAGCAGTTTTAGCAACCTCTCCCCACGATCCGTTAATAGCAGTTCTGAGCATGTGTTCGAAATGGTAGTGCTCAACATGATCGGGGTTTTGCGAATAATCTAATTGTGGACCAATGATACTATCTTCTGTTAATACCAATTGCAGTTTTACATTGTTGGCATAAGCTTGTAAAAAAGTAAGCTTAGTGGTTACGTTTAGGGCTCTGGCAGTTTTATCATAAGCACTCGATAGATCCATTTTTACCACAAAAGGATCGTTTTGCGCTAAACCAACAGTTGTTGCCCATGTATCTTTATGCACCAAGGTAAAACCGGGATATACTTTGCGATTTACCATGCCATTTGGATTACCAATTGTGCTTACACCAAATCCTGAGGTGGCATCCCAATCGTTACCAACAGTACAAGTATATGAGGTAGGAAATTCAGAATTAGTTTTTGCAAAAAATCCGGCGTGAATAGCAATAACCACTAAAGAAGATTGGTATTGAGCGCTTAAGTTCTCAGCTAAAATGGCAGCAGCCGGACAGTTACCACATTTATGTCCAGTATAATCTTCCAATAGTGTTTTTTTGAATCCTGACACAGCAGAATTATTAATGGAGTCAAAGGTTGTACCAACCGCTGTTTGTGTAACTATATTTGGCTGTTTAACCTTATCGCACGAAAAGATCCCTGTTAGGAGGACCCCTAAAATAATGCTAGAAATTAATGTTCTCATGTTCATCATTTTTATACTTATAAATATACTAAAAACTACTGGTTAATGAAAGCGATAAACCATTTGACGCAGGAACATTACGACAAACGCCTCCTACACAGAAGATACCGGCACTTTGTTTACCATAACTTATAGCCAAACGATGCGGTCCGCTGTTATACCCTGCATTAAATAAATAATAATGGATTCTTAGATCAGTAGTTGGAATTGAAGACTCACTACCGGTTTGCGGATTGCCATAATTCCATTGATCAAATACGGCAACAAAGAAATTGCTGTTGATTGACCATTCGATCATACCAGTTGCCCAATTTCCTCTTCCTACTCCATTCGAAGTTGTAACTACATCCTTGGCAGGCGTTAAAAGAAATTGTGTTTCAAAACGTATTGCACTTCCCGGTTTGTATTTATATGTAATATCTAACAAGAAAAGATCTGAGTTCAAATTCTTATAACCTGCATTCAACGATCCGGCTTGAATGATATTACGATTATAAAATTGGTGTGAATACATAAAGGTAGCTTTCACTTTTTTATTGAATTTTTTATTGATCTCTATAAAGAAATCCTGATAGTAACGGTAGTTATCGTTATAACTTACGTCTTGAGAAGTATACTCTCCATTTCTTAGCACGCTATCCACGTGGTGTTTTTTCCCCGATATTTCTTTGAAGTCCCATTTAGTTTCATAAAATGTTCTACCACCTGCCGAATCACTTACCGAGTATTGTTTTAAACCATGTGCTTGTGAATAGTTAACTGTGATCTCTACGCCGTACTTTCCACCAAGAGGAGTACCCTTTTTTATTTTATATTGTGCTTCGGCCATAAAACCTAATTCGCCATTTAATTGTGTTGCGTAAGGATTTAAAGCTAATAACGTATAAGCGTGTTGTTTTGTTGTTGCTGGAAGATAGTTGATCAATAAATTTTGTAATGATTCAGCGCGATCGCTTCGGTAACTCATGTTATCAATTCGTTTTCCTTGGAATAAAAATGAATAACCATCACCGGCATATGAAGTTGTTACATACAAAGCGTCACCGTATTTGTAACTCAATTTATTATCTGCCGATGGGTCGTTTATTTTATAAGCGTATTCAGCGCCTAAATTAAATCCATCGCGAATGATATTGAAACGGCCCGAATAACAGCCAACATTCTCAGGCAATATCAAATTAGGATCTTGCCCCGTTTGAAATTTACTTACAAAACTTCCGCCAATGATGAATTTTGTTTTTGATGTAATGATCGAATCAAACAATTCGTTAATGTTTATCTCTCCGTCGACTCCGCGCACAATGCCCGGACCAACCGTAAAAAAATAACGTTGCTTTCCAATCACACCTTTTAATGTAATTCCTTTGTAAGGATTAGAAATGATGCGAGCGCCATCCAATGAGTTATCGTATAATAAACCTGGTTCGTAATACGTTCTTAAGGTTAATCCATTACCAAACATTTCGTAAAAATTACCAACCGTTACATCAAACAATTTATCTTGGTAACGCACAAAACGGTTTGTAATACCTTGTCCTTTATATTGTGGTAAAAATCCTTGTTTTACATTATTGTACGCTTCATATCTAACACCGGCAGAGAATTTCCCTTTAATGAAATTGATATTCCCAAAGGCATTTGATAGTAATTTTTCAGGAACTTTTGGGGCACCTATCAATGAATCGGGATTGTAGTACTGCGCATCGATCTGAAAATTACCATGAACAGAAGAGCCAAGATCCTGAATAGGATTGCCTTCCTGCGCAAAAAAATTAAACGGATTTAGGATAAATGCTAATAAAAAAGTAGCTGCTAGGCTACTCTTTAAATATGGTTTTGTCATGAAGTAAAAATATCAAATTAATGTGAAAGTGCTTCACCCTTAATTAGTTTTTTTACATTCTCGTATAGTTTTTCTTCATCGCCATCTGTGTATGAATTATGGCTCCAAACAATTTCACCTTTACCATTAATAAGGAAGGTATGAGGCACGTTATTTACATTCATAGCCCTCTTAAAATCTTGATTTTCATCAAGATACACTTCGTATTTCCAGCCCTTGGTTTTAACATCGGTAACTACTTTTGCCGAGCTTCTAATATCATCAATACTAACTGCGATCAATTTTACGCCCGTTTCTTTTTGCCAAGTTTCATATTCCTCTGCAATAGCGTCGAGCTCTTTTTTACAAGGCTTACACCAGGTAGCCCAGAAGCTAATAATGATAGGCTTTCCATCGTTTTTAAATGTATTTGAGTTTATTTTCGAGCCATCCAATTTTTTAATAGTTGCAGCGGGGATTTTATCACCATCTCCCGGCACTACAAAATTGGAAGCAAAAAGGGCGATCACAAAAAGTAAAATTATTTTTTTCATAGGGTTTAGTTTACTGATACTATTCCAAAAATAATACCAATTTTCAGATATTGCTATTTCTAAACTGTCTTTAAGCTCATATTTCCTTATTATTTGTTAAAATTTACCATAATGTCTTCAAAATTTTACCGAGTTTTGTGTTCGCAAAAATGAGTGTAAAGAACATAGCTATTTTAGGAAGTACAGGCAGTATTGGAACGCAAGCTCTGCAAGTAATAAAAGATAATCCCGATCATTTTAAAGTTGAAGTATTAGTTGCCAATGGCAATGCCGATCTTTTAATAAAGCAAGCGTTGGAATTTGATCCAAACGCGGTTGTAATTGCCGACGAAAGCAAATACCAACAAGTAAAAGAAGCGCTTACTTCACATGATATAAAAGTATTTGCCGGCGCAAAAGCAATTGAGCAAATTGTTGAAATGGAAACTATTGATCTTGTATTAGCAGCAATTGTTGGTTATGCCGGATTAGCAAGTGTGATCAATGCCATTAAACACAAAAAGAATATTGCGCTTGCCAACAAAGAAACATTGGTTGTTGCCGGAGATCTGGTTACAAGGTTAGCTTTTGAAAATGCAGTAAATATTTATCCGGTAGATAGTGAACACTCTGCTATTTTTCAATGTTTGGTTGGAGAGTTTGATAATAAAGTAGAAAAAATTTATCTCACTGCCAGTGGCGGTCCGTTTAGAGGAAAAACAAAAAATGACCTGTTGCATGTTACGCGTGAGCAAGCATTAAAACATCCCAACTGGACCATGGGCGCAAAGATCACCATCGACTCGGCAACCCTTATGAATAAGGGACTTGAAGTGATCGAAGCCAAATGGTTATTTAATTTAAAGCCTGAGCAAATTGATGTGATCGTTCATCCGCAAAGTATCATTCATAGCATTGTGCAATTTGAAGATGGAAGTATGAAAGCGCAAATGGGATTACCCGATATGAAATTACCAATTCATTATGCGTTCGCGTATCCATTACGCATCAAAACAAATTTTCCGCGTTTTGATTTTATGAAGTACCCGCAACTTACTTTCGAAAAACCCGATACAACTACCTTCACCAATTTAGCATTGGCTTACGATGCTTTAAAAAAAGGAGGTAACATGCCCTGCATTTTAAATGCTGCCAATGAAGTTGCAGTGGATGCTTTTATACATGATAAGATCAAATTCTTACAAATTGCTGAGCTAGTAGAAAACACCATCGCAAAAAGCACATTTAAAAATAATTTGTCGTACGAGCAATACGTTGAAACCGATAAGCAAGCGCGCTTAACTGCAAAGAGTTTACTGAAGTAAGCGTTCAGTTTTTTTAACCGCCAAGACGCCAAGACACGGTTATTTCATCTGCAAGAACCGTGTCTTGGCGTCTTGGTGGTTATTTATGTTCTACAGTTTTCTTTGTGTCTTTGTGGCTATAACAGCCTAAACACTTGGTTAACAAAGTCTAAATTAGGCCAAACGGCTTCCAAAAACCCTAAAAAAACCGTAATTTTAGCCTCTATTATCATTATATCTTTAAACGCGTATGCTAATTAAAATTGCTCAGTTATTTCTCAGCCTCACTATATTGATCTCCCTTCACGAGTTCGGTCACTTTTGGTTCGCCAAAAAATTTAAATGTCGCGTAGATAAATTTTATTTGTTCTTCGACTTTTTATTTCCGTTTGCCGGGATGTTGAATTTTGCATTGTTCAAGAAAAAGATAGGTGATACGGAATATGGCATTGGTTGGTTTCCTTT
>JAGPDW010000029.1:0-22121 GCA_018057345.1 Bacteroidia bacterium | reverse complement strand
GCTCCTACTCGTCCAATGCATTTTAAATTTGGACAAGAATCGATGATCTCTTTTGTTATTTTGAATTTACTTCGCAATACAATCGCGTCGTAGCTTGGTAAAATAGAAATAAGTTCTTCTTTACTCTTATCCCAAAATTTATCGCACTCAATACCGGCAGCGATCAAGGTTTCGTGTAAAATGGTATGGTTGCTATCTGCAAGTAAGACTCTCACTGGTATTAAAAATTTCTACCCAACATAGATAACAAAAAAACAAATAAGCAAGCCAATAATTCGCCAGAAATATTAAGCACTTGACCCTGAACCTCATTACCTAATTAACAATTCCCTAACATGAAGAGTGTTAACAATTCAAATGGCAGTTATTAACACGGGCAAAAACATCTAAACTGCTGATAGAGTGAACACATATATTAATTATGCACATGTTATTAAGAGAAAGTACTTTTTCGTAAATTTAATAGAAGGTAAAATAATCGCACTTTTATCGTCCCTTAATTTTTTTATGAACCAGGACAACCAAAATAAAACCAAAAAAAGACTTTATACTGTACAAACCGGAAGTAACCCAGAAATAGGAAAAATTCAACCACAAGCCGTCGACCTTGAAGAAGCAGTTCTAGGTGCCATGTTACTTGAAAAAGATGCCCTAAGTACTGTTATTGACCTTTTAAGCGATAAAGCTTTTTACAAAGAGCAAAATGGAAAAGTATTTGCCGCTATGGTGGCTTTGTTCAACCGCTCAGAACCGGTAGATATATTAACCGTAACTCAAGAATTAAAACGCACAGGCGAATTAGAATTTGTTGGAGGCGCTTATTATGTTTCTTCACTTACTAATCGCATTGCTTCTTCTGCAAACATCGAATTTCACGCACGTATTGTGGCGCAGAAATATTTGCAACGCGAATTGATCCGCATTAGCACAGATACGATCAAAACCGCTTACGAAGACAGCACTGATGTTTTTGAATTACTTGATGAAACAACAAAAAATATTTTCGAGATCCTAGACAGCAACGTTCGTAAACAACACGATCGTATGAGTACCTTGATTTCAAAAGCTATTGAAGAAATTGAAACTGCAGCCAATAAAACCGATGGTTTATTGGGAGTTCCAAGTGGATTTACATCACTAGATCGAATTACAGGTGGTTGGCAAAAATCCGACCTTCATATTTTAGCGGCGCGTCCAGGTATGGGTAAAACAGCGTTTGTTGTTACCATGGCAAAAAATGCAGCCGTTGAATTTAATAAGCCTGTTGCTATTTTCTCTTTAGAGATGAGCAGTTTACAATTGGTTAAACGTTTGATATCAAGTGAAACTGAGATCGCGCAAGACAAGATCTTAAAAGGAAATTTAGATAATCACGAATTCGTTCAACTTCACGAGCGTATCAAAAAATTATCTACAGCACCTTTATTCATTGATGATACTCCTGCTCTTTCTATTTTTGAATTGCGTGCCAAAGCGCGTCGTTTAAAGGAAAATCAAAATGTGCAATTGATCATTATTGATTATTTACAATTGATGAGTGGCGGACCGGACAGCAAGGGAAATCGCGAGCAAGAGATCAGTAATATCTCACGTGGATTAAAAAGTTTATCAAAAGAATTAGAAATTCCGATCATTGCACTTTCTCAATTAAGTCGTCAGGTTGAAAATCGTCCGGGTGGAAGTAAACGCCCACAATTGAGTGACCTCCGTGAATCGGGAGCAATTGAGCAAGACGCGGATATGGTAATGTTCATTTACCGTCCGGAATATTACGGAATTGAATTTGATGAAAACAACGAACCTACGCGTAATAAGGCTGAGATCATTATCGCAAAGAACCGTCATGGCGCTTTAGAAACTGTAAAACTTCGCTTCATTGGTCAGTACGCTAAATTTGCAGATATTGATTATACCGAAGGTCAGGATAATATCTATCAAGGAAATAATTCGAATCAATTGCCTCAAAACGAAAGTTTTCTTGGCGCTGAAGGCACAAAAACCGTTCAATCAAAAAATTGGGACAATGTAGATGATCATTCATCCGACATTAAACGAAACGATATTGACGATCCGTTTTAATTGATATGAGTTTAAGAGGTCTTCTTTTAGTTTTTATTTTAACCTTGTGCCGCAGTGTGGCGCAAAATGCAGATAGCGTTTGGGTTTATTCTAATTACACCAAAAAAGAAGTGACCATAAAAATGCGTGATGGCATTTCGCTTTTCACCACCATTTACGAACCAAAAGATCAAAAGGAGAAACATCCAATACTATTTATACGTTCACCGTATTCGTGCGCGCCTTACGGACCGGAAGAATTTTCGCCACGCCTTTACAAAAGCTACTACATTAACTATTTAAAAGAGGGTTATATTTTCGTTATCCAAGATGTTCGTGGAAGATGGATGAGCGAAGGTGTATATGAAGATGTTCGCCCGTTTAAAAAAACAAAAAAAGGAAAAGACACTGATGAAAGTACTGATACATACGATGCTGTTGATTGGCTAGTAAAAAATGTAAAGAATAACAATAACAATGTTGGAGTATTTGGAATTTCGTACCCGGGTTTTTATGCGACCGAAGCTGCGCTAAGCAATCATCCATCTATAAAAGCGGTTAGTCCACAAGCGCCGGTTACCGAATGGTTTCTTGGCGACGATTTTCATCACAATGGTGCGTTGGCTATAATGGATGCGTTTAGTTTCTATTATTCATTTGGAATGCCACGACCAAACCCAACAAAGATCGGTAGTCCTGGCTTTACATTCCCGGTCAAAGACAATTACGCCTTCTATTTGAAAACAGGGGCTTTTAAAAACTTCGAGCCTTTGTTCAAAGACAGTATTCGCTTTTGGAAACAATTATCTCAACATCCAAATTATGATCAGTTTTGGAAAGAAAGAGATGCGCGAAGTGGCTGTTATAATATAAAACCGGCCATGATGGTTGTTGGAGGCTTATTTGATGCGGAAGATTGTTACGGCGCATGGAATTTATACAAGGCTATTCAAAAACAATCGCCGCAAACAAATAACAGATTAGTAATGGGTCCTTGGTCGCACGGCGGCTGGGGTAGCAGAGCCAATGGGGCAAGCTTGGGTAATGTTCGATTTGGCAGTAAAACGTCTGAATACTATCAAAATAATATAGAGATCAAATTCTTCAATTTTTATTTGAAAAATAAAGGAAGTGCTAATGATCTTGCCAATGCAAACATATTTTTCTCCGGAGAGAATAAATGGAATACGTTTGAAAGTTGGCCACCAAAAGCAGAAAACAAACAATTGTATTTAAATGAGAAAGGCACTTTGTCCTATAACAAGCCCACTCAAAACAAATCATTCTCAAAATACACAAGCGATCCAAATAAACCGGTACCCTATGCAGATGGCGTTCATTTAGGAAGAACACGAGAATATATGACCGATGATCAACGTTTTGCTTCGCGCCGAACAGATGTGTTGGTTTTTAAAACAGAAGTGCTTTCAGAAGATGTGAAAGTTGGTGGCGTTTTAAAAGCATTTCTTAAAACCGCCATCTCAACTACAGATGCGGATTTTGTAGTAAAATTAATTGATGTTTACCCGGATGATTTTAAATATGATTCTTTGTTTTGTTGTGAAGATAAAAATTTTATTGCCGAAATGGGTGGCTATCAAATGTTGGTGCGTGGCGAGATCATGCGTGGACGTTACCGCAAAAGTTTTGAGTTTCCGGAAGCGTTTACACCAATGAAAGTAGAGGATGTGAATTTTGAATTGCCTGATATTGCTCACACGTTCAAAAAAGGACATCGCATCATGGTGCAAATTCAAAGCAGTTGGTTTCCATTGTTCGACCGTAACCCTCAGGAGTTTGTGAATATTTACACTTGCAACGATACCGATTTTAGAACATCCGATATTTGGATCTACCACGACAATGTGAACTCCTCTTATATCGAATTACCCATCTTAAGTAAATAAAAAAACTTAACTTTACTGCATGATTCAATACATCATTGCAGGAGTTTTGTTAGTGGGGGCCATTTTTTTATTGGTCAAACGTTTTTTTGGTTCAAAACCACAATCGAACTGTAACGATGATTGTTCTTGCAAATAAATAATCATGCAAATACTTAATAGAGAAGAAATAAAATTTGCAGATGAATATACCATTCAGCATGAGCCAATCTCTTCTTTAGAATTAATGGAACGCGCCGCGCGAGCTTGCGTGATGAGCATCATTAATAAAGTATATGATAGCGCTCCAATTTTTGTTTTTTGTGGAAAAGGAAATAATGGCGGAGATGGCTTTGCCATTGCGCGCATGCTCATAGAGCGTTCGTATAACTGCACAGCAATTCTGGTAAATTACTCAACGGAATTTTCGGTTGACTGCAAAGCAAATTTTGAGCGTTTAAAAGAATTAAAACCTGAAGCTATAGCGGAGATTAGCTCTGATAAAGACATTGAAAGAATAAAATTTACCTCTGAAGATGTTATTATTGATGCAATGCTTGGCACCGGCCTCAACAAACCGCTAGATGGACTTTTGAAAGACGTTGTTGAATTCATCAATAAAAATTTTCTGCAGATCATAAGCATTGATTGTCCAACAGGAATTTTTATTGATACAGCTAACTCTCCTGATGATACTATCGTTCGCTCAAGCACTACACTCACCTTTCATTATCCAAAATTAGCCTTTTTGATGGCTCAAAATAAATGGGCTGTGCCGCAGTTTGAGGTTTTAAATATTGGTTTGCATCCACATTTAACTCATCTTATTAAGGCAAAGCAATTTTATATTGGTAAGAACGAGATAAAACAACTCGTTACAAAACGTCACAAATTCACGCACAAAGGAAATTTTGGCCATGCTTTAATTATTGCAGGAAACCAAACTATGCGCGGCGCAGTTAGCATAAGTGCTAAGGCATGTTTACGAAGTGGTGCGGGTTTATTAACTGTACATTCTGTTTCCAAAGCAATTGATGCCTTAATGTGCAATTTGCCCGAAGCCATGTGCAGCATTGATGCTAATTCAGAATTCATTTGCGAACTTCCAGATCTAAAAAATTATAATGTTATTGCAATTGGTCCCGGAATTGGAACCGAACAAGAAACTGCCGATGTGTTGAAGAAACTCTTGAACTATACAAGCTGCTCGCTGGTTATTGATGCAGATGCTTTGAATATATTGTCGGAGAACAAGACATGGCTCAGTTTTTTACCTCCGGAAACCATTTTAACGCCGCATCCCAAGGAATTTGATAGATTAACAGAGAAACATGACTCAGACATTGAACGTTACGCCACGGCTAAGCATTTCGCTTTAAAGCATAAGGTTGTAGTTATCTTAAAAGGAACATATACTTGTATTTGCATGCCCGATGGTTCGAGTTATTTTAATAGCTCCGGTAATTCAGGGTTAGCCAAAGGCGGGAGCGGCGATGCTTTAACTGGTATCATTGCAGGATTATTAGCCAGAGGTTATACAGCGCCCAAAGCAGCTTTAATTGGGGTTTACGTTCATGGCTACGCAGCAGATCTGGCAACAAAGAAATTAAGTAAAGAAAGTTTATTGTCAAGTGATGTAATAGATAAACTTGGGAAAGCGTTCTTGAAACTCGAAGATTAAGAAAGTTCTTTAAACGAAAAAGCCCTCACGATGTTTCGTGAGGGCTTTTTAAAATTTAGGAGAATAAACTATTTTATAAAATCTACATTGTAACTTACACCATTGATATAAACTATACCACTGTTATCGCAATATCCAACCACATCTTTCTGATCGCCGTAATAAATTGTTCTAACTGCTTTTTCACCGGTTTTAAAAGTTACTTTTCCTTTGGTTATAGGATGCTGCTCAGGGCTAATATAATAATCGGGTGAACAACCAAAATCTCTGTATAGAGGGTTTGTATTCTCGATAGTATATGTATAACTTGTTGAAGCTGATTTAGTAAGACCTTTAGCATTCCCCGTGTACTTTACAATACCATTTTTTCCATTTGGATTAATAGCATTGTTAGAAGAGTTAACGGTTCCTGTTTGAATTCCAGGCTGTCCTGTAATCCAGTTAATTGGTAAAGTAGTTGCAGGATGTATTGTATTGCTTGTTGAATTGGTCAGTGTTTTAGAAAATTGCCCTTCCCAAATGATATCATCAGCGTGATTAGCTGCATTATCTGTTGTATCGGCAAGCTTTAATGTCCCAGAAATACTCCAAGATAGCGGTGTAAGCGAACGCGTATAACCAGCAGGTGTTGTGTTTTTAACAACAATACTGCTCTGATTATTTACATAGTATTTACCAACTGAAAAGTTATTGAACGTAACTTGCGACATATGGTAAGGATTACGAATATAAACCTGACCAGGAGCAGTAATGGTTCCTGTTGAACAAGCGGTATAACTAATAGTTACAGTACCATTTCTAACAACTCCGTCGGCGCCTCTTGCGTTATTAAATACCAAGGTATTTACTTTTGCTAAAGTATCTCTATTAACAGTACATGTATTGTTGGTTGTTGCACCATAAGTTGAATAAAAGAACATATAAGATCTTTCGCTTGCTTGAGCAACCATCATATCAATATCAGTTACTATCATTGAAGCCGCAGATGCATCAATTGAACTTTGAAATTCTGTGTCAGCTTCCGGCGCTTCATTTGGTGTTTTTTTGCAAGAAGTCAACGCTAGAGCTATTAGAGCTACTGCTGAAAATTTTGTAGCAATTTTTTTCATTTTCATAGATCTTTTAATTTAATTTGATGCAATTTAGAAAAAATTCCCGATTCCACAAAAAAACGTTAAAAGATGCTTGTATTTAGTGGTAGTAAGATAAACCTGGGACTCAACGTTTTAGAGAAACGAAACGATGGTTTTCATAACATAGAAACTGTATTTTTTCCACTAAAATGGAATGATGCGCTAGAGGTTTTAGAAAACACTGATAACCAATCAATTAAGCTTACGTTTTCAGGGTATCCAGTTATTGGCTCCGAAAGCGATAATATTATTGTTAAAGCTTACAATCTTATCAAAAAGTACTACCCTGTGCCAGGAGTAAAGGTTCATTTACACAAAAACATTCCAATGGGCGCAGGACTTGGAGGAGGAAGTTCGAACGCCTCTACTTTTATCAATTTAATGGATGCGAAGTTTGATCTAAAAATGCCACCTTCCAAAAAACTGGAATTCGCAAAACAACTTGGCAGCGATTGCGCATTTTTTATTGAGAACAAAGCTGTGTTCGCAAAAGAAAAAGGCGATGTGTTTGAATCGGTAAAAGTTGATCTTAGCAGCTATTACATTCTTGTGGTATATCCAAACGTTCACAGTAATACAAAAATGGCATACCAAGGTATCACGCCACAAAAACCTAAGGAATCTGTAAAAACTATTCTTGAAACAAAACCAATTGAAGAATGGAGAACACTTTTAGTAAATGATTTTGAGAATTCTGTTTTTAAAAATTTACCTCAGATAAAAAAGCTAAAACAAGATCTTTATAATTCAGGCGCAGTTTACGCAAGCATGAGTGGAAGTGGAAGTGCTGTGTTTGGCATCTTTAAAATAAAACCGAATTTTGATACGGGAAATTTTCCTTTTTATTTACAAGAACCCGATCATTCGAGGTAAGTTCTATGAATTAGATTTTTTTAGGCGAACGAGATTTTAAAACCGCAGAATACTACTGTATTTGAGGTTTTAAAAAGCAATTTATAGAACTTACTACTCAAAAAGAATAAAGCGACCCCGACGTAAAATCCCATTCAGGTGTCTTTAAGGTTTCTCCTTCTTTTAAATTATACCATGGAGAAAGTTTTTCGCTATTTGGATTTTTAAGTACGTGAATGTTTTGCGCCGGCATATAACTTTGTGCGATACAAAAAATACGTTCATTACCTTTTACATTCATGGCAACATCTACCACTATTACAGCATGTCCTGGTGATCCGCCCTTTATAAAAACATCACCGGCTTGAATGTCGCCGATCGATTTTTTTTTCAACTCTTTTGACAAGGATAAAGTTCCCGCATAAGAAAAAACAATCTCTAAATACGCTTTAAAAACTTCCTTACTATCCGACGGCTTTGTTGCTAAATACCAGGTGGTTTTATTTCCTTTTACTTTTATACGATAACCTTTGGCCCACTTACTGAATTCGGCTTTAAAACCATTGGTAAAATTAAAATGCAATTTATCGTATTGCTTTGTGCTGTATAAATATTCGGCGCGCAAACGCATTACCGCATCGGCACATTGCTGAAGATCCTTTTTTCCAATATCAATATCTAAAACTGCTTCATGCACATCTTGCCTATTCTTTTCATTGCCGTTATACAGATAAACTTTTGTTCCTGCTTTTTTTAATGGAAATGTGCTTAAGAAAGTAGAGAACGAATACCCATTTTCAGGCAATCTAATAAAACCATCGGGTGTATTAAAACGATTGGAAATAGTAGTGCCTGTTGGAATGCTTAATTGGTTTGTTTGCGAATGGCACGATAAGAAAAAAACCGTTGCTAAAATTATAAGTGATAATGTTCTCATATACCTATAAGTAAAAGTAACAAAAAAGGCACTCGATCGAGTGCCTTTTATATGCTTACATAGCCAATTTTTTATAACGCGGACGTTTTGGTTCAACATTCCCCAAACGTTTCTTCCTATTCTCTTCGTATTCGCTATAACCACCTTCGAACCAATACACCGAACTATCTCCTTCAAAGGCTAATATGTGGGTACAAACGCGATCTAAGAACCACCTATCGTGACTAATAATTACACCACAACCTGCAAAATTCTCTAAGGCTTCTTCCAAAGCACGAAGTGTGTTTACGTCCAAGTCGTTGGTTGGCTCATCTAATAACAATACGTTTCCGCCTTCTTTTAACGCCAATGCTAAATGCAAACGATTTCTCTCTCCACCTGATAATACAGAACATTTTTTTCCTTGATCGGCACCATTAAAATTAAAGCGTGAAATATACGCGCGTGAATTTAAAGAGCGACCTTCAATTAAAATATTTTCTAAACCTCCACTGATCACGTCATATATTGTTTTGTTTGGATCAATATCCTTATGACTTTGATCAACGTAACTTATTTTAACTGTTGGTCCTATTTTAAACTCACCTGAATTTTGTTTCTCTTGACCTAAGATCATTTTGAATAAGGTTGTTTTACCGGCACCGTTAGGACCAATAATGCCAACAATTCCGGCAGGTGGCAATCTAAAATTCAAATGCTCATACAACAATCTATCGCCATATCCTTTTGAAACATCTATAGCTTCGATCACATCATTACCCAAGCGTGGGCCATTCGGAATAAAGATCTCGAGTTTTTCTTCTTTTGATTTTACATCCTCACTTACCATTTTTTCGTAATTGCTCAAACGCGCTTTTTGTTTTACACCGCGTCCCTTTACACCTTGGCGTACCCAATCTAACTCACGCGCTAAAGTTTTCTGACGTTTGCTTTCCGTTTTTTCTTCTTGTTTTAAACGCGCGCCTTTTTGCTCTAACCAACTACTGTAATTTCCTTTCCAAGGAATACCTTCTCCCCTATCCAATTCTAAGATCCACCCTGCTACGTTATCTAAGAAATAACGATCGTGGGTTACAGCAATAATAGTTCCTTTATATTGTTTTAAGTGTTGCTCTAACCAATCAACACTTTCTGCATCCAAGTGATTGGTTGGCTCATCTAATAATAATACGTCAGGTTCTTGTAATAATAAACGACATAAAGCTACACGACGTCTTTCTCCTCCCGATAATACTTTTACAGAGGCGTCGCTTTCAGGACAACGCAAAGCATCCATGGCGCGCTCTAAACGACTATCTAAATTCCAAAGATCATGTTGATCTATAAGATCTTGTAATTGTGCCTGACGAGAAATTAATTTGTCCATTTTATCAGGATCATTTAATATCTCCTCATCACTGAATTTATTATTCACTTCTTCAAACTCCGCTAAAATATCTGTAAATTGTTTTACGCCTTCGCGAACCACTTCAATAACGGTTTTATTCTCGTCCATTTGAGGTTCTTGCTCCAACATGCCAATAGAATAACCTGGAGAGAAATGAACTTCGCCAATATAATCTTTATCTACCCCGGCAATAATGCGTAAGAGCGACGATTTTCCTGAACCGTTCAAACCTAACACTCCAATTTTTGCGCCGTAATAGAACGAAAGGTAAATATCTTTTAAAACTTGTTTTTGCGGTGGATGGATCTTTGATACATTCACCATACTAAATATGATCTGTCTTCCTTCGGGTGTTGCTGACATTGTAAAAAAATTTGGACTGCTAAATTAGGGATTTTATATGTAATTATGGATTTTTTAACCCCAGAGGTCCCTGTGTCCTTCGTAGAGGTTAGTGAGAAATGAAAAAACCCGCATAAAGCGGGTTTTTACGAAAGGCTTTATTAATTATTTACCGCTCGAAGCTTTGATCTTATTGTTCATCTCTGTTGCTTTTGCCTGATCGTTGGTAAGCATATATAACTTACGTAATGCGCTCATGGTTGCTTTATCTTCTGTTTTAATAGTTAAAGCTTGCTCCAAATGCGGGATCGCTTTTTTATAATAATCCTGTGATTTAGTTTCCAATTCTTTACCTTTAGTTTTAGCTTCGGTTAAAGGCAAATTTCCAGCTTTGGTTTGATAATACCCACCAAGATTATTATACATAGCACCAAGGTTATAAAGTGAATTATATAAATGATCCTTATTTGCAGGATTCAACTCTATCACTTTCTTATAATCAACCTCAGCCTTACCGAACAGTTCATCAAAATTGGCAGGCTTTTCTTTATCCTTACCGGTGGCATCTTTTGGATTTGCCATATTATCGTAAATATTTCCACGCACTAAATAGAACAATGCATTAGAAGGATCTTTTTCTATAGATGCCGAAAGATTTCCGATCGCCTCTTGTTGTTTTCCTTTTGCGAGAAATAAATTTGTTTCAGTATTTAATAGATCCATATCACCAGGGAAAGCCGCGCGACCTTTGCTCAAGATCGTTAGAGCAGCTGAAGTATCTTGCTTGGTTAAATTTGCATTGTACATAGCCTGATAATTGTAAGGTGTTGCAATTTTAAGATCCACCATTTTTTTATTGTACTCTAAAATTTTTGTAGGATTTTTTGCTCTACCCGCACTTACACATGCATTGTAAAAATTAGATGTGTCTTTTTTGCGTGTCATGGCCATATTCAAATAAGCCACTTTGTAAAAATAATCTGCAGCTTCGTCAAATTTTTTGGCTTTGTATTTTCCATTGGCAATATTCCCGGCTTCCATTTTCATTTGCATGGCTACCATGGTAAATTTCACATCATCCTCACTTAGCTGAGAGGTTCCTTTTGTAAAACCATCTTGTATAACCTCCATGTATTTTGCATCTACATCCTTTATTTTATCTACTGCCTCGTTAGCTAATTCAAATTCGGTGGTTGGCGTATTACCATAAGCCAGATCGTTACGTTCCTTTTTATCAGTTACAGTAGCTTCCAGTTTTTTGGTCTCTTGCATGAACGCGTAATTATAATAGTTATAGTGAATACGCGCTTTGTAGGCCCAGGTTTTCCCTTGATTTTTTGTATCATCATTAGTTAAGGCAACTTCAATAGCTTCTTTTGCCTTATTTAAATAAACGATGTCTGGTTTACCATCTTTTAATGTCGATTCATAATCGTTCAAAGCTCTCCATGCAGTTTGGACTTTCATTTTTTGCGAGATACCGAATACCGGTAAAAGTGCAAGTGCTATAATTCTTAGTGATCTCATAAGGGTTCTTTTATTTAAGTATATGACACATAATTTTTCAAATTGCATGCCATACACTTTTAATTTAACAATTTTTACTCTTTATTTTCTTCGTTATCTGTTTTTGAATCCGCTTCAGGTGTGTCAGACTCTCCGTTCTCAGGGATAATATCTGAGGGTGCTAAACTTTCTTCTTCATCATCGCGATCTACTTTTGTAACTGCAGCAATATCATCTGTTTCAGAAACATTGATCAAACGAACACCCTGCGTTGCTCTTCCCATTACGCGAAGATCAGCAACTTTGATACGAATGGTAATTCCATTTCTGGTAATAATCATTAGGTCGTTCTCATCCGTTACCGATTTAATGGCAACTAAACTTCCGGTTTTATCGGTGATATTAATTGTTTTTACACCTTTACCTCCACGATTTGTGATACGATATTCATCCACATCACTTCGCTTACCATATCCTTTTTCAGATACAACTAATACGTTCATGGTTGGATTATCAATACAGATCATTCCGATCACTTCATTATTTCCACCTTCGTCATCTGCAAGGTCAACTCCAATAACACCGCTGGCATTTCTACCCATTGGACGTACTTTTTCTTCGTTGAAGCGACAAACTTTACCCATTTTGGTAGCGATCATGATCTCGTTCTTACCATTGGTTAATGCTGCCTCTAACAGTACATCTCCTTCGCGAATTGTGATGGCGTTGATACCATTTGCACGTGGACGAGAATATGCTTCTAATGTTGTTTTTTTGATGATACCGTTTTTGGTACACAATACAATGAAGTTATTATTAATGTATTCATCTTCCGATAAGCTTCTTACATTAATAAATGCTTTTACTTTATCATCAGGTGCAATGCTTAATAAATTTTGAATTGCTCTTCCTTTGCTTGTTTTATTTCCTTCCGGAACTTCGTATGCACGTAACCAGAAACATTGTCCTTTTTCGGTGAACAATAATAAATAGTTATGAGTTGAGGCAATGAACATGTGCTCAATAAAATCTTCATCGCGTGTTGATGAACCTTTACTTCCTTTTCCTCCTCTACCCTGCGCACGGTATTCATCTAAATTGGTACGTTTGATATAACCCATGTGAGAAATGGTGATCACAACATTCTCATCCGCTATCATATCTTCCATTTTAAGATCATCACCTGCGTAAACGATCTCGCTTCGGCGATCATCACCGTATTTTTCTCTGATCTCTAGTAATTCATCTTTGATGATCTGAAAACGTCGAGATTCATTTGATAAAATATCTTTGTAGTTCGCAATGGTCTTCATTAATTCATCGTACTCTGCTTTTAATTTACCAACCTCTAGTCCGGTTAATGTTCTTAAACGCATATCTAAAATAGCTCGTGCTTGAATATCCGATAAACTGAATCGGGTGATCAATTCATCTTTTGCAGCATCTGGCGATTCGCTTTCTTTGATGATCTTAATAACCTCATCAATATTTTTTTGTGCAATTAATAAACCTTCTAAAATATGAGCGCGTTTTTCGGCTTGCACAAGATCGAACTTGGTGCGACGAACAACTACTTCATGACGGTGTTCAACAAAATAGTGAATTTGCTGTTTGATATTTAAGATCTCGGGGCGACCATTCACCAAAACAACGTTGTTGATAGAGAATGACGTTTGAAGCGCTGTGAATTTGTAAAGATTATTCAATACAACATTACTTATGGCATCTCTTCTTAATTCATAAACAACACGAATCCCTTCGCGATTACTTTCGTCGCGAATTTCAGAAATTCCCTCAATTTTTTTCTCATTACATAATTCCCATTGACGTTTGATCATCTCCGCCTTATTGATCTGATAAGGAACTTCGGTAACAACAATACGCTCTCTATCGTTAACTTGTTCAATAACAGCTCTAGCTCTCATCACTACGCGACCGCGGCCGGTAGTTAATGCTTCTCTTACACCTTCGTAACCGTAAATAATTCCTCCGGTTGGAAAATCAGGCGCTTTGATTAATTTAATTAGATCAAGAATATCTATTTCGCGATTATCAATATATGCAATGGTAGCGTCAATAGTTTCGCGCAAATTGTGCGGCGCCATGTTTGTGGCCATACCAACGGCAATTCCTGAAGAACCATTAACGATCAAATTTGGAACTCTACTTGGCAGAACGGTTGGCTCTGTCAAAGAGTCATCAAAATTGGGTCTAAAGTCAACAGTGTCTTTTTCTATGTCAGCCAACATCTCTTCGGCTATCTTGCGAAAGCGAACTTCGGTATAACGCATTGCCGCAGGAGGATCGCCATCCATGCTTCCAAAATTTCCCTGTCCATCTACCAACATATAACGTAAACTCCAATCCTGAGCCATACGCACCATTGTGTCATAAACCGACGAATCGCCATGCGGATGGTACTTTCCAAGAACCTCTCCAACAATACGGGCCGACTTTTTATACGGTCTATTATGTAATACTCCCAGATCTAGCATTCCGTACAAAACCCTTCTATGCACGGGTTTCAGGCCATCTCGCACGTCGGGCAAGGCTCTAGATACGATAACCGACATCGAATAATCGATATAAGCGGTTTTCATTTCATCCTCAATATTAATAGGAATAATTTTTTCTCCTTCTGTCATATGTTCTTCTTGTTAAATTTCTTTCTAAAAAAAATCTTTTCTTCTTGTGCTTTTTTGTCAGTTAAAAAACAAACCAAAAGCTAGTATTTACCGTATAACCATAATAAAAGCTACAGCGAATGAAAGTACCGAAAAATCAGCAATTTGAAGTAAAACTTTTCAACAAATTTATTGTTAAAAATTACCAATAGTGCACAATGAAAGGCGGTTTATAAATAATATTTTTGAGTGTGGCACAGTATGTGTAATTTAAACAAATTAAAAGTACGGATATGGAAGCAAAATTCTCGCCCAGAGTAAAAGACGTGATCACTTATAGTCGTGAAGAGGCTATGCGTTTAGGGCACGATTACATAGGCATTGAACACCTCATGCTTGGAATGATAAGAGATGGTGAAGGTGTTGGAATGCGTTTATTAAAAAGCCTTGGTGTGGATTCTGCTGAGCTACGCAAACTGATAGAACAAGGTTTAACGCCGGGGTTAAAGAAATCAAATAATCTCGCCAATATTCCTTTAGTTAAGCAAGCCGAAAAAACACTGAAGCTTACTTACCTTGAAGCAAAAACATTTAAATCAGTACAAATAGGCACAGAGCACTTATTGCTTTGTGTATTAAAAGACCCAGATAATATCGTTACAAAAAGTTTATTGCGTTTTGGCGTTGATTACGACGCTACACGAGCAGAATTAGAAGGCTTTACAGATAGCCCTGATAAAATTGAGAATTCAACTGCAGGTAATGATGATGACTCTGATGAAGAAGCATCGTTTGGCGGTGGTGGTGGAACAAGCAGTCCACAAAAAAAACAAGGTGAGAACAAAAGCAAAACGCCTGTGTTGGATAATTTCGGACGCGATCTTACCAAGATGGCAGAAGACGGAAAATTGGATCCTGTTGTAGGGCGCGAAAAAGAAATTGAGCGTGTATCGCAAATTTTATCACGTCGTAAAAAGAACAACCCAATTTTAATTGGTGAGCCCGGTGTGGGCAAATCAAGTATTGCCGAAGGTTTGGCTTTACGTATTGTAGAAAGAAAAGTTAGTCGTATTTTATATAACAAACGCGTGGTTACTTTGGATCTTGCCAGTTTAGTGGCGGGTACAAAATACCGCGGTCAGTTTGAAGAACGTATGAAAGCGGTTATGAATGAATTGGAGAAAAGTCCGGATGTTATTTTATTTATTGATGAGATACATACTATTATTGGTGCCGGCGGTGCCAGCGGAAGTTTGGATGCAAGTAATATGTTTAAACCGGCGTTAGCGCGTGGCGAGATACAATGTATTGGTGCAACTACCCTGGATGAGTACCGTCAGTATATTGAAAAAGATGGCGCTTTAGAACGTCGTTTTCAAAAGGTAATTATTGAGCCTGCTACTGAGGATGAATCGTTGCAGATCTTAAATAATATCAAAGGCAAATACGAAGATCACCATAACGTTATCTATACTCCGGAAGCAATTAAGGCTTGTGTAGCTTTAACTTCACGTTATATTACCGACAGGCATTTACCTGATAAAGCCATTGATGCTTTAGACGAGGCAGGAAGCCGCGTACACATTACAAATATTCACGTACCTCAAAACATCTTAGATATCGAAAAGAAAATTGAGGATATCAAAGAATTGAAGAACCAAGTGGTGCGCAGTCAAAAATACGAAGAAGCTGCACGTTTGCGTGATACTGAAAAAACATTGCAAAATGAATTGGAGGTAGCTAAGAAAGCGTGGGAAGAACAAACTAAAGCAAATCGTGTAACTGTAACCGAAGAAAATGTTGCTGAAGTAGTAAGTATGATGAGCGGTGTTCCTGTTCAGCGTGTGAACCAAAACGAAAGTGATAAGCTAGTGAAAATGGGCGAATTGCTTAAAGGAAAAGTGATAGGACAAGATGCAGCAGTTGCTAAAGTAGTGAAAGCTATTCAACGTAACCGCGCAGGATTAAAAGATCCAAACAAACCAATTGGTTCGTTTATTTTCCTTGGCCCTACCGGTGTTGGTAAAACACAATTAGCAAAAATATTAGCCCGTCAGTTATTTGATAATGATGATGCACTAATTAGAATTGACATGAGTGAATACATGGAGAAATTCGCCATCACTCGATTAATTGGAGCGCCTCCGGGATATGTTGGATATGAAGAAGGTGGACAGTTAACTGAAAAAGTTCGTCGTCGCCCTTACGCGGTTGTGTTATTAGACGAGATCGAAAAAGCGCATCCGGATGTATTTAATATGTTATTGCAAGTATTAGACGATGGAATGCTAACCGATAGCTTAGGTCGTAAGATCGATTTCAAAAATACCATTATCATCATGACCTCTAATATTGGCGCACGTCAATTGAAAGATTTTGGTCAGGGTGTTGGATTTGGAACTGCAACAAAAACAGAAGGTGCCGAAGAACATTCAAAAGGAGTTATAGAAAACGCCTTGAAAAAAGCATTTGCGCCTGAATTCTTGAATCGTATTGACGATGTGGTAATGTTCAACTCTTTATCAAAAGAAGACATTCACAAGATCATTGATATTGAATTAGGAAGTTTGTTTGGACGTATTCAAAAATTAGGATTCGCTATCAAAATAACTGACGCTGCAAAAGATTTTATTGTAGAAAAAGGTTATGATGAGAATTATGGTGCTCGTCCTTTAAAACGTGCCATCCAAAAATATCTTGAGGATCCAATGGCTGAGGAAATGATCAAAAATAACCTTGTGGAAGGTGATGAGATAGAAGTGGATTACAATAAAGAAAAAGGTGAGATCACAGTAAATTCTATAAAGCCTAAAGCTAAGAAGGGTAGTAAGAAGGAAGATAAGTCTTAACCATTTCTCGATACGATTTTTGCAAGATGCAGGCAAAAATCACTCGAAATGACAATGACATTGTACCATAAAAAACCCCCGATCGAAAGACCGGGGGTTTTTGTTTTCAAAAGTTATATTTTACAAGTGTATTACTTCCCCATAAGCCGCCGCCGCAGCTTCCATAATAGCTTCGCTCATGGTTGGATGCGGATGTACTGTTTTTATTAATTCGTGTCCTGTAGTTTCTAATTTACGAATAGCAACAATTTCGGCGATCATTTCGGTAACGTTTGCACCTATCATATGTGCGCCTAATAATTCGCCATACTTAGCATCAAATATCAATTTAATAAATCCGTCTTTTGCGCCTGATGCACTTGCCTTACCTGAAGCAGAGAATGGAAATTTACCTACTTTAATAGTATAGCCTGCTTCTTTTGCTTTTTTCTCGGTAAATCCAACCGATGCAATTTCGGGTTGGCAATACGTACAGCCCGGGATATTATTATAATCTAAAGCCTCGGCATGGGCGCCTTTTATTTTCTCTATGCAAGTAATTCCTTCTGCGCTTGCAACGTGTGCTAATGCTTGGCCGGGAACACAATCTCCAATAGCATAATAACCCGGGATATTGGTTGCGTAAAATTTATCTACAACAATTTTTCCTTTATCTGTTTTAATTCCTACATCTTCTAAACCAATTCCTGAAATGTTTGCTTCAATTCCAACAGCCGACAATACGATCTCCGCATCTAAAGTTACATTTCCCGTTTTTGTTTTGATATTCACTTTACAACCTTCTCCTTTTGTGTCAACACTCTCCACCGAAGAATCTACCATGATATCAATTCCAATTTTCTTGAAAGATTTTTCCAACTGCTTGCTTACATCTTCATCTTCTACCGGAACAATATTTGGTAAAAACTCTACCACCGTTACTTTAGTTCCCATAGTTGCGTAAAAATACGCGAACTCAACGCCAATAGCTCCGCTTCCCACAACCACCATGGTTTTTGGAAGTTTTGGCAACACCATTGCTTCGCGGTAACCAATTATTTTTTTGCCGTCTTGTGGCAAATTCGGTAAAGCGCGCGAACGTGCTCCCGTTGCAATAATTATATGACTTGCGGTGTGCTCTTCAATTTTTCCATCGGCACCGGTAACACTAATTTTCTTTCCTGCCTTTACTTTTGCAGTTCCCATGATCACATCGATCTTGTTCTTTTTCATTAAGAACTGAACACCTTTGCTCATTCCTTCGGCCACATCTCTGCTACGTTTTACAACGGCACTAAAATCGGCTTTTACATTATCGGCACTAATTCCGTATTCCTTCGAATGATTTAAATATTCAAATACCTGAGCACTTTTTAAAAGTGCTTTGGTTGGGATACAACCCCAATTTAAACACACACCGCCCAAACTTTCCTTTTCTACAACTGCCGTTTTAAAACCCAATTGCGAAGCGCGAATTGCAGTAACATAACCGCCTGGTCCGCTTCCTATAACAATGATATCGTATTGCATAATTACTTATTAAGAGGTGCTAATTTAGTATTTTATTTGCTAATTGAATAATATTAAAAACGAACCGGAATAGTTAATAAAATGCTCATACTTAGTTCTCTAATTATAATATATTTGCCCTTTACTTTTACAAAATGAATAAAGCTGATGTATTATTGGGCCTACAATGGGGCGACGAAGGAAAAGGGAAAATTGTTGATGTTTTAACCCCCGCGTATGATATTATTGCCCGTTTTCAGGGCGGACCAAATGCCGGGCACACTTTAGAGTTCAATGGAATTAAACACGTGCTTCATACAATTCCCAGTGGGATCTTCCATCCTACTGCTGTAAATGTGGTTGGAAATGGTGTAGTAATTGATCCTGTGATCTTTAAAAAAGAATTAGACGCATTAGCTGCTTTAAAAGTAGATGTGAAAAGTAAATTAATGATCAGCAAACGCGCGCATTTGATATTACCAACGCATCGTTTATTGGATGCCGCAAGTGAAGCTGCTAAGGGGAAAAATAAAATTGGTTCTACGTTAAAAGGGATCGGTCCAACTTACATGGACAAAACGGGCCGTAACGGATTACGCATTGGCGATATTGAGACCAAAGAATTTAAAGAAAAATACGATGCCCTGGTTGAAAAACACAAACAATTATTAGCCTACCATAATTTTGAATATAATTTAGCGGAACTTGAACCAGTCTGGTTTGAAGCGATCGATTATTTAAAACAATTACAATTTGTTGACACCGAACATTACGTAAATACTGCAATTAAAGCCGGAAAAAAACTTTTGGCAGAAGGAGCGCAAGGATCTTTATTAGATATTGATTTTGGTTCTTACCCTTTTGTTACATCGTCAAACACAATTTGTGCCGGAGCTTGTAATGGTTTAGGAATTGCGCCAAATAGAATTGGAAATGTGATAGGCATATTTAAAGCATATTGCACACGTGTAGGTAGCGGACCATTTCCAACAGAATTAGACAATGAAGTTGGCGAAAAAATGCGTCAGATAGGAAGAGAATTTGGAAGCACAACAGGCAGACCAAGAAGAACCGGTTGGTTAGATATTCCAGCTTTGAAATATGCGATCACTATTAATGGTGTAACAGAATTAATGATGATGAAAGCCGATGTATTGAGTGATTTTGACAGTTTGGATATTTGCACGCACTATTTACACAATGGCGAAAAGATCGATTACTTACCTTATAATATAGATCCAAAATATTTACAACCTGTGTACACTACTATAAAAGGTTGGGGTGTTGACCTAACTGAAGTTACTGATAAAACCAAACTTCCAAAAGAATTAATGGATTATATTAAATTCATTGAGAAGGAAACTGAAACTCCCATCACTATTGTTTCGGTGGGACCTGATAGGACACAGACCATTAGGATGAAGTAAAATGTTTTGCCCCGCCGGGGCAATGTATTGTCTATTATACCTCTTCTTAAAATATGTGGCCCTTCTAGGGCCATTTTTTTGACCCTACATAACGATGCGGGACAAAATGTCCGGTCCAACTTGAGTTTACTTACGTTTCCGTTGGGCGGGACATTTTGTCCCGCAAGCGAATGGACCAAAACAAATTTGAAGAGCAAGCCCATTCAACAACCTCCAATTAATTCAATATATTTGTTTCATGGGTCCATATGTTCTACTCACCGCCATTATTTTATCGGCACTGGTTTCGGTGATCGTTTGGATAGATTACTTTAGACGTATAGATGTTTTTGAACCCGAGCGCATTCGCTATTTAGTCATTGCACTTTTAATTGGCTGTGGAACTCCTTACTTCAGCATCTTAATGTATGAGTTTCATGATACCATTGGATTTGCTCTAAATGGAAAACCACTGAACGATCTTATTTATTCTGTTCTTGGAATTGGACTCACCGAAGAGCTGAGTAAAGTAGTTGGTGTTATTATTGTATTTCAATTACTAAAAAAACAAGTTAACGAATCGGTTGATTACTTGATCTATGCAGGAATGGTTGCGCTTGGTTTTGCCTTGGTAGAGAACACCATGTATATTGGTCGTTATGGTATTGATATTATTACCGACCGTTCTTTTTATTCGGTTTTAGAACACATTATTAATACCAGCATTATTACCTACGGTTATTGTCGATTTAAGATCTTTAATCGCGGTAATCATATTACAAATACATTAATAGGCTTTATAACCGCTATCA
Organism: Bacteroidia bacterium; assembly: GCA_018057345.1. Taxonomy (GTDB): domain Bacteria; phylum Bacteroidota; class Bacteroidia; order B-17B0; family Aurantibacillaceae; genus Aurantibacillus. The sequence goes on along the minus strand of JAGPDW010000029.1, from coordinate 1,163 downwards.
GTTCTCACGGTTTATTTGATTACTTCATCATGAATCCTAGCTTTCATTATGTGGCACCTATACTAGTTATTCTTGTATATCTTATTGGGATAAATTTTTGGATCACCATGCTTAATAACGCCGTTAATTTTTCTTCTTACTTTAATTATTCTAAGATCCATTACTCAGGCAGTATTTTTTATCGCCTTTTGCTTTGGTATTTTTTTACTATGCTTATAGGTATTTTTTATAAGACCTATACTAAAGGATTTATTTTTGCGCTCTCCGATTCTTTTACCGCTGTGTTTAGCAATGGCTTTTTGTTTGTACTAGTTATTCTTAGAGTAAGCAGATTCAAGATCTACAAGAATTTCTATCAACTCATAACGGTGAAACTTCCATTCTTTATAACAAAAAACAACGATGAAGACTTTAGCTTTTTTAATTTAGTAGACATTAAAATACGAGGTGAAAATTCGCACGAATATTTTTTAACCGCCAAACTTGGGCAAATGATAGACATCAGTCCAATTAATCCAAAGAAAAGTTTTTTAGAAAAAACCGTTACCGTTAAAGTAAGCGATAAATTATTTTTTGATGGTGATACTACTGTTTACTTGGTAGAATTTACCGATGAAGGCATGAATAACCGTTTTTATCTGAAGCCAAAAACACGAGGCAAAACTAAAATTGAGGATGCCTATCCTATTAATGAATTATTGCACGACGAAACTCCTGAGAGTTTTCCAACCAAGATCTCTGAATTAAAATTTGTGGAATGGGTTTATGTGAAGGCGGATAATGAGATCAGCAGAGTGAATTATTAATAAAGTACGATCGACGAAGGTAGAAGTACGAATCTAGCACAGTCTCGTACTTCGTCATTCGTACTTCGTAATTAGATTTTCGTTTCCGCTCTCCTCAACCTATCATTGATTGCTCTTCCCAAACCCTTATCTGGCAATGGTTCCGAAACTATCACGTCAAAATCGCCTTCGCCAGCTATTCTTAAAAAAGAAAATAAATTTATGGCAGCTTCATTTAAATTTTCTTTTTCCGACAGATTAAAAAACGTAACATTTTGTGTTTGCAATGGTGTTTTTCCAAAACAAATAGCAGCTGTTTTCTTGTTAGTGAACTTTGCTATCAGTTGAGCTCGATCCCCAATATACAAAGGTATATTC
>JAGPDW010000028.1:0-22167 GCA_018057345.1 Bacteroidia bacterium | reverse complement strand
AATTCTTAAATATACTAAACTATGAGCAAAATTAAAGTAGCTAACCCTGTGGTTGAACTAGACGGTGATGAAATGACCCGTATTATTTGGAAATTTATTAAAGACAAATTGATCCTACCTTATTTGGATCTTGATATTAAATATTACGATCTAGGTGTTGAGCATCGCGATGCAACAAACGACCAAGTTACTATTGATTCGGCGGAAGCTATTAAAAAATATAATGTTGGTATCAAGTGTGCTACCATTACACCTGATGAGGAGCGTGTAAAAGAATTTAAATTAAAGCAAATGTGGAAATCGCCAAACGGAACCATCCGTAATATTTTAGATGGAACTGTTTTCCGTGAGCCAATTGTTTGTAAAAATGTTCCGCGTTTAGTTCCAAACTGGACAGCGCCAATTTGTATTGGTCGTCATGCGTTTGGTGATCAATATCGTGCAACTGATTTTGTTACTAAAGGAAAAGGTAAGTTAACTGTGTCATTTACTCCGGAAGGTGGTGGCGAAACACAATCATTTGAAGTTTATAATTTCAAAAGTGATGGTGTTGCAATGGCTATGTATAATACTGATGAATCTATAAAAGGATTTGCGCACTCATGTTTTAATACAGCATTAGCAAAAGGATGGCCTTTGTATCTGTCAACTAAAAATACCATCTTAAAAAAGTACGATGGTCGTTTTAAAGATATTTTTGAAGAGATCTATCAAAATGAATTTAAAGCAAAATTTGAAGCAAAAGGAATTGTGTATGAGCACCGTTTAATTGATGATATGGTTGCAAGTGCATTAAAATGGAATGGAAATTTTGTTTGGGCTTGTAAAAACTATGATGGCGACGTTCAATCGGATACTGTTGCACAAGGTTTTGGTTCGTTAGGATTAATGACATCTGTACTTGTTACACCGGATGGAAAAACAATGGAAGCGGAAGCAGCTCATGGAACTGTTACTCGTCACTACCGCGATCACCAAGCAGGGAAGCCAACTTCTACAAATCCAATTGCAAGTATCTTTGCGTGGACAAGAGGTTTAGAATTTCGTGGTAAATTAGATGGTAACCAAGAGTTAATTGATTTTTGCCATGCTTTAGAAAGAGTATGTGTTGCAACTGTTGAGAGTGGTAAAATGACCAAAGATCTAGCAGTATGTATCCATGGTAACAAAGTAAAACTAGGAGAACACTATTTAAACACTGAAGATTTTTTAAATGCTTTAGATGAGAATTTAAAGTTGGCTTTGAAAAAGCAATTGAATTAAGAAAAGTTTTCTAATATGAAAAGCCTCGAGAGATCGGGGCTTTTTTATTTAACTCAGTTTTATTATTTGATACCCCACTTTATTAAACTCAAACTTATCGCCTTCTTTACATTTAGTGAATTGCTCACCTAATGGAGATTGTAAGGAGATGCAAATGATCTCGCGTTCATCGATCATTAATTTGCCAAGGTTGGAAGCCATAAAAAAGAAACCGCGGTTGGTCTCAATTAAACTTCCCAGCCCAATTGAATCACCTTGTTTGGCGGCGTCGATCTTTGAAATTAAAATATTTTGATTTTCCCATTCCTGTAATTGTTTTCCTAATTTCTCTTGCTCCAAATGAACCATAGCGCGGCCTGTTTCATGTTTATCGCCTGCGCTGCTTTTGCTTTCTACATTTGCCGATTCAGCGAGTTCACTCAATGCATCGCTAAGCAAAGTGATCTTGTAGTGGATCACTTGCTTGCATGCACTTAAAATAGAGTGTTTAAATGAACTCATTTTGTAATTTAATAAAGCAGAACATTGCTGAACTTACAACAATTAATTTTTTATATGGTTTTACAAAAACCAACAATAAGATCTAGAAGGTTAGAGGGAGTACAACACTCTTTCCGCCACGCAAAACTTCAACTTCTGTAGTATCACCTTTTTTAAAGTTAGCGAGAGCCTTCATATAGTCCTGAATATTTTTTATTTTGTGTGCGCCTAAACGCACAACAATATCATCTTTTTGTAAACCCGCTTTTGCAGCAGGCTTTCCGTCGCTAACACCATCTACATGTAAGCCTTCGCCTTCGTAAGTATAATCGGGCATTATGCCCATGCTAACTCTAAATCCTGCTTTACTTGATTCGGGATTGCGTGTTTTTAAAAATGAAAGTTTTGGATAGCGGTATGTTTTTTCTATGGTTGCAATAATATAATCCAGTACGGCCGATTCTCCCTTGTAGTTTACTTTCTCAATATCATCGCTTGGTTTGTGATAATCGCTGTGTTGGCCGGTAAAAAAATGTAATACCGGAATATCTTTTAAATAAAAAGAAGTTTGATCGCTTGGGCCAATGCCGCTGCTATCTTTTATTATTTTAAACTCACTTTTTAATGAATCGAGTAGTGGAACCCAAACAGGAGATGTTCCTACACCATAAACTAAAACTTTTTTGGTTGAATCATTCAATCTACCGATCATATCCATATTGATCATGTAGTTAACCGTTTTAAGATCCACATCAGAATTCTCGCAATATTTTTTACTTCCAAGCAATCCTAATTCTTCTCCACTAAAGCAAACAAATAAAATATTGAACGGCTCTGTTTTTTGATTGTTAGAAAAATAATTTGCCAACTCGATCACCCCAGCTGTTCCACTAGCGTTATCATCGGCGCCATTGTGAATTTTGCCTTCAGGATTTGCATCCATGCTATTGTGATCGTGACCTAATCCTAAATGATCGTAATGTGCTCCAATAACAATAGTGTAAGGAGCTTTATTATTTAAATATCCAACAACGTTATTCGCTGTGTTTTCTTTAAGATCCTTTGTACTTGTGTCGTGTTTATTTGGATTGTATTTGTATTTGAAAGATTTTAAATAGGAATTTTTGAAATTGCTTAGCCCGGCGGTTTTAAATTCTTTGGCAATATAAGTGGCGGCTAATATTTCCTGAGGGCTCGACGTTCCTCTGCCTTTTAATTCATCGGAGGCTAAATACGAAATATGTTTTTTTATAGATTCAGGTTTTACGTTTTGTGCAATAGAAAAAACGCTCAAGCTGATGCAGATAATAAAGATTAATTTTTTCATAAATTGTTTTATTATAAAACTTTGCTTTGGCAAACAAAGTTCGAGCGAGGTACTGCTGTTTTTGCTATGGCGCTAAAACCACCGTCAACTTCTTTAAAATTATGAACGCCTCTGGATTTTAAAATACTTGCGGCGATCATACTTCTATAACCACCGGCGCAATGCAAGAAGAACGGTTTATCGTTTGTTATTTCAGCGAACCAATTATTTATTTGATCCAGTGGTCTGTTATAAGCTTCATTCACATGCTCGGCGGCATATTCAGTTCCTTTGCGCACATCGATCACGGTATCTTTTTCAATTTTCAATTCTTTCGCAAATTCTTCAGCGCTTATCCTATTCACGCTATCAATTTCTTTACCTGCTTTTTTCCAATCATCAAAACCACCTTTTAAATGGCCAATAATATTATCAAATCCAACGCGGCTTAAACGCGTAACACTTTCTTCTTCTTTTCCTGAAGTTGTAATTAATAGAATAGGTTGTTTTACATCACGTATCAGAGCGCCAACCCATGGTGCAAAATCGCCATTGATGCCTATATTAATGGAACGAGGAATAAATCCTTTTGTAAATTCAGCGGCCGGGCGTGTATCCAACATAATTGCTTCCATTGTATCTGCTGCTGCTTCAAATTCTAGCACACTCAATGCTTTCATTCCATTATTTAAAACGGTATCAAAACTCTCGTAACCTTTTTTGTTCATAGCAACATTCATTGGAAAATATGAAGGTGGTGGTAACAAACCATCGGTAACTGCTGCCACAAATGCTTTTTTATTTGGTTGATTCAAAGCGTAATTCATTTTCTTTTGATTACCTAATGTATCAACCGTTTCCTTCATCATATTTTTGCCGCAAGCGCTTCCTGCTCCGTGCGCAGGATAAACTGTAATATCATCTGCCAACGGCATGATCTTATTATTTAGCGAATCGTACAATATTCCGGCAAGTTCTTCCATCGTCATAGAAGCAGCTTTTTGAGCAAGATCAGGGCGGCCTACATCTCCTAAAAATAAAGTATCGCCACTAAATAGCGAATGATCTTTTCCATTCTCATCTTTCAATAAGTAGCATGTACTTTCTAATGTGTGGCCTGGTGTATGTAAAACTTTAATGGTAATATTTCCTAATTTGAATTCTTCACCATCTTTTGCAATAATCGCTTTAAATTCAGGATTGGCACTTGGACCAAAAACAATTGGTGCATCTGTTTTTTTACTTAGATCAAGATGGCCCGAAACAAAATCTGCATGAAAATGAGTTTCAAAAACATATTTTATTTTTACGTTATCTTTTTTTGCGCGTTCAATATATGGTTGAACTTCACGCAAAGGATCAATAATGGCGGCTTCACCATTTGAGGTGATGTAGTAGGCACCTTGTGCCAAACAACCGGTGTAAATTTGTTCTATTTTCATAACACTTCTCTAAACAAAGTTAATAAGTTGAAGGCAATATGCGCTGATAATTATCATTTCTTGGGATATAAATACAATTTACTGAGAATCAAATAAATATATCATATTTAGAAAAGGCAAAAGCGAGTGTTTTATTGCAGAGTACAAGAGAATGGTTACATTTACGATAATGCAAATTCCAAAGGATGCAATAGAGGTAAGGGGTTATTTTACCTGGATGGGTAAAGATGGTATTGCGCGCACGTGTGTAAAACCTGGCATAGATATTACACTTGAATTTGCTCTTGAAAACACAAAAGCGGTAACTAGTTTTTTTAAAGATAAAAAATTCCCGATACTTATCGACTCTCGAGGTATAAAATCGATGAGTTATGAGGCTCGTCGTCATTTTTCGGCACAAGATCGAGATACGAAAACAAATGCGTTCGCCATTGTTATTGGCTCAACGATCAGTCGCGTTCTTGGAAATTTTTATTTAGGTATTAATAAGCCGGCTGTTCCAACCAAATTATTTGTTAACGAAGAAGAGGCCACTAAATGGCTTCAACAGTTTTTAAACTAATGGCCGCAAAAAACAGCATCTCTCTTTCAGATAACTCGCGCGCTAATGAAGTGCTTGAAGTAATTATGGCATTTGCGCGACAGGATTTTGGAAGAAAAGTAAGTTTGAAGAATGATGATAGCGTTTTAGATGGGATAGGCGCAGGGGTAAATATGTTAGGAGAAGAACTACAACATTCAACAATTTCACTTAGAGAAAAAGAACAATTATTAAAGGAGATCCATCACCGCGTAAAAAATAACATGCAGATCATTTCGAGTTTATTGAGTTTACAATCAGAGAATACTGAGGACCAAAAATTCATAACGCTGATACGTGAGAGCCGCAATCGAATTAATTCGATGGCGTTGGTGCATGAAATGTTATATCAATCAGATGATCTTAGTAAAATTGAATTAAAGGAATATATTGAAACATTAAGTTCGAGCGTGCATCAATCTTATGCTTTGCCTAATTCTGACTTAGAATTTATTTACGATATTGAAGCTAAAGTTCATTTTGATATCGATAAAATGATACCTATTGGTTTGATATTGAATGAGGCCATTAGTAATTCTTTAAAATACGCGTTCCCAAAAAGGAAGGGGAGGATGAGCGTTAGTCTTAAGTTGCTAAAGGAAAAATATCAACTTTTGATCTCTGATGATGGGATAGGTTTTAAAAAAGACTTTGATCCTGAAAAAGATTCGCACCTTGGCATACAACTTATATACATGCTTACCGAACAATTAGGCGGTAAATTAGAGGTGAAGCGTGAGGGTGGAGTTAGTTATAGCATTCTATTCTAAATTAGGTAAGTTCGGGGTCTGTAGGATGCTTTTGATCTAAACAAGTAGCTCAAAACATTTTTATTTTATTTAACGAGGATATATTTTTTATGAAATATTTTCGTTATTATTACATGTAAAATCATGAAGCCATGAGGTCAGTTTTTATTCTTTTATTTTGTGTTATAACAACATCAATCTTTTCCCAAACTCCCGTTTACGACGATCTTACATTTGACGAAGAGGAGATAAGCGCAAGCTATAAAGGTTCTTCAAAGCAGCACATCAATTTAAAGTCAAAAAAGGGAACCGGAGGTATGCCTAAAGTGCCAGAGGCAGATGCTTTGAAGGGCGCGGAGATAACCGACATTATTTTAGTGTTTACCGAAACTAATGAGGATGCCGCGGGAACACGCGAAGATAATAATCGTGAGCGTTGGGAGAACTTGATGAGCACTTATCCTGAATTCTTTCAGTTCTCTACTAGCTATAAAAATGTTTGTCAATGTGTGATGGGAGGAGATGCTGAAACATTGAAACCAAGTCAGGGATTTTATATTTATTATAAAACCGCCGAACAAAAAGCTGCCGAGAAGGCCGCAGAGAAAGCCAAGGCAGATGCAGAATTCTTAGCCGAAGCTGCCGCAGCAAAAAAAGCTGAGAAAGAAGTAAAGAAAGAAGATAAAGTTGTAAAGAACGATAAGAAAGAAAAAGAGAAGGAAGTAGAGAAACCAAAAAAAGAAAAAGAGAAGAAGGAAGAGAAAAAAGAGGAGCCGAAAGAAGAGGAGGAAACTTCTACCGCTGTGGAAGGTGCTGTTGAAACAGTAGCAGTTGAAATAAAACCGAAAAGAGCAGGATACAAAAAACCAAAGGTATCTAAAGATAAAAAAGCATGTCGCCCTCCTTGTTATGGATATGGTGAGGAAGACCTTAACAATTTCTTTAAGGATCAGATCGTGTTGAGTAAAAAACAACGCCGCTCTGTAAAAGGTTCGGCATCTATTGCAAAGCTTTCGTTGAATTTTGACGGCTCTATTAAAAAGGCAATGGTAAATGGAGCTAATGCTCAGTTGAACGAACTTGTAACGGTTGCTCTTAAGAATATGGATCTTTGGAATCCTGCCGTAAAAGCAGGTGTAACTGTAAAGTCAGAAGTAAAGATCACATTGAAATACGATAAAAGCACAAAGGCTATTAAACCTTTCGAGATAATGATAACTCCACGGCCAAATCCAAAATGCACAGAGTGTAAAACAGATTCGGAGATATTTGGGGATTAACGCAAAAATTAAAGGATTGAAAAAGCCTCTCAGAAATGAGAGGCTTTTTTTTCGGATATTTGTATTATATAAATAATGAAGTAAGTATAAGTAAATGGACTCGGTATCACACATTGTTATTGGCGCTGCAATTGGCGAAGCATTTCTTGGAAAGAAAATAGGACGATGGGGAATGTTATTGGGTGCCATTGCGAAAAGTGCACCTGATTTTGATCTGTTTTACACCGGATTAGCTGATCCGCGCGCTTATATGTGCGAACATAGAGCGCATACACACTCTTTATTTATTGAAGCACTTTACGCTATACCTATTGCTTGGCTGCTAGTTAAATTGTTTAAACAAAAAGTTTCATTTAAGCGGGTGTTGTTATTTATGCTTGCGTGTTTATGGGGTCATTCACTTTTGGATTGGTGCACTAATTTCGGCACACAATTATTGCTGCCTTTTACTAATGAAAATTACTCGTTAAACACACTGGCCATTGTTGATCTGTTATTTACACTTCCAATGTTACTAATGATCTTGATCGCCGTATTTCATAAAAAGAATGAAGGGCGAAGATCTAAGCTTGCAAAAGCTTCTTTAATTTATTGTTGTGTTTATTTGGGAATTACTTTTTTTAATAAAGCGCAAGCAGAAGATCTTGTTAAGGAATCGATCGCAAAAAATAATATCCCGGTTACCGCTCATATGACAAATCCTACGATGCTTAATAATGTTTTATGGTATGCTGTAGGTAGTAATGATAGCAACATTTTTATTGGAGAATTTAGTTTGTTGCACAAGCAAAATCCGATCACCTGGTACAGCTACCCGCGTCATCAACACTTGATGCAACAATGTAAAAGCAAAAAAGATGTGGAAATACTCCGATGGTTTGGCGATCCATACACAATTGCCGAAACAAATGGCGATACATTGAATATGTATGCTGTAAAATTTGGCAGAACAAACATGCAGGAAACTGAAATGCAAAAAACATTTATTTTCCATTACAAACTTTATCAAAAAGATGGCAAGGAAATAATGGGAATGGAACAAGGCAACGAAAAGAACATGAAGATAAAAGAAAGTTTTGTTGACTTGTGGGAGAGGATATGCGGAAGAAGGTATTGAAACTTCTTTTCTCAAACGTCCTTTTAAAATGCAACTACTTAATCCTGATCACTACTTTCCCCTTTGCTCTTCCGGTTTCAACATAAGATAATGCTTCATTGGTTTGATCAAAAGAAAATACTTTATCCACAACAGGGCGTATTACGCCCGAGTCAATAAGATTCGTGATCTGACTTAGTTGATTTCCATTTGCTTTCATAAACAGAAAAGAAAAATTCACGTTCAACTGTTTAGCCTTTTTCCTCACACTTGAACTTATAATTTTGAAAATTAGTTTTAGAAACCATGGAGCTTTTATCTCTTCCCCGAAGTTTGGGTCAGGTGGACCGGAAATGGAAATAAGTTTTCCTCCCGTTTTTAATACTCGTAAAGATTTCTCTAAAGTTTTTGAATCCTGACTATTCAATACCACATCATAGTCTTTCAATTTTAATTCAAAATCTTCTTTTTTGTAATCAATCACGATATCTGCTCCGAGACTTTTTACCAAATCAATATTAGCTGTACTTGTTGTTGTTGCAACAGTTGCGCCTAAATGTTTAGCCAATTGAATGGCGAAGGTACCAACACCTCCTGAACCTGCTTGAATAAAAACTTTTTGTCCCTTTTTAAGATCAGCTTTTTCAACCAATGCTTGCCAAGCTGTTAATCCAACTAATGGGATCGAAGCGGCTTCTTCCATGGTAAGATCTTTTGGTTTTATTGCCACATCGTTTTCATTCATTGAAATATATTCGGCAAAGGTACCAATACGATGATCGGTGGGGCGAGCATATACATCGTCGCCCACTTTAAATTGTTTCACGTCGGCTCCAATTTTTACTATAACTCCTGCCACATCATGACCTAAAGTAAATGGGGGCTTGTATGGTAGAAAAAGTTTAAATTCTCCGCCCTTGATCTTAGAATCTAATAAATTTATACTGCTTGCGTAAATTTCAACCAATACATCGTTTTGCCCCACTGTGGGTTCAGCTACATTGGTTAATTGTAACTTTTCATTATTGCCATAACGATTTATTATAAATGCTTTCATTTGTTTAAATATTAATTCGTAAATTTGCTTGCACTTTGCAAGTACAAATGTATAAAAGAACTTGCAATATGCAAGTGATTAGTAAAACTATTTTTATGAGCCCAGTAAAAAAAAGATCCGAGTGCCCTATCAGTTGTTCGCTTGACGTATGGGGAGATAAATGGTCTCTATTGATAATCAGAGACTTAATGTTTAAAAATGAGTGTACATATGGCGATTTTTTAAAGTCAGATGAAAAGATCGCCACTAATATTTTGGCTTCCAGATTACAAACTTTGGAGGAAAATGGGGTGATCGATAAATTAGACCATCCGGATAGTAAAGCAAAAGTGCTTTATAAGTTAACACAAAAAGGAATCGATCTGTTGCCCCTTATGATTGAAATAAATTTATGGGCTAACAAGTATTTTGATCTGCCTGAAGATAGAAAAGCAATAGTGAAAGAAATCAAAAAGGACAAAGAAAAATTTACACGAGATCGGATCAGAGAGCTGAAAAAGGTATAGTTCTATGAATGAAATAAGAAAGCCACTATTTAGTGGCTTTCTTATTTTAATGATTCCTGAAAAAAATGTTATTTCTAACAAATTTGATCCTTTACATAGTTATCTAATTTCTTATTCAGAATAAGATTCTTACAATCCAGAAGAAAGGTCTTTGCATTTTTATAAACTTCAGGATTTTGAAATTCGAACATATTATTTAGATAGCGTGACAAACAGAATTAGAATGAAGAAAAATCAGAAGAGAAACTTCGCCTTCGCCCTCTTTCTGATTTTGTACCCCCTTCCAGACCAAATATGAACGAACTCCTTGAAGATACAAGGGATTTTGCTCGGATTTGGGACTTATCTGGTTAGCTGTTAAAGACGATCAAATTCTTAATTCAAGGTAAAGTGATAAAAAACAACAGGGTTAAATTGATTAAATTTTTACCCCAATTATAGTTACATCGTCAACTTGTTCAAGATTCTCAGCCCAATCGTCAAAAGTTTTTTCGAGTAATTGCTTTTGTTCATGCATTGGTAAATGAGAGTTTCTTACCAATAGTTCCCGTAAATTTTTAATCATGTATTTTTTACCTTTTTCCCCCCCAAACTGATCCGGAAAACCATCGGTTAAAGTATAAATTACATCTCCAGTTTGTATGGTTATTTCTGTTTGAGTAAATGAAACAGTATCTTTATCATGTTTCCCAATTGGCATTTTATCGGGTTTTATTTCAATAATTTCTGTTCCTCTTACAACCCAAACCGGATTATTTGCCGCAGAAACAGTTAAATATTTATTTTTAAAATCAAATATTATTAAACTTGCGTCCATTCCATCCTTACCGCCGTCAACACTGCCATCCTTCTTTAAGCGAGCAATAATCGTTTTACGAGTGGCATTTAATATTTCAGAAGGTTGTGTTAAAGTTTCTATGGCTTTTTCTATGCTTGTAATATTTAACAAACTCATAATAGCGCCTGGTACTCCGTGACCTGTGGAATCGGCTGTAACTAAAGCAAAGTTGTCGTTATTTAATTTGCTTGCCCAATAAAAATCTCCGCTAACTACATCTTTAGGTTTAAATAATACAAAATAATTTTTGAGATTTATATCTAAGGTTTCTTTTGTTGCTAGAAAGCTTCTTTGGATCCGCTCTGCATAATTAATGCTGTCTGTAATTTCCTTATGCTTTTCTTCTATTATTTCCTTTTGAAATGCAGTTTCCCTCTCTTTAATTTCAATTATTTTCTTTTGCTTATTCGTTATTCTGAAACGGTTGTACATAAAACCGGCAAATACTAATAAAAGTATCAACCCTCCATACAATGCGGTACGTTGGGTTTTCTCTTGCTTCAACTGAGCGGCTACCAGTTTCTTTTCCTCCGCTCCTTTAATGCTGTCGGCTACGGCTTTTTTCTCGAATTGATAATTTATTTCGCTTTGATAATTTTGTTTCGTATTCTCATCGTTTACCAGACTATCACGTGTACTGAAATACATATCCTGGAATTCAAGTGCTTTTTTAAAATCACCTTTCTTCCTATATAAGTTCCTGAGTGTATTTGAAGCATCTCTTACTACTGTCATTGCTCCTATCTCAAGCCCTTTGCTATATGCACTTAATAGATATTTTTCCGCTTCTGGAATTTTGTTTAATTTAAAATATGAAAGTCCGATGTTGGATTCTGCTGTTGATATAGAAAACTCATCTCCAATTTCTTTTGAAACAATTAGGGCTTTCTGAAAATAAAATAATGCCTTCTCATCGTTTGGGATTTTATCATAAGCAGCACCAATATTTAAAAAGCATTGAGTGAGCCCCAGCTTGCTATTTATTCTTTCATAAATATTCAAAGATCTTTCGTAATATACCAGTGCTTCTTTATATTTCCCTACATCTTTATATGCTATGCCTATGTTATTTAAAATAGTTGATTCAATTTCAGGATTTTGTGTCTTTCCAAATATCTCCAACCCTTTCTTGTAATATGTAAGTGCTTTCTCTGGCTGTTCTTGCATGATGAAGACATTTCCGATGTTTGTATTTGAAAAAACCTGACCCATCACGTCATTTATCTCTTCTTTTATCTTTAGGGATTTCAAATGGTACTCCAATGATTTTGTATATAAGCCCTGGCTTTGATATACATTGCCTATACCGTTAAGTGAATTTGATATCTCTTTCCTATCTTTTATCTGCTCTCGTATCCTCAAAGCTTTAAAATGTTGTTCAAGTGACTTTTCAAACTCTCCTTGATAATTATAAACGTTTGCGATCCCGTTATGAGAACCCGCAATATCCTTAAGACTGTTTATTTCCGTTCCTAATTTCAAGGCTTCAAAATGATACCCGATCGATTTAGGGTAATCACCAGCTGAGTAATACACAATACCTTTGTTATTCAAGGCCACGCACTTCCCTCTTTTAAAATTGATTTTTGTACTGATTGAGTCAGCTATTGAAGCATAGTAAAGAGCCGAATCAAGATTCCTGATCTTAAAATATTCCTTTGCTAATAAATTCAAATCATTGACTTTTGAGGTATCGTATTTAGTCATTTTATAATCCAGGGAAAGAGAGTCGATTTTTGATCTCTGTCCAAACGAAAGAACAGTCAAATTCAAGAAAAGGTATGCATATAATTGTTTCATATGTTGTAAGATTACTGAATATTTGTGCAGTGTACAATCATTTCATAAAAATTCAAATGCTGATTTCTATTCATCTGCTTCAGACTCAAACAAGCAACGTCTTAAAAAAAATGTTTTGTGTCTTGACGATACTTTATCGAACGAAAAACCCCTGATAAATAAGACTTTATCAAGGGTTTTCCGCTTGTGTACCCGAACTCGGGGTCGAACCGAGATATCCGTGAAGATACTGGTGTTTGAGACCAGCGCGTCTACCAATTCCGCCATCCGGGCATTTCTTCTTTCTTCTTTTATGCGCGTCTACCATCCCGATAGCTATCGGGACCGCATCCGGGCATTTTCTGTTAAAAACGAGCCTTAACAGGGGGTACAAAGCTATATTTTCTTTAGCACTTGACCAAAAAAATTGCCTAAAACCCACAAAATCACTATATTTGCACTCCTTTTTTAAAACATGGAATCAGAGGTTCGTTTATTTTCAGGAATTGCATCGGATGTAGTGGCTACAAAAATAGCTAAGGCATACGGACAGCATTTGGGTAAAGTGGAGCATTATCGCTTTAGCGATGGTGAATTGCAAGTATCTTACGAAGAGAGTATCCGTGGGCAAAGCGTATTTATCATTCAAAGCACTATGCCACCGGCTGATAATTTAATGGAAATGTTATTGTTGATCGATGCTGCAAAACGCGCAAGCGCTCGCCATATCATTGCAGTACTTCCTTATTTTGGTTATGCACGTCAGGACCGTAAAGATCAACCACGTGTGGCCATTGGCGCAAAATTAGTAGCTGATATGTTGGCTGTAGCCGGGGCAACTCGTGTTATGACCATGGATCTTCACGCCGATCAAATTCAAGGTTTCTTTAACGTACCCGTTGATCATTTATATGCTTCAACTGTATTTATGCCCTATATACAATCGCTTAACTTAAGTAATTTGGCTATAGCAGCGCCTGATATGGGTGGTAGTAAACGTGCCAATGCTTATTCAAAACATTTGAATGCTGATCTTGTTATTTGTTACAAGCAACGCGCCAAAGCAAATGTGATAGAAAGCATGACAGCAATTGGTGAGATCGAAGGAAAAAATATTGTCTTGGTAGATGATCTAGTAGATACCGGCGGAACTTTGTGCAAAGCTGCCGATATGATGATGGAAAGAGGCGCATTAAGTGTAAGAGCAATTTGTACACATCCTGTATTATCAGGAAAGGCATATGAAAATATTGCTAAATCAAAATTGAAAGAATTAATTGTTACAGATACTATTCCTTTAAGTCAGGAAAGTGAAAAAATAAAAGTATTAAGTATTGCCGATCTATTCGCGAAAGTGATCAACAGCGTTCATAATTACGAATCTATCAGCTCGAACTTTATAGTATAACCCGTAAAATAAATAACCGAGTTGAGAACTACGAAACGGGCGTAGAGCTTAACTCACAAAAATTAAAACAAAATGAAAACAGTATCGTTGAGCGGTTCGCTTAGAGCGAACGTAGGAAAAGTAGATGCTAATGCTCTTAGAGCAAAAGGTCACGTACCATGTGTAATTTATGGTGGAAATGAGCAGATCCATTTCCATGCAGATACACGCGCATTTAAAGATGTGATCTATACACCTGAAACAAGTATCGTAGAGATCAATTTGGATGGTAAAACTTACAAAACAGTATTACAAGAATCTCAGTTTCACAAAGTAAGTGATAAATTGATCCATGCCGATTTTTTACAAATTGTAGATGGTAAACCAGTAACAGTTCATTTACCCGTTAAAACGATTGGAATGGCTGAAGGTGTTAAAGATGGTGGAAAGCTACATATCAAAATGCGTAAGTTGAAGGTGAAAGGTTTAATTAATAAACTGCCTGAGCGCATTGAATTAAATATTGAGAAATTAACTATTGGTAAAGCAATTGCTGCGGGTGATATTAAATTAGATGGAATTACCATATTACATCCTGATAACATTACTGTAGTGAGTGTACAAGTTACTCGTGCGGTTGTTGCCGAAGAAACTACTCCTGCTGCAGGCACATCAACTGCCCCAGCTGCGGGTGCTGCAGCTACTCCGGCTGCTACAGCTACTCCGGCTGCTGGTGCAAAAGCTGCTCCGGCCGACAAAAAGAAATAAGAATTACACTTTATTATATAAAGCCTCCGCGAAAGTGGGGGCTTTTTTATTTGAGAGAAATAATACCCCACATGCGGCCCGTAGTTGCTTTGTCGCGGCGGTAACTATACATTTCGGGTTCAAAGGTGCAGCGGTTCATTGTCCAGATATTTCTTTTATCAATCCCATTATCCAACAAAACAAATCGATTGCATCCTGCCAGATCAATTTTATTATCGGCTAAAAATTGTTCAGGAAAACCTTCTTGACGAAACTCTTCGGTAACTTCAGGACCAACTTCAAAATGCGTTTTACAAATGCCTTGGCCAATGGCAACTTTAATATGATCTACTTCTGCGCCAAGCTTTAGCATTTCATCAATTGTTTTTTCAACTATTCTTCCAACTGTTCCTCGCCAACCTGCATGCGCCGCACCTACCACCACATTTTCTTCGTCAAAAAATAAAATAGGAAAACAATCAGCAACACTTATAGCTAAAATTAACCCGGGTTCGTTTGTTACAAGCGCATCACCTTCTTGCTGACCAATAATTGCATTTTTTACATCTGTTCCGTGCACTTGTTTTAAATTACAAAGATCGTCGAGTTTCAATCCAAGTTCGGAAAGAGCTAATGTTCTGTTTTGTAAAATGTTTTTTGGATCATCCTCTGAGCCACCCAAATTCAAACCTTGGAATAAACCGGTACTTACTCCACCTTCGCGAGTGGAAAAACCATGTGTGCAATTAATATTAGGAGCTTTGAGCCACATTATTGGATATAACTTAATTTCATCATATTCGTACGTCCACGTTCTTTCATTGGCATACTTGCAATGTTCACTACAAGGTCATCTACTTTTAAAAAGCCCTGGGCCTTTATAAAATCTTTCAGATCGTTGATGGTCTCGTCGGTACTTTCGTATTTATCATAATAATAGCCACGTACTCCCCATACCAAACTTAAAGTAGTAAGTAAATGGCGGTTATCGGTAAAAATAAAAATATGTGCTTTTGGTCTATGACTCGATAATTTAAAAGCAGTATAACCACTATTGGTCATACTAATAATTGCTTTTGCATCTGAATGTTGACACAAAGTAACTGCGTTATAACAAATGCTATCGGTAATGTAGGTAATGGTTTTTAATTGAGGTAAATGTTCGCGGTAATAAATGGTGTCTACTTTTTCTACTTGCTCTATCACTTTGCGCATGATCTCAATAACCTTTGTAGGATATTTTCCAACAGAAGTTTCAGCACTTAACATTACTGCATCGGCACCATCCATAACCGCGTTAGCAACGTCATTTACTTCGGCGCGAGTGGGTGTAAAACTCGTGATCATGCTTTCCATCATTTGTGTTGCAATAATAACCGGCTTAGAGTAGGTCACACATTTTTCAACCAGCATTTTTTGTAACATAGGAACTTGTTCCATAGGTAATTCAACTCCAAGATCACCACGTGCTACCATTATACCATCCGATACATCAATGATATTATCTATCTCAAGAATTGCTTCCGGCTTTTCTATCTTCGAGATCACCTTCGCGCGTTTGCCTGTGTGTTTAATAATATCTTTTAATTCTACCACATCGGTTACGCTACGCACAAACGACAAAGCGATCCAATCAAAATCATGGCTCAAAGCGAAGTCAAGATCACGAAGATCTTTAACTGTTAAGCACGGCAAGGATATTTTTGTATTAGGAAGATTAACTCCTTTTTTTGAACTTAATGGTCCGCCACTTATAACTGTACATCTTACTTCATCTTTTCCATTGGTAGAAACAACTTTTAAATGAATCTTTCCATCGTCAATTAAAACTAACTCTCCTACTTGAACGTCTTTTGGAAAATTTGGATAGGTGATATAAACTCTATTGGCATTGCCTTCTTGCTCTGTAGTGGTTATAATTATGTCCTTACCATTTTCTAACTGAACTACTTTATCTTTTATTAGCCCAATGCGTAACTTTGGTCCTTGAAGATCGCCTAAAATTCCAACATGCCTGTTCAACTTTTTGTTTAAAGCACGAATATTATTGATAGTATTTTCAACGGCACTATAATCGCCGTGCGAAAAATTGATGCGACAAATATCTAAACCGTTGTTTATCATTTCTTCAAGTACCACAATATCGTCGGTAGCCGGGCCCATGGTGGCAACAATTTTAGTTCTGTTAAAAGAGTTCATAGAGTACTATAATTTAAGCTTTAAAGATAACAAATAATACTGATGCTCAATTTGCCTCAAGTTATTTTTTGAGTTAACAAATTTTGATCCGTATTTACCATTCTAAGGTTAAAATGAAATTGATAAGGGATGATGTTATTTTAACCCAAGAATTGGTTTAACTTGAATGTGTATATTTGCCCACCGGTAAAAACAGATAAGAAATGCCTAATAAACTCCAAAAATTTGCAGATATAGAGCGTTTTGAGAATTGCTTCTCCTTTTTTTTTGAACAGATAAAGGACGGTTTTGCTATAAAGGGAAAGTGGCGAGAGGAATTCTTTAAGAATGAGAACCCTTTAATTTTAGAACTTGGTTGTGGTAGAGGAGAATATACTGTGGGTTTAGGGCAGGCTAATAGAAATAAAAATTATGTTGGCATTGATGTAAAGGGTAATCGCATTTGGACCGGCGCTAACTTTGCTTTAGAAAATAAGCTAACCAATATTGCTTTTATACGAACACGTATTGATTTTATTGAACATTGTTTTGGTGAGGCAGAAGTGGATGAGATCTGGATCACATTTCCTGATCCGCAGCCGCAAAAACCGCGCGAAAGAAAGCGACTTACCTGCCAACGATTTTTAGATCGTTATAAAATGATATTAAAACCAAATGGCATCATTCATTTAAAAACAGATAGCACAAGTTTGTATGAGTATACTTTGGAAGTTATTGCGGAGAATGAACATGAATTGATTTGGCATACCAGCGATCTTTATAAGAATTGCCCTGAGGATAGAAAAGAATTAACGGCGATAAAAACGTACTACGAAAAATTGTTCACGGAAAAAGGTGAGGATGTTAAATATATTTGTTTTCGGTTAAGCTGAGCAATCCCTTAGATCTTGATGCCTATTAACGTTACATCGTCAATTTGTTCCAGCTCCCCAACCCAATTTATAAATGAATTAAAGAAAATTTCTTTTTGTTGCGCTAGTGGTAGATGCGCATTGGTCAGTAATAACTCGCGTAATTTCTTACCCATAAATTTTTTCCCAAGCGGTCCTCCAAATTGATCTGGAAATCCATCGGTGAGTGTGTATACAATATCTCCTTTTTTTAGATCAAGATCATGTTGGGTAAAAGGACTGTCTTGCTTATCGTGTTTCCCAACGGGCATTTTGTCGGGTTTGTTCTCTAACATTTCATAAAGGCCATTTTCTTTGTTTTGTCGAGCTATCCAGATCGGGTTATTGGCAGCTGCTATCTGAATCTTCATGTTTAGCATGTCGTATATACATATACTGCAATCCATCCCATCCTTTCCGCCATCAATGCTTCCATCCTTTTTTAAACGCTCTATGATGGATTTCCTTGTCTCGTTAAGAATATCGGCTGCTGAGGTGTGACCATCTTTAATGGCTCCTTCTATACTTGTGATATTTAGTAAGCTCATAATAGCGCCTGGAACTCCATGTCCGGTGCTATCGGCAGTAGCAACTATAAAACGACCATCGTGCATTTTACTGGCCCAATAGAAATCGCCGCTTACTACATCTTTTGGCCTGAACAACACAAAATATTCTGTAAGATTTGCATCTAATAGTTCTTTAGTAGCCATGAAACTACGTTGAATACGTTCGGCGTAATTGATACTATCTGTAATTTCTTTATGTTTTTCTTCAATAAGACTTTTTTGTTCTTCCACAACATGTTTTTGTTTTTCTACCTCTTCCTTTTGGATCTCGATGATCTTCTTTTGTTTTTGTGTAACCTTGAAACGGTTATAAATGAAAACGGCAAATACAAGAACAAGACTTAATCCAATGTACAGTGCGTATCGTTGATTTTTTTCTTGTTTGAGTTGTAATGTGGTTATCTTTTTGTCCTCATCAACTTTTAAACTATCTGCCAATTGCTTTTTCTCAAAAATATAATTCATTTGTTTTTTTGTGGCTTCTTTTCGCATGTCAATATCGGTGAGCGTGTCGCGATAGGCAATGTAAAGATCAAGCATTTGAAGAGATCGTTTGTAATCTTTCAGGTCGCGATAAATGTCACTCAAGTTCGTATAGGTGTTTTTTAAAGTTTCGCGATCGTGAGTGGCAGTGGCAATTTCAAGAGCACGCTCCCCTTGTTTTTTGGCCTCCGGAAGCCTCTTAAGTTTATAATACGTTCGTGAAATATTGTTGAGTAAATTGGCAAGTTGCGGTGACCTTCCATATTTTTCAATATACGTGGCACTTTCACTGTAATATTTTAAAGCCTCCTCATACCTACCTAATTGTAACAGATCGTACCCAACATTATTCAATGAATTTGGAAGTAATTCAACATCATTGAGCCCCCTTGCTAAATTACAAGCTTGCAGCGAGTAGAAGTATGCTGAATCAAAACGATCTTGTTCCGAATATATAAAACCAAGAATATTATAGTTGTCTATTTCGTGTCGCTTGTGCCCCAATAGTTTTGTCAAACGAAGTGACTTAAATCCGAAACGTAAGGCCTCTTTGAATTGACCTAATTTTTTAAATGCAACCGCAAAGCTGGCTGTAAGTTTCATGATTGATAAAGTGTCTTTATTTTTTTCGGCCTGGGTCAAACCCAATTGAAACATTTCCAATGCTAACAATAATTCCGATCTTTCTGACAAGAGCATCCCTTTGTTTTCGTAGAACCTTGGTAAAAGGTCGTCTCGTTTCATTACTTTTGTAAGTTCAATAGCAGAATCAAGATATAAAATGGCAATAGCCCCTTCGGATCTTTCTCTGCAAAGAAATGCTTTTGTGTCATAGTACACAGCCATCGACTTCTGCGCAAATGCAAGCGAGCTCTTCGATTTTTTCGAAATGATTTTGCTCGCCTCAAGTCGCAATGGCTCAACATATTGTTCAAATTCGCCGTAAGGAGATTCGTTAATTAAAGCGATCAATGCTTTCAATCGCATGGTATCATGAACATTGCTCTTTTTTAAAACGAGTTTTAGTGAATCGAGATTTTGACCAAAGAATGCGAGAGAGCCCAGGGTGTATATGAAAAGAAACAGTAGCCTTCTGGTCATAATTAAAATTAATTTATTCAACAATACTTAGTGATATATCAAGAAAAAAATCTAAGTTAAATATATAGACAAAATCGATTTTAGAAAGGAATACTCGACCAATTGTGATTTAATTGGAACGAAAGATCACTTTCTCTCCTGACAAAGCTCCACCAAAACACCATTGGTGCTTTTAGGATGTAAAAAACAAATGAGTTTATTATCGGCGCCTTCTTTAGGCTCAGCATTGATCATTTCAAAACCCTCTTTTTTTAAGCGCTCTATTTCTTTATAAATATCATCCACTTCGTAAGCAATATGATGTATGCCTTCTCCCTTTTTCTCAATAAATTTTGTAATGGCACTATTTTCGGTGGTGGCCTGTACTAATTCAATTTTGGTTTCGCCCAACATAAAAAAAGAGGTACTTACACCTTCGCTTTCAACGGCTTCAATTTTATAATGCTCTTTGCCAAATAATTTGGCGAACAATGCGTTTGAATTTTTAAGATCCTTTACGGCAATACCTATGTGCTCAACTTTTTTGATCATTCTTTTTGAATTTGGTGTACACTAAAAATGCGATAAAAGATCCTGCAAAATAAACAACTAAACCAAAAACGGTGAACCAAATAGGATGAGGCATAGCTAATAAATTAATTAGTCCTAATACAGTTAATACCGTTCCAACCAATAGTGAAGGCATCCATGTTATTCCTTTGATGATATTGGTTGCAACTAAACCGCCAACAAAAGCGCCCAAAAAATAACCAATAAGAACTAAAACAAGTGATAATGGAGGCGCATTTTGCATGAACTGTTTAACCTGCTCGGGATCGTTTGGGTTAAAATTAACAGGTGGAGGAAAAATAGCCATCTCAACGGCCTGGGCCAAAAAAATGACCAAAACGCCTACTACAAGGCCCGCCAACACTGCTAAAACTTGCTTCATTTGCTTCTTTTAGTGACAAAATACGGATAAAATGGCCGTTTTAACAAGAAAATGAGTACCTTTATGCATCAAAATTTACGAAACATGGCACCTGCATTTATTTTAGGCATTTTAGGCGGACTTGGAGCCCCTGAGATCATCATTATCCTAGTGATCGTTTTATTAATGTTCGGCGGTAAAAAAATCCCGGAATTAATGAAAGGTTTAGGACGCGGTATTAAAGACTTTAAAGACGCTAGCAAAGGCGAAGGTTCTAGTACTGAAATAGAAAAAAAATAATTTAAACCGAATTATATTTAAGCGTTATTCTGAATGGAGTAACGCTTTTATTGTTCATATCAGATCCTATTTGTGTATCAATTCACTAACATCAAACAATTACAGGCCGATCTAAAAGCGGGGAAGACAAATGCTGTTCAATTAGTAGAGCAGTCGTTTTCAGAAATTGAAAAGCGCAAGAACCTGAATGTTTTTTTGGAAGTATTCAAAGATTCGGCATTGCAACAAGCAAAGTTAGTTGACGAAAAAATTAAACAAGGAAAGGGCGGAAAGCTTGCCGGAGTTATTGTTGGATTGAAAGATAATATCTGTTACAAAGGACATAAAGTTTCTGCTTCTTCAAAAATTTTAGAAGGATTTGAATCCTTATACTCTTCTACCGTTGTAGAAAAATTATTAGCAGAAGATGCGATCATCATTGGCAGATGTAATAATGATGAATTTGCCATGGGAAGCAGCAACGAAAATTCTGCTTACGGAAATGTACTCAATCCATTAAACGAAAAAACGGTTCCCGGTGGTTCATCAGGAGGATCAGCTGCTGCAGTAGCTGCAAATTTTTGTCATATTGCTTTAGGCTCAGATACGGGTGGATCTATTCGTCAACCTGCATCATTTACCGGAACTGTAGGAAGCAAGCCAACGTATGGACGCGTTTCGCGTTGGGGATTGATAGCGTACGCATCATCGTTTGATCAAATTGGGCCAATTACAAAAACAGTTGCTGATAATGCTTTGGTATTAGAAGTAATTGCAGGAAATGATGCGTATGATAGTACTGCTTCGCAAAAACCGGTTGAGAATTACAGCGAGAAATTAGCGACAAATAAAAAATACAAATTAGCGTATATAAAAGAATGTGTGTTTGCCGAAGGACTTGATCCGGAAGTAAAAGCTTGTGTGATCAATAAAATTGAGCAATTAAAAAAAGAAGGATATACCGTTGAAGAAGTAAGCTTCCCGTATTTGGATCATCTGGTTCCTGTGTATTATGTTTTAACTACTGCAGAAGCAAGTTCAAACTTATCGCGCTTTGATGGCATGCATTTTGGATACAGAAGTAAAAATGCAACTGATCTTGTAAGTACTTACAAAAAATCGCGCAGCGAAGGTTTTGGAAAAGAAGTACAGCGAAGGATCATGCTTGGAACATTTGTATTAAGCGCAGGATATTACGATGCATATTATGCCAAAGGACAAAAAGT
>JAGPDW010000027.1:0-22311 GCA_018057345.1 Bacteroidia bacterium | reverse complement strand
CATGGAATTTGAGATGATAAGCGATGAAAAACTTAGTAAACTCAAATGGCTGGAAAAAGCAAGTGGTTTTAAAAAGAAAAAAGATATTTTAAAATGGTATATAACTAAGGTAAATGAATTGCCTTTGAACGATCAATTGAAAGAACAATTATTTGAGAGCACTAAATTATACACCAGCATTACACCTTGTGATCCTAAATTCTCAAGAAGTTTTGGAAGTGTTAGTATTTCATCACGCTATTTTCACTCCAACGGCATTCTAAAAAAATTCAACGAACATCAACTTATCAATACCAAACTCCCGAAAGAGAAAAAATTAAGTGCCACTCAAAAAGAAGAAGTTTTATCTGCTTCTCGCATTGCTTTGGCTTTACTTCACCGCGAAACGGACCCTATAAGTTACGGAAAACCTGAAGGCATAAAAGTTTTTGATCTGGAACACGGTTTAAGCATTGCTCTTTTCAGTATAGATGCCCAATGGCGCTTGCCCATGGAAAGCTATATTGGTTTTATGATGTTTAAAAACGGTTACCCAATGAGTTACGGCGGAGCTTGGTTGTTTGGAAAACGTTCGCTTATTGGAATAAATATTTTTGAAGCTTTCAGAGGCGGCGAATCCGCCTTTGTATTTGCGCAATTACTTCGCACCTACCGACAGGCCTTTGGTGCCGAACAATTTGAAGTGGAGCCTTATCAATTTGGTAAAAATAATCCCGAAGGTTTAAAGTCGGGCGCATTTTGGTTCTATCATCGCTTTGGTTTTAGGCCGGTGGATCCAAAATTAAATACGCTTTCGGAAACGGAGCATCAAAAAATAACAACTACTAAAGGCTATCGTTCGTCCATTGAAGTTTTAAAGCAATTTACAAATTCAAATCTTAGTGTAAATTTTGGAACTGATAAACCGAGTATTTCTCCTTCGCAGATCAGTTATTTTATTACCCATGCTATTGCTAAACAATTTAAGGGCGAACGAAAGACTGCTGAAGAAAAAGCAAAACAAATTTTGAAAACAAAATTAGGATTGGTGTATTCTAAACTAAAAAAAGAAGAAAGATCAGGTTTTGATAAATTGAGTTTTTATGTTGCTTTTTGTTTGGATCTGGAGAAGATAAATGCAAAAGATAAAGCGCAGTTAATAAAACTGATCAAAGAAAAAGGAACGAATGAGTTTGAGTATATTGTTAGTTATATTAAGTTTCCATTTCAGAGGTATTATAGGAAAGAGTTGATGGAATTTAAGGTGAAATAACCCCCTCCTTTTTAACCACGGAGAAACATAGAGGTCTCATAGAGGTTCATAGAGGTGAGTTACAATGAGGGTTCATACCCGTTAACCAAGCTCTTGATCCCATACTTTAGTCTTTTTACATTAAAATTAATAAGTAGGCCGCGATGAAAATTTCCCAGTTTCATATAGGTTAAAGTCTGAGCGATATGAACATCATTTATTGCTTCCACACTTTTTAATTCTATAACAACTCTGTTATTTACGAGCAGATCAATACGATATCCGCAATCGAGTTTTACCTGCTTAAATACCAAAGGCATTGCTTTCTCCTTTTCAACTTCAAAACCTTCATCTCTTAGGTTATAAAAAAGACATTCCTTATAGGAACTTTCTAATAGTCCCGGTCCCAAAGTACTGTGCACTTCCATTGCGCTTCCAATAATCCGCGCTGTTAATTCATCTTCTGTCATGGATCAAAATTATAACCAAAAACAAAGATTGATTGCCAGCTTTTATAGCAATTCCAAAAAAATCTCTATGAACCTCCGTGAGACCTCCGTGAGCCTCTATGGTTAAACGCCTTTAAAACAAATATTGATTGCCAGCTTTTACAACAATTCCAAAAATTCTCTATGAACCTCCGTGAGCCTCTATGGTTAAATGCCTCTAAAAGCCTACAGCCAAAGAGCTCCCGCGTTGTTACTTCCTTGTCAATATCTTCTTTTTTTAAACCCCCTCTTAAATGTATCTTTACACGGTTTATCTCATTGGTAAATCACCATTTTAAGAGATTTTTTTACTATGCCCAAAGACACATCCATAAAGTCAGTTCTAATTATCGGTTCAGGTCCAATTATCATCGGTCAAGCCTGCGAATTTGATTACGCAGGTTCACAAGCCGCCAAAAGTTTACGCGAAGAAGGCGTAGAAGTTACTTTGATCAATAGCAATCCTGCTACCATTATGACGGATAAAGTTACAGCCGATCATATTTATCTTTTGCCTTTGGATGTAAAATCCATTATTCAAATATTAGGCGAGCGCAAAATTGATGCGGTGCTTCCAACCATGGGCGGACAAACTGCTTTAAATCTCGCCATGAAATGCGAAGACCTTGGCATTTGGAAAAAACATAATGTGCGCATGATCGGTGTAGATACACAAGCCATAAAAGTTACCGAAGATCGTGATCTGTTTCGTATGCGCATGGAAGAAATTGGGGTTCCGATGGCGCCCAGTAAAATTGCCAAATCATTTTTGGAAGGAAAATCTATTGCGCAAGAATTTGGTTTTCCTTTGGTTATTCGCCCTTCATTTACTTTAGGCGGAAGCGGTGGCTCGGTAGTTTACGAAAAAGAACAATTTGACACCTTGCTTAATCGCGGTTTACAAACTTCTCCAATTCACGAAGTATTAATTGATAAAGCAGTATTAGGCTGGAAAGAATACGAATTAGAATTATTACGCGATAAGAACGATAACGTTGCCATCATTTGTTCGATAGAGAACTTTGACCCCATGGGCGTTCACACAGGGGATAGCATTACTGTTGCGCCAGCGATGACCTTAAGCGATACAACTTACCAAAAAATGCGTACCATGGCCATTATGATGATGCGCAGTATTGGAAATTTTGCAGGAGGTTGTAATGTGCAGTTTGCAGTAAGTAATGATGACAAAGAAGATATCATTGCCATTGAAATTAATCCACGCGTTTCGCGTTCATCAGCTTTAGCAAGTAAAGCTACAGGTTATCCAATTGCGCGTATTGCCAGTAAATTGGCCATTGGTTATCATTTAGATGAATTGATCAATCAAATTACAAAGTCTACTTCCGCTTATTTTGAACCAACCTTAGATTACGTGATCGTAAAAATTCCACGTTGGAACTTTGATAAATTTAAAGGCTGTAATCGTGAATTAGGTTTTCAAATGAAATCGGTTGGAGAAGTAATGGCAATTGGACGTAGTTTTCAAGAAGCATTACAAAAAGCGTGTCAGAGTTTAGAAATAAAACGTAATGGATTAGGTGCGGATGGAAAAGAGATCACAGATCAAAAAGAATTACTTCGCGCATTGGAAAAACCAAGCTGGAATCGTTTATTTATGATCTACGATGCCATGAAATTAGGGATCTCTATCAAAACCATTCAAAAACTCACACGAGTTGATATGTGGTTCTTAACTCAGATCGAAGAAATGATCGCGCTGGAGAATGAAATTTCAAATTATAAAATTGAAACGCTTTCAAAAGATCTGTTGTACGAAGCAAAACAAAAAGGTTATGCCGATAGACAAATTGCACATTTATTAGATTGCTTAGAAAGTGCGGTTTACAATAAACGCAACGAAATGGGCATTAAGCGCGTTTACAAATTAGTGGATACGTGCGCAGCCGAATTTGAAGCAAAAACACCTTACTACTACTCTACTTTTGAAGATGAGAACGAAAGCGTTCGCAGCGATAAGAAAAAAGTGGTGATCTTAGGAAGTGGTCCTAACCGTATTGGGCAAGGAATTGAATTTGATTATAGTTGTGTACACGGAGTTTTAGCTGCAAAAGAATTGGGTTACGAAACTATCATGATCAATTGTAATCCTGAAACAGTTTCTACTGATTTTTCTACGGCCGATAAATTATATTTTGAACCGGTGTTCTGGGAACATATTTACGATATCATTCAGCATGAAAAACCTGAAGGTGTAATTGTACAATTGGGTGGACAAACGGCTTTAAAACTTGCCGAAAAATTAGATCGTTACGGTATTAAGATAATTGGCACCGATTTCAAATCCTTAGATCTTGCAGAAGATCGAGGAAGTTTTTCTACACTCCTTAAAGAAAATAATATTCCGTATCCAAAATTTGGGGTGATACAAGATAGCGAAGAAGCAATTGCTTTATCAAAAGAATTAGGTTTCCCGCTATTGGTACGTCCGAGTTATGTCTTAGGCGGACAAAGCATGAAGATCGTTATCAACGAAGAGGAATTAGAACAACACGTTGTGAAGTTATTGAATGATCTGCCCGACAATAAAGTTTTGTTGGATCATTTTTTAGAAGGGGCCATTGAAGCAGAGGCCGATGCCATTTGCGATGGAAAAGATGTTTACATCATTGGCATTATGGAGCATATTGAGCCGGCAGGAATTCACAGCGGAGATAGTTACGCAGTACTTCCCACATTCGACTTAAGCGATGATGTTTTAAAACAAATTGAACAACATACACGCACCATTGCAGTTGCTTTAAAAACCGTTGGATTGATCAATATACAATTCGCCGTAAAAGATGGTATTGTGTATATTATTGAAGCAAATCCTCGCGCAAGTCGTACGGTTCCATTTATTGCAAAAGCTTATGACGAGCCTTATGTAAATTACGCAACCAAAGTAATGTTAGGTGCCAAAGTGAAGGATTTTAAATTCGCACCAAAGAAAAAGGGCTATGCAATAAAAATACCGGTATTCAGTTATGAGAAATTCCCCGATGTACAAAAAGAATTAGGTCCTGAGATGAAATCAACAGGAGAAGCAATTTATTTTATTGATGATCTTAATGATGAATATTTTCAAAACATATACAGTGAACGGAATTTATATTTAAGTAAATAATGAAGGCCTATTTTATTATTTTTTTAATTACAATTTGTCTCTTTTCGAAAGCGCAAAAAGACGAGATCTTTCCAACCCCCGATGGTGTATTGGTACACGCTAAATTTTATTATAGCGATGCGGCCGAAACTAAAATGATGATACTTTGCCACCAAGCGCGTTATAGTAAAGGAGAATATATAGAAACAGCTCCCAAATTCAATAAACTTGGATATACCTGCCTTGCTATTGATCAACGCTCGGGCGATAGAGTAAATGATGATGTGAATAAAACAGCTGAGCATGCCAAAAACATGGGACTTCCTTGTGACTATGAAGATGCAGAAACTGATGTTATAGCTGCGGTGCAATATCTATTTGGAAAGTACGGAAAAAAAATAACGCTCATGGGAAGCTCTTACTCATCTGCACTGGTATTAAAAGTAGCAGCCGCGGAAAAAGACAAAGTAGAAGCGGTTGTATCGTTTAGTCCGGGTGAATATTTTAAAGACACCACTATCATTCGTGAAAGTATCAAAAAATTAGACATTCCTGTTTGGATCACCTGTTCCAAAGAAGAGATCACTGAAACTGAAAAATTATTTAAAGGTCTCGACAAAAAGAACATCACCTTTTTTCAACCCACTAAAGAAGGCAAACACGGCTCAAGAGCACTTTGGAAAAACAATCCTGACAACAAAGACTATTGGGAATCTTTAAATGCATTTTTAAAACCAAAAAAATAATCTCCTATGAAACATATACTTTTATTTGTATCTCTTATTGTTTTAGTTCAATGTAAAACCACAAAGAGTGTAGTTGCAACCGAACCAAGCGAAAAAGAACTTACAGTTGCACAAAAAACATGGCCTACAACAACATTAAATGAATTAAAAGAAGGGCAAGCCATATACAAGAATCAATGTACAGAGTGTCATAAAAATTTTACGATCACAAAATTCAGTGAAAAAAAATGGAAGCATGAGATCGATGACATGTCGCCCAAGGCAAAACTTACCGATATTCAAAAGGAAAAATTAAGCAAATTCATTCTTTCGTACCGAGAAGCAAATGCTCCGGCTGTAAAATAAAAAGGTCACGATTTTTAAATCATGTTAAATTATTTTTTCGTTGCTCTATTTGAGGAATGTTTTCTTGCATTTAATGCAATTAAAAAATACTGAATAAGTAGTAATTACTAAAATTAAATTTATCATGACACTTCCATGACCATCGAAGTAATTAGCATCGTTTTCGCAAGCTCCCCTACATATTACCGTTATATTTATCCTTATGAACACACGAACTTTACCATGTAAAACACACATCATGGAAACAACTAGTTTTATTAAACTTGGTAATTATACCTTGAGTTGCGATTCGATAAAAAAAGCAGTTTACAGTATTTACGATCTAAGCAACGAGATCAAACAACTTACTATTAAATCTATTCCTGTGAATGCTTCTTGCAGTCAGCTATTGATCTTAATTGAACTTTGCAGTAAGAACCTTTGCAATTGCATGATGGAAAAACAAGTTTTCTACGAATTTATCCGGGCACTAAAAAAAGAAGGGCAATATTACAGGGAATTCTTTAAAGAACTAGAAACTGAACTTTTCCCTCAAATAAAACTCGTGTATAAACCTGAGGGGAGTTTATGATCAATGTTCCAGAGGCAGAAACCGCAAAGATGCCAATGGCATTTCGCAAAGAAGACGCAAAGAGCGCTAAGCCTGCCTAACGGCAGCCATTCATTAAAAGAAGACAAAGACCTTTGGTTTCGCAAAGAACTGTAAAGTTATTTTGCACTCTTAGCGTAAGCGCAGCTTCTTAGCCTTCTTCTTTCTGCTGTTAATTTAATTTTGCGATCTTTGCGTAAAACTTTGCATAGTTCGTAGAACGCTTTGCGGTTTCTGCCTCTTAAAATGTATTTCAGGATCCCCAGTTGATAAGATCAAGTCCAATATCTTTACGATAATATTTACCGTCGTATTGAACTTGCTGAGCAGCTTTCATGCTTTTGTCAACTGCCCCTTTGATATTATTACTGAATGAAGTAACAGCAAACACGCGTCCGCCGTTTGTTAGTACATCTTCGCCTTTTAATTGCGTTCCTGAGTGAAACACTTGAGATTCCTTTATGGAATCCAATCCTTTTACCAATTTTCCTTTCTCGTAATCTTCGGGATATCCCCCACTTACCAATACAACCGTAGTGGCAATTTCGTTAATCACGTCAAAACTCTTTTCGTTCAGATTTTGTTTTGCAACACCTTCTAATAGATCTAACAGATCAGATTTAATTCGTGGAATTACAACTTCCGTTTCCGGATCGCCCATGCGGCAATTGTATTCGATCACATAAGGTTCGCCATTGCAATTCATTAATCCAACAAAAACAAAACCACGGTAGTCGATTCCTTCGCTTCTTAGTCCATTAATAGTTGGAATAACAACTTTCTCCTCCACCTTTTTAATAAAAGCAGTATCTGCAAATGGCACGGGGCTTACAGCGCCCATACCACCAGTATTTAAACCGGTATCTCCCTCACCAATGCGCTTATAGTCTTTTGCCGCAGGCAATATTTTGTAACTCTTTCCATCGGTTAAAA
Source organism: Bacteroidia bacterium (assembly GCA_018057345.1). GTDB lineage: Bacteria > Bacteroidota > Bacteroidia > B-17B0 > Aurantibacillaceae > Aurantibacillus. Next base: position 14,873 of record JAGPDW010000027.1, on the reverse strand, counting down.
CAAATACCGACAATTCTATGCCATGTAAAAATTCTTCTATCACAACTGTTGCGCTTGCATTACCAAATTTGGCATCCATCAACATATTTTTAAGCTCTGATTTTGCTTCAGCAATTTCGCTTAATATTAAAACGCCTTTACCTGCAGCTAAGCCGTCTGCTTTTAATACATAAGGCGCTTTAAGTGTTTCCAAAAATTTGTAGCCTTCTTCTAAATTTGCTTTGGTAAAACTTTTATAACGCGCAGTAGGAATTTTATACTTCTCCATTAAGCGTTTGCTAAAATCCTTACTTCCTTCTATTAAAGCGCCATCTTTTTTAGGGCCAATTACGGCAACATCCTTCAAAACCTCATCATTTAAAAAGAAATCGTGAATACCATTTACCAAAGGATCTTCCGGGCCAACCAACACAAGATCTATGCCTTTTTCCCATACCAATTTTTTGATCCCTTCAAAATCGTTAACGCCAATATTTACGTTGGTTCCGCACAAAGCAGTTCCTGCATTTCCGGGCGCTATATATAAATTCTCAAGGCGTTTACTTTGAGCTATTTTCCATGCGAATGCATGTTCACGTCCACCAGATCCTAATATTAATACATTCATAATTTGAAAGAGTAAAAATAAGATTTTTGAAGAGGCTTTTAACCACGAAAGGCACTAAATTTTTGCACGAAAGGCACTAAATCTACAAACAATCCAGTGAACCTAACAGGCTGTAAAATAAAAATCCCCCGATTAGCGGGGGATCTATGTTGTTTAGAATTTACGTTTGTGAAATACTTTATTTCCTCTTACCCTTCTGTGCGATCGGTCGCTATTTTGTTTGGTAAGAATACCATCTCTTTGTTTTTTCCCTTTGGTTCTATAGCGCGTAAAAATGAAACGTTGCTCTTTATTCATTTTTTTAGAGCTAGGCGTTGGTCTATAGACCCAAGCCCCTGTTTTACGACTTTTACCGCGTTTTCCGCCTCTGGCAAAAGCATCGGCATTACCCGCACTTTTTCCATTTCTAAATTTAGAACTGCCACGGCGTTGGTTGCGATGTTCGCGTTTTCTACCCCCCGACTGCGAATAAACCTCGGTAATTAGGCCGGTAATAAACAAGAATGTTAATATTAGTACAAGTTTCTTCAATCTAATAAAAATACAAAAAGCAATTGTATCCTGCAAGAAAGCATAAATAAATGGCTTTTGACGCGGGTTTCAGGGCTAGATATCAACAAAACCGAGGTAGTTTTTGTGGATTATTACGATTTAGGAGCCTTTGAATTCCTTTTTTAAATAGAATGCAGTGTTGTTGTTTTTTTCTTTGATGAACTGTTCGGGAGTTCCTTGAAATAATATTTGCCCGCCATTTTTACCGCCCTCCGGCCCAAGATCCACGATCCAATCGGCCATTTTTATGATGTCCATATTATGTTCGATCACTAAAACTGTATTGCCGCTTTCTACTAAACGATTCAATACATCCAATAAAATACGAATATCCTCAAAGTGTAAACCAGTTGTTGGTTCATCCAAAATATAGAATGTATTTCCCGTATCCTTTTTACTTAATTCGGTGGCTAATTTTACACGCTGTGCTTCACCTCCACTTAAGGTTGTGGCTTGTTGCCCTAACGTAATATACCCTAATCCAACATCATTCAATGTTTTTAAATGCCGAAAAATAGAAGGGATATGTTGAAAGAATTCGCAGGATTGCTCGATGGTCATGTTCAATACATCACTGATCGATTTTCCCTTGTATCGTACTTCCAAAGTTTCACGATTATAACGCTTTGAATTACAATCATCACAATTCACATAAACATTTGGTAAAAAGTTCATCTCAATCGTTTTTATTCCGGCACCCCCGCATGCTTCACATCGTCCGCCTTTTACATTAAATGAAAATCTTCCGGGCTGATAACCTCTTATTTTTGCTTCCGGAATTTCGGCAAACAAACGTCGGATCTCATCAAATACTTTTGTGTATGTAGCTGGATTACTACGCGGAGTTCTTCCGATCGGACTTTGATCGATATCAATTATCTTATCAATATTATCAATTCCGGTAATTGATTTATATGGAAGGGGTTTCTTTTCTGAATTATAAAAATGAGCTGAGAGAATTGGATACAAAGTTTCATTGATCAATGTGCTTTTTCCGCTTCCACTAACACCCGTTACAACTACAAAATTACCAAGAGGAATATCTAACGAAACATTTTTTAAATTATTTCCTGTAGCATTTTTTAAACTTATTTTTTTGCCATTGCCTTTGCGACGTTGCTTTGGAATAGCTATTTCCTTTTTACCATTAATGTATTGCGCGGTAATTGTATTTAGCTTAAGCATATCTTTTGGTGTAGCAGCTGCCACTAATCTTCCTCCGTGAACTCCGGCGCCCGGGCCAATATCGATCACATAATCGCTTTCAACGATCATGTCCTTATCGTGCTCAACAACAATGATAGAATTACCAATATCGCGTAAATTTTTGAGTGCCGTTATCAATCGCGCATTATCACGTTGATGCAAACCAATACTTGGTTCATCCAAAATATATAACACGCCTACTAATTGTGATCCAATTTGCGTTGCTAAGCGAATACGTTGTGCTTCTCCTCCACTCAAACTTCGCGAAGAACGGTTAAGTGTTACGTAACTTAAACCAACTTCTAATAAAAAACCTATTCGCACTCTAATTTCTTTTAAAACCTCTTTGGCAATAACGTTTTGCTGCTTACCCAATTTCTTTTCTACATCCCCAAACCACTCTGCTAAAAAAACAATGTCCATGTTAGAAAGCTCAGCAATATTTTTATCGGCGATCTTAAAATAAAGTGCTTCCTTTTTTAATCGTGTTCCATCGCACTGCGTACATTTTACTTTATTGGTAAAACCCTCTACCCAACGTGAAATGGCAGGACTATCATCCTCATCGGCCTGTTTGGAAATAAAATTTGCTATGCCTTCAAAGGTTGAATTATATTCACCGGTATCAGTAACAACATGGATCAATTCTTCTGTTCCATATAATAAAACACCAACTGCTTCTTCCGATAATTCTTCAAAGGGCATGTCGAGATCAAAATCAAAACGTTTGCCTATAGCCTCCATTTGCGTGAAGATCCAATTCTTTTTAAACGGACCAATAGGTGCAATAGCTCCTTTTTTAATAGAGAGTTTGGCGTTTGGGACAATTTTTTTAATGTCGATCTCCGAAACTTCACCTAAACCATTGCACTTTGAACAAGCACCATATGGTGAATTAAATGAAAAAGAATTTGGAGCAGGTTCGTCGTATGAAATTCCTGAACTAGGACACATTAAAGAACGACTAAAAAAACGCACTTTTGAAACAAGGGGTTTTGATGTTTTAGTTGCTTTCTTTTTTTCAGAAAGATCAGCTTCTTGAACCATAATAGTTCCTTTACCTTGTTTCATGGCAGTTTGTAAAGATTGATACAAGCGTGCGCGAATATCTTTTGTAATTTCCAAGCGATCGATCACCAATTCAATATCATGAATTTTGTAACGATCTACCTGCATTTTGGATACAATATCCATTACCACTCCATCTACTCGAATTTTTGTGAATCCCTTTTTTCGAACATCTTCAAATAATTCGCGGTAATGGCCTTTGCGGCCTTTTACAATAGGCGCTAATAATAAAATATGTTTAGCTTTATACTCTTCTAAAATAAGATCAACAATTTGATCGTCGCTATACCTCACCATTTTTTCGCCGGTAACATACGAATAACCTTCTCCGGCGCGGGCAAATAATAAACGAATAAAATCGTAGATCTCGGTGATGGTTCCAACCGTTGAGCGAGGATTTTTATTTACGGTTTTTTGCTCAATGGAAATTACAGGACTCAATCCCGTGATCTTATCTACATCTGGTCTTTCGAGTGTTCCTAAAAATTGGCGAGCATAAGAAGAAAAACTTTCAATATAACGTCTTTGTCCTTCCGCATAAATGGTATCAAATGCCAATGATGACTTTCCACTTCCGCTTAAACCGGTAATGCAAACCAATTTATTTCGTGGAATAGTTAATGAAAGATCTTTTAAATTATTAGCGCGCGCGCCTATCACCTCGATCACTTCATCATCGAACAATTCCTCTTCTTCTCTTAATTCTGTTTCAAATTCCGGTTTTGGCATATCAAAAATATCAACACAAATTTACAGAATCTTTATGTGATAAAATCTTTAAATTATGACAAGAAATAGGGTTTCTTAACCACGAAAAGCACGAATCCCGATAGCTATCGGGATTTACACGAAAAGCACAAAATATATTTCGTGTCTTTCGTGAATATTTTTTGTGCCTTTCGTGGTTAAAAAAAAGGGGGAGTACTTCAAGTTTTTATTAATTACTCTTTGGTGCCACCGAATCGGCTTTTGGCAACTCAATAGATTCAGGCTCTTCTCTATCGTACATATAACCATCTTCAGAGATAAGATCGAGGTAATACATAGAATAATCCTTTTTCAAATTCTTTGGGATCTTGAATTTGTAAACCTGTCCATCCGGATTATGAAGCGTGCCTTTTACAAGCCATGGATTCAATAATTTTATCTGGGTTTTATTGCATTTTAAATATTTTGCTAAATATGTCAGATCCGTAATACTCGAATCAACGTTAACAACCTTTACCGGAATTTTAGAATAATAATTAATTTTGCTGCGCTTAATTCCAAAGTGAGTGGGGCTTGATAAAAGTGTTTTGTAGGCCATGAGCCTGTATACAAACTCCCCAGTTTGCTGGTTAAGTAAAAGATCGTAATAGTTGTTGGTTTTTTGTGTCTTCAGCGCGCGCTCAATTCCACCCATTCCTAAATTATAGGCTGCGGCAGAAAGCGTCCAGTTATTAAAGCGTTTATGAGCGTCCTTAAAAAATTTACAGGCAGCGTGTGTTGATTTTTCTACATCGAGGCGTTCATCAACTTCATCGTTTACAATGAGTCCATAACTTCGAGCAGCCGAAGGCATCAATTGCCAAAAACCAACGGCTCCCGCAGGAGAAATCTGATTAGAAAGGTGACTTTCGATAACGGCAATGTATTTAATATCATCGGGAACGCCTTCTTGCTTTAAAATAGGTTCAATATAAGGGAACCATTTTGCCACTTTATTGAAGAGAATAGCAGAGTTGTTTTTCCAGTATTTATTGGTAAAAAATTCACCTTCGAGGTTAGTTCTTATTTCATAATTATCCACCGGAATAGGTTCATTGCAAAATCTAAGGTTAGAAGGAATGTTGAGACCAAATACTTTGAAGTTATTGTTCTCATAGGCCACGTCTGTTCGGTTAGGGCTTTTGAGGAAGGTGATCTCGAGAAAATAGAAGAGCAGGAAGATCGTGAGGAACAATACGATCTTGAGAGTATTATTCTTTATGGCATAAAAAACACTCAAGTTCTTTTCTTTATGATAGTATTAAGATACAAAAATAAAAACACTACAGCAATAAAAATAAGTGCAAGATACAACAAGTTATAAGTAAAACTAAAAATAAGGTTATAGGCTATAACACAGGCTATTAATGAGATCAGGAGGTATAGCAAAGCAATTTTTTTTTCGGTGATACCTCTAAAGAATAGGTGATGTGTGGTGTGATCTTTACCACCAATGAACGGTGAGTTTCCTCGTGCGATACGATTAATAAAAACGGTTGTCGTATCAACAATTGGTAAAAGAAATACTAAAAGTACAAGCGAGATATTCTCTAATTCGCCATGATACAATCCAAACGGTAAACCATTATTCCAACATACCTCTATACCAATAGCGGCCAGGAAAAATCCAATGAACTGACTACCCGAATCGCCCATATACATTTTTGATGGATGAAAATTATAAACTAAAAAACCAACCACTGATCCAAGTAGACAAATACTAAAAATAGTTATGTAAGAATTAGTGCTCTTTAACGACACAGATACAGCTATAAATAAACCCGATATTACCACCGTAATGATTCCTGTGATACCATCCATATTATCTAATAGATTAAAGGAGTTCATCATTCCAATGATCCAGAAAACGGTTAAGCCGTAATTCAGAAGTAAGTTCTCGAACAAGCGAATATGAATTCCTGAGTAAACTAAAATAAGCGAGCAAATGATCTGAGTGACAAGTTTTAATAAAGGTTGAGTATTGAACGCATCATCGGCCAATCCCATTAAAAAAGCCAACGAACACGCCAGTAAAAAACCGAAAACCGTCCATCTTATGGTATTGAAATCAGGATTTATAAGCGCCAAAAAAATAAAAGAGAAAAGAAAACAGAGGTAAAATGAAATTCCTCCCAGTGAAGGTTTGTGTTGTGGATCCCAACGTATTTCGGTGTTAGCACGCGTTCTTATTCCCAAAGTTCGAGCAAACTTAAGTAATATGTAATTAATTAGAAGAGAGACTACGAAACTAAAGAAAACTAAAGAGATAAGAGTAAGATGCGTATTTGAAACAGAGGACATTTAGAATTGCGAAATAAGATCTTTTATTTTCTTTCCTTCTTTATCCTTATCTGATAATAGTGGTTCCGTTTTAAGATCCCAATTTATACCAATCTCCGGATCATTCCATAACACACAATCTTCGGAAGCTTTGTTGTAATAGTTAGTGCATTTGTATGAGAACACAGTATCGTCCTCGAGGGTAAGAAATCCGTGCGCAAATCCGGGAGGAATGTACATCATCCATTTATTGGCTTTGGTTAATTCTAATCCAAAATGTTTTCCATAAGTTGGTGAACCTTTTCTTATGTCTACTGCAACATCGTACACAGAACCTGTGATCACGCGCACCAGTTTTCCTTGGGCAAAAGGTGGATTTTGAAAATGCAATCCTCGTAAAACTCCCTTTTGCGAAAGCGATTGATTATCTTGAACAAAGTTTAAATTCAAACCGGCCTTTTCGAAAGCGGCATTATTATAACTTTCAAAAAAATAACCACGTGCATCTTCAAAAACACGAGGTTTAATAACAAATAATCCTTTAATAAATGTCTCAGTAACTTCCATTTAGTTTCTTTTTTTCTTTTTCTTTTTTGATTCCGCATCATCGGTATAATATCCGGTTCCATAACCATAACCATAAGTATACCCATAATTATATCCGTAGTGTTTGCGACTCATATCCACATCATTTAGTACAGCGGTTATTCGCGTGATCTGATTTTCAGTCTTTAAGCGAACAAGATTTTGAATAAAATGTTTATCAGAATACTCGGCTCTTAAAACATAGATCGGATAATCAGATTTGCGCAAAGTTTCAATACCGTCAGTTACTAAACCTACAGGGGCATTATCAATTACTACATAATCAAATTGTTTTTGTAATTCAATAATAACTTTATTCAATGCATCACTTAAAATAAGTTCCGAGGGATTTGGAGGTGTTGGTCCTGCCGTGATGAATTTCAAATTCTCAAGTGAACTATCATTGAAACAATCTTCGATCTTATATTCACCAGTTAAAAGATTGCTCATTCCAACATCATTCTTTACGCCAAAACCTTTATGGATCTTTGGTTTTCGCATATCCAGATCTATCAGCACTACTTTTTTTCCGGTGAACGCAAAAATACCCGCAATATTAATTGCAATAAATGTTTTGCCCTCACCGCTTATAGTTGAGCTAATTGAAATAAGCTTACTTCCGGGAGTATTATCAATGAATGAGAGATTTGTACGTATAGTTCTGAACGCCTCCGAAATAATAGATTTTGGATTTTTATCTACAATGAGTTGCGAGACCGGGATCTGACTTTCGTACTTTGGTACAACGCCAATAAGAGAAACGCCTTGATTGGCAAATTTCATTACATCGTGAATCGCATAGATCTTATTATGCGAGAAATAAACAATGATCAAAATGATAAATATGATAAGGACCGTAAGGATAAAAGTAATAATAACGGTATCTCTTGAGCTTGGAAAGACCTTTCCGCCTACGCCAATGGCTTTTTCTAATATTATATTCTTAGTTACATATCCAGCTTTAGAAATAGAAAACTCCGTTTTCTTTTCCAACAACATAGTATAGTATTTCTCATTAATGGTGTATAATCTATTCAATCGCGAAAGTTCAACATCATCTTCGGGTGAAGAACCCAATTTGTTCTTATAGTCGGAAGATTTTTCAAGTAAGCTTTTGTACTTTGTCTTATAGCGCAATTTTACCGCATCTAAGCTTTCCAATAATAATTTCTTTTGGATCTCGAGCTGGTAATTTATTTGTTTTATGTTCTCAGAATTCGGCGTTACCATATACAAAAGATCCTCCTTTGCAGAAAGCAATTTTTGAATGCTTTGGATCACATCCTTTACCATATTCTCGTAATCGGTGCCCGATATGATCGAAATAAGATTATAAATATCAATATTCTTGTTCTTATTGATATTTGCTTGAACCTCATCAATGATCTTCTCTTCCATCTCTACTTTGAGGAGTTGCTCTTCAATACTCGAAGCTCTTAAAATGTCGGAATTTATTTTTTGAGAATTATTCTCAATATTCTTATCTTGCTTGAAAACCTTCAGATCCTTTTCGGTATCTCTAAGATCATCGTACACCAAACCTAATTGTTTATCAATAAAACTCAATATATTTAGCGAACTCTCACTTTTGCGTTCTACATCATAACTCAAAAATTCTATCGACAAATTATTCACCACATCGGTAACTTTTTGTGGATTGATATCTTTTACTTTTATGAGTATGGTTTTCGCCAATTCATTCACCACCTTTACCTCAAGCTTTCCTTGTAACTCGGCAGTTACAGCATCCACATCTCTAATGAGCATGTAAAGGGCCTTGTTATTAGCAATTGTCTTTTTTATAATCTCAGTACTTAGCTTAGAATTTAGAAAAATATTAATGTCGAACTCCGCCGTGCGTAACCACTCGTTAGTTTTGAATTTTTTTGACGTAGTGCCGTATTTTATAACACCTCCACTTAATTGCTCGTTAAGCTCAACATAAATTTTTTGACCTTTCAATGCAGGGTCTTTAAGATTGACCTGCGCAAGAAACGGCGATGAAAGATAAAGTTCGAAGTTTTTAAATGTACCTTCACTAAAATAGGTCAAGCTAAGATCGAGTTTTTCAACTATACGTTTTAAAAACACCTTGGAATGGATCTGTTCGATGGCCTCTGCCAAAATATTCTCACTCTCTCCAATTCCTTCCAAACGCAAAACCTGATCGGTTTTATTATCATTGATCTGTAGTAATACTCTTGATTCATAAACAGGCTGACTATACCTCAAATACAAGAAAGCCAAAGAGCCGCTTACAATGAACAAACCTATAAACAGCCATTTAAATTTTCTTACTAAATGTATAAGTAAACTTAAATCGAGTGCAGAGTTTAGTTTTGCTTCTGCATCTTTTACAAAATCATTTTTATTTAAACCAACGTGATACGACATTAACGGGTTAGGATTGAGTAAAGAATAAGGAACGTTGTTAAAAGAGTTAACACCGGTGCAACCTCATTAGAAAGTGTACGAATTGGGCGATAACGCGGTTCAACATAAATGAGATCATACGCCTGAACCTGTGTGTTACCAGCGGCCAAACCTTCAATTTTTGAAAGGTCCATTAAGTAAACCTTGGGCGCCATACCTGGTGTATTTCGAATCAATTTTACTTTGTACGCCTTTCCGTCCTCAGAAATACCACCCGCAAGAGCTAAAGCCTCCATGATGGTTGTATTATTATTTGATATCGAAAGAACTTTGGCATCGCCTGGCCTCCCAGGGAAAACAATCACGCGTTTGTTAGTGATCTTTAAATTGATATAAGGTTTTTTATAGAAAACAGAGTACTTCTCTTCTAATATTTTTTCAGCTTCAACTACCGTTAAACCAACGAGAGGAACTACTCCAACTAACGGTAAACGCGAAGTGCCATCTGTTTCAATACGTGCATCAATAGTTGGGATAAAATTAATATTTGTTTGCGCGGTTGCCATATCAACCATTTTAAAACCCTCGTTCGTGTACACTCTAAAACTCAAAACATCATTAGCGGCCAATTTATAATCAGCTCTACTTAACGAGTCAATCAACTTATCGTAATTGTAATCAGTTGAGGTGCGTAACATGATATTCGACCTGAAAACTTTACATGAACTAAAGATCAAAAGAGCACCAATAAATAAAAGAAATATTCTTTTCATATTACACAAAGATATTAAATAAAAACTATATATAAATTACTGTAAATCAAGTATTTAAATACGTTCATTTATACGGGGTATTCGATGCGTGCATGGTAAATGGTCATCAATCGTTTTTTAAATATCTTTTTAATAAGCGTAATATCCTTGAAGGTAATATCAGCATTGATCAACTGATTTTGATTGATCTTATAATCAATGATCTGATCAACAAGATCGTTAATGGTTAAAGCATCGTGCTTTTTTAAACTTCGCGATGCTGCTTCAACGCCATCGGCTAACATCAATACCGCTGTTTCTTTACTAAAAGGTATCGGGCCGGGATATCTAAAATCATCTTCATTGATATTTACCTTGTCTTGCTCCTTTTTATGCATGTTGAGAAAAAAACCAACAGTCGTAGTACCGTGATGTGTTCTTATAAAATCGATTATCTGCTCAGGCAATTTGTATTTTTTGGCCAATTGAATTCCTTCTATCACATGATCAATGATGATGCGCGCACTTTCTTTTGGTTGCATCTCAATGTGGGGGCTCACATTATTTCCCAAGTTCTCGGTAAAATAACTTGGGTTATGTATTTTCCCTACGTCGTGATACATGGCACCGGCTCTCACCAATAACGTATTTCCGCCAATAAAATAAATTGCTTCTTCGGCCAAGTTTGCAACTTGTAACGAGTGCTGGAACGTACCAGGGATTTTTTGCGACAGATCACGCAATAGCGGTTGATTAAGATCGCATAACTCCAATAATTTAAAATCAGAAATAAAACCAAACAAACGTTCGATGATAAATATCAAAGGTGTGGCCAACAAAACCAAACTTCCACTGATCAAATACGGAAGATATGCGCTGAACTTAGTAGTAAGTTCTTTGGTACCAAAACCCAAATGGTAAAACACAAAGATCAAGAAATAAAAAACAATGGCAATGATGGCAGCATTCAATATCTGCTGTCGTTTACGCATTTCAGATACCGAGAATAAAATACCGATACCTGTAACCAATTGCATGAGGATGAATTCCATCACATCGGCCATAAAAAAACTACAACATAGTATCGATATCAGATGCGTGAACAAAGCAGTACGACTATCAAAAAATGCACGAACGATAATTGGTGTTAAAATAAAAGGTAAAGCCGAAAGCATTAAACCGTATTTATAAAAAAGATAATTAGCAACGAATGCTGTTAATAAACACAAATACAAAAATGCGATTTGCAAATTCTGTCCGAAAATACTTTTTCTAAAAAAGAAAAGATACATGAGCAATGTAATGGCAAGAACAAACATTAATCCCCATCTTCCAATGAAAGTGATATATGAGATCTCATCATCCGCTTTTTTTGACCTAAAAAAATCTGAAATCAATTCACGCTTCTCATTGGTTAATTGCTCGCCCTGCTCTACCAACTTATCTCCCTTAGAATACGCTGCTTTATAAATTGAAACAGCTTCTGCGATCGAATTTTTGTACGCTTCTGTTTTTGGTGCGTCAAAATATATAGTAATAGCCAAAAGATCATTTAGATTTACTAACGAAGGAATAGCTGCCTCATTTTCCTTTGCCAACCTTACAAGTGTTTCTGATGCAGCACTTATCGTATACAGATCATTGTACGGAATAAATTTGCCCACGCCGTTCTCTTGAAGAAGTATTGTTTTACCAACTGCAGCTTCGTTTGCTTGCACCACACCGATCTTGTAAATAGAATCTAAAAAAGGCGCTAATTGCGAATATAATTTTGCATCGCTTTTTAGAAGCTCTTGCAATTTTTCTTCTTTCTCATCTGTATTCAGGTTAAAAACAAGAGATGCATTATTACTTGCTTTATCTTGCTCTTCTTTTATTTGATCATTTGTTTTTTTGATGAACAGATCTTCATCCAACACAAGATCTTTATACGGCCAAACGGCATCAAACTCATCTACATTATGAAAATTAACCTTATGTCCGGGAAGTAGAATAGTAAAAATAAAAGAAACTACCACTACCAAAAGCAATTTCAAGATCAAATTGTGTTTTGACCGTATCGTACTCAGCAAGCTCATTGTATGCAAGGTAGGGAAAGGCTAAGCTCTGGCTTTGAGTTAGAAAATATGTTTTAAACAAAGGGTTCTTAAAAATAGATGCCGAAAACCGCGGGTATCTTATGAATTTCGGGGGCCTTTATGTTTTTCCACTCCGAAACCGACTTGGTGATCACCTGTTGCGCTGCATCTGTTAAGTTGATACCCAAGCATAACTGGGTAGATGGATTCAAACTTGCTAAAAGATCGGCAAATAGCTGCGTGTTGCGATATGGCGTTTCAATAAAATACTGTGCTTGCTTATGCTTCACAGCAAATAACTCTAACTCTTTGATGCGCTTCACACGCTTATCTTTTTCAATTGGTAAGTAGCCATTGAAAGCAAAATTTTGCCCGTTAAAACCACTGGCCATGATGGTAAGCACAATTGAACTCGGGCCAACCCAAGGTAAAACCCTAATTCCTTTTTTGTGAGCCAACTTAACAACCTCAGCCCCGGGATCGGCAATGCCCGGACAACCCGCATCGCTCATTAATCCAACATTATGTCCTTTGAGCAGCGGCTCCAATAACGATCCCACCGTATTGCTTTCTGTATGCTCATTTAGCAAAGCAATTTCTGCATCTTGAATATTTGGATACGCGCAGAGTTTTAAAAATCGTCGAGCAGTTTTTGCATCTTCCGCAATAAAGTGCTTTATAGTTTTAATAAGATCAATATTGTGCTTTGGTAACACGATCTCAATTTCGGTTTCGCTTAAAGGACCCGGAAATAAATATAAAATACCTAAACTCATTCGTAATCGTAATAATTTGAGCGATTTGAAACTATTCTACCTCGGTAAATACCTGAGAATTCATCCAATATCTCGTTCTCTATTTCCTTTTCCGTTAATGTTTCGTTGTAAAGTTCATTCGAACGTAATACAATAACATCGGTATTTAATTTATTATCATTTAAAGTAGGGACAAAAGCCACCGACCATTTATTCAATCCTACTTTGTTCTTTGGTGTTTTAAAAATATAAACTGTTCCTTTTTCGTATTTATTACTTGCTTTTATCTCTTTATGAAATATTAAACTGTCTTTTTGTTTCTCCGTATCATACGCCGAATATGTATTAACCAAACCATATGCTTTTAAAACCGATTCTACCAATTGCAATTGAGTTGCATATTCTTTTGGAAATACTGAAGTTAAATTATCACGCTCTAACTCACTGTAAAAGTACGCGCGTGTGTTCGGATTTTTGGCATAGTAATTTGCCAGCGTATCATTTAAACTGATGCTATTCTTCTTTAGCAACACAAACATTGGCATCATGACCTGATCGTTCTTGATCTTGGCTACCTTATCAATAAATTGCCTAGCCTTTTCATCAGTTTTGTAGAACGGCATTAGAATATGAGCAAAATTCACAAGTAATGGTTGTTCATTTAAGTTCAACACATCTTTATACTTAGTGTTTTTTACAATGGAGTTTGTAGTTAGGGTCTGTAAATTCTCTTTCACCATACTTATCATTTCTTCCAAGTTTGGATTATTACCTCCATACGAATTTGTTTTACCCTTTCCTTGTGAAGTGGCGTTGTAGCGTTTCAATTCGGCATTAGCATCTTGCAAAATATCTGCTTTACTCAAAGCAATTTGCTGCCCAGTAACGATCTTCTTTTTTACAAGCAAGCTTAGCAATTTATAAACCGGCGTATGATATTCCTCGTTTCTTGTGATCGTTAAAACCGAAGGAAACAAAGTATTACAGAGTTCCAACGAATCTTGCATTACTTTAAATACATTTCCAACCACACTTTCATCGCCAACTAAAGGTGTTTCTTTAATTAAAAGTTCGCCTACAGTTTTAAACGCGCTCTTGTTCTTATAAAATGCTAATCCTTTCAATAAACAGATCTGCAAATAAGCGCTATCTGCATATTGTGTATAAAGTTTTGAGAAAACAGGGATCATCTTCTCACTTTCAAAAACACCTCCACTTACAAATAACTGTGCTTTTGCTTCCGTATTGAGCTTATTGATCTTCTCACTTTGAATAAATTGAATATAATCTTCCAGATATTCCTTTTCTAAACTAACCGAATTACTTAATGAGAACAACGCTTTACGCTGAGTAGCGGTATCGGCACTCACAAGATCACTTAATAATTCCTTGAACTTATTCTTAAAAAGGTCTTTGCCAATAACTGTATCCTTTAACTTAAAGGAATCATAAAATTCAGCGGCCCATCCCTTCAATCCATACACCGTATCACAAGGCGCCTTTACCTGGTAAACTGTTCCGCCTTTTACAAATACTTTGGCCTTAATGGCCCTTACGGTAGCCGTATCTTTCATGTAAAACTCGTAAGTTAAAACACCATTCTCCTCTTTTTGTGATATGGTCCTTATATACATGGTTAATACTTCGCCCAAATTCCTTCTTACCTTTTCTATCAATTCCCTTTTATTCCGATAATCGTAGTCGTTATACTTTTCATAAAAGATCTCTACGTACTCATGACTCGATGGGGAATAATAATTTTTTGTTTGCGATACATAATCAAAATCATCGGCCTTGTTCTTTTTCGTATTTAACGAATCCTTGATCTGCGTATATGCTTTTGCGAATTGTTCGTTGAATCTACTACTTG
>JAGPDW010000170.1:0-6488 GCA_018057345.1 Bacteroidia bacterium | reverse complement strand
GCCGGAGGTAATTCAACAACGCTTAGATCATTTGCAAAGTATTGCTTTACGTTTGGAAGTAAAAAATGCCGTTCATAATTCTATCATCATCAACGATTTTTATAATTCAGATATTGATTCTATACGTATTGCTTTATCGTTCTTAAATCAACAACACCGCCGTGAGAAAAAAGTGGTGATCGTTTCGGATATTGAACAATCAGGTAGGAAGGAAGAGGAATTGTACAAAGACCTAGCGAATTTACTCAAGCAAAATAATATTGATCTGCTCATTGGGATCGGAACTGCAGTTTTAAAGAATAAGGATCTATTTAGCGCAAATGCTTTGTTTTACCCGGATGTGGACGCTTTTTTGAGCGATGAGAAAAAGGTAAAAACACAATTACATAACTCTAGCATTCTTTTAAAAGGCGCACACCGATTTAATTTTGAGAAGATCAGCAAAACGTTACAGTTAAAAAGTCACGATACAATTTTAGAGATCGACCTCAATAAATTAACGCACAACGTAAATCATTACCGCTCATTAATTGGTAAACAAACCCAACTCATGTGCATGGTAAAAGCCATGGGTTATGGAAGCGGAAGCAGCGAGGTGGCAAAAACCTTGCAACACATTGGCGTAAATTATTTGGCTGTGGCTTATGCCGACGAAGGTGTAGAATTGCGCGAAGCTTCCATTACTTTACCCATAATGGTAATGAGCCCCGAGCGCGATTCGTTTGAAGATATCATCAAATACAATTTAGAGCCCGAGATCTATTCGTTCAAACTCTTAGAAGATTTTATTCATGCTTTAGATAAATTTGGGATCCAAGAAACCTTTCCGGTGCATTTAAAAATTGATACGGGCATGAAGCGTTTGGGTTTTGAAGCGGAAGATATAGATGCGTTGTGCGAAAAACTAAAACACTCTAAACAAATTAAAGTAAAAAGTATCTTTTCGCATTTGGTTGGTTCGGATAATAAGGAGCTTGACAGATTTACTCAGCAGCAAATAGAATTATTTAAAGCCTCGGCCGATAAAATAGAAAAAGCGGTTGGTTATATTACCATCAAACATATTTGCAATACCGGCGGCATTACACGTTTTAAGAACGCGCATTTTAATATGGTGCGTTTAGGCATTGGCATGTATGGTTTTGGCGTAAATGAAGAAGAAAATGCGCTTTTGCAAAATGTAAATTCGCTACGAACACGCATCAGTCAAATTAAACACGTAAAAACAGCTGAAACCGTTGGCTACAATCGTAATGGCATTGTTACAAGTGATATGACCATTGCTACCATTCCTATTGGATACGCCGATGGTTTCCATCGCACCTTAGGAAACGAGCGTCATGGTGTTTGGATCAATAACAAATTCTGCAAAACCGTTGGCAATATTTGCATGGACATGTGCATGGTAGATATTACCAATGTAAAATGCAAAGAGGGCGACGAAGTAATTGTATTCGAAACTACCGAGCAAGTTAACCAAATGGCCAAAGCCATGAATTCTATTCCTTACGAAGTACTTACTAATATTTCCTCGAGAGTGAAGAGGATCTATACGCAGGAGTGATCGCTATATTTTTAAACGCAAGATCTACTTCTAATCAAACCGTAAATATTAAGTGCTTAATTATCAATTATTTGAAATAAATAATTTCTTATTTCGCGTTTTGCGAAATGCGAAAAATATAGTACATTTGTTACATGAGAAAGCATAATGGCATGCGACCACAAGACGTAGCGATCTTATTGAAAATAATTTCAATAAATGATCCGGATTGGCATTTGGTTAAACTTTCTAATGCCTTGCATATAAGTATTTCTGAAATTTCAGAATCCTTGAATAGAAGCAGACTTGCACATCTTATCGACCATAAAAAAAAGAATGTCAGCAGACAAAGTTTAATGGAATTCCTTGAACATGGAATTCGTTACGTTTTTCCTCAAGAACCGGGATCCATGGTGCGCGGAATCCCTACCGCACATTCTCATCCTGCAATTAAAAATAATTTTGTAAGTGAAATGCAATATGTTTGGCCAAGCAATAAAGGAAAAGTAATGGGACAAATGATAGAGCCTTTATACGCAAAACAAGTTGAAGCGGTTGGCGAAGATGATGTATATTATAAATTATTGTCCTTAGTGGATCTTGTACGCGTAGGAAAAGTTAGGGAAATTAATTACGCAATTAAAACATTAAGAAAAAACATCTTAAATGAGCCATCACGCTAATATTGTTAGAATTAAAGCTGTTGCCAACGCACTTGCAGAATTGAAGGAAACAATAGTTTTTGTGGGCGGCGCAACCATATCGTTATATCCTGATAGGCAAGGATCGGAAGTGAGAGTCACAAACGACGTGGATGTTATTATAGAAATATTGAATTATGTTGACAGAGCCAAGCTGGAAGAAAAATTGCGAGTCATAGGATTTTCGCCCGACATTGAATCGGGAATAATATGTAGGTATATTTTTAACGAAACAATAGTAGACATAATGCCTACAAATGATCCGTCCATTGGATTTACAAATAAATGGTATCAGGAAGGTTTTGAGAAGGCAATAGACCATAAGGTTGATGAGCGCTGTACAATAAAAATATTAACGGCCCCATATTTTATCGCAACAAAACTAGAAGCATATAAAGGCCGCGGAAAAAGTGATGGAAGAACTAGCCAGGATTTTGAAGATATAATTTACGTGTTTGAGAACAGAGCTTCGGTATGGGAAGAATTAAATAATGCAGAAGAAAAACTTAAGAAGTATTTAAAGCAGGAATTTTCTAATTTATTGAGAAATCCAAACATACTTGAATGGATAGATGGACACGTAGAAAGAGGTTCGCCACCTGCAACGTATTTCATCATAGAGGAAATGAAGAAATTTGCATTATGAAAGTACTCACTAATATTTCTTCGAGAGTGAAACGGATCTATACGCAAGAGTAATTCCTTTTACAACAAGGTAGTAGGGCAAACATAATCGCTGATCTTAAATTTGCCGCTTTCTTTTAAAGCATTAAAACCACCTTTTACATTTATCAAATTTCTGAAGCCTCTCGCTTGTAAAATAGAAATGAACACAACCGAACGATAACCTCCCGCGCAATGCACATAATAGGTTTTATCTCTATTGATCTTTAGCATACTCTCATTTATAAAATCAAGCGGTGCGTTTTCGGCGCTCAACAAATGTTCGCTGCCATATTCACTCGCTTTGCGTACATCTAAAATATTCACTTCTCCCGATCTAATAAGCTGCGATAATTCATCTTCATTTACCGAAGCAATTTGATCGATCTCTTTTCCCGCATTTTTCCAGGCAGTGTATCCGCCTTTTAAAAAACCAATGGCATTATCGTATCCAACGCGGGCCAAACGTGTAATTACTTCGGCCTCTCTGCCTTCATCGGCCACTATCAATAATTTTTGTTTTACATCGGGTACTAATGTTCCAACCCAAGTAGCAAAACTTCCATCTATGCCAATATTGATAGAGTTTGGAATAAATCCCTTCGTAAATTCATCGGGGTTGCGCGTATCAATAATTACCGCGCCGCTGTCTTCGGCGGCAATTTCAAATTCGTTTACCTGTAAAGCTTTTGCACCACGTTTTAAGATCTCGTCTATACTTTCGTAGCCTTTAATATTCAGTAAAACATTTTGCGGAAAATATCTCGGAGGCGGAACCAAACCCGAAAGAATTTCTTTTACAAATTGCTCCTTGGTTAATTTTGGATCTAAAGCATAGTTCACTTGCTTTTGGTGACCAAGTGTATCGGTAGTTTCTTTACTCATATTTTTACCGCATGCACTTCCGGCGCCATGTCCCGGATAAACTATCAATTCATCGCTCAATGGCATAATTTTATTTCGGAGCGAATCAAACAAATGCCCTGCTAGTTTTTCTTGTGTAAGTTCGGCAATCACATGTTGTGCTAGATCGGGTCTTCCTACATCGCCAATAAATAAAGTATCGCCGGTAATAATGCCATGTTCTTTTCCGTTTTCATCTATCAGTAAAAAAGACGAACTCTCCATGGTATGCCCCGGTGTGTGAATTATTTTTACGCTGTAATTACCAACTTTAAAAATTTGGTTATCGCTGGCAATAATGGCATCATAACCCGGCTTTGCACCCGGACCAAATACTACCATTGCTCCTGTTTTTTTGGCAAGATCTAAATGTCCGCTCACAAAATCGGCATGAAAATGCGTTTCAAATACATAGGTTATTTTGGCTTTGTCTTTTGCCGCTCTCTCTATGTAAGGCTGTACTTCTCTGAGTGGATCAAAAATGGCAGCTTCGCCGTTGTTCTCAATATAATATGCCGCGTGTGCAAGGCATCCGGTATAAATTTGTTCAACTTTCATAACATAAATTTTATGCTACAAAGTTAGAGCAGAATGCTGTAATGCATTGTAACTTTTGTACCATAGGCGCATGATATTGGTCATGCCTTTTTAAGGAGGCTTTTGTTTAATGCAATGACAAATATCATGCGCTTGCCTAACTTAAATAAGCACGTGCTTATAAACAGCGCTGTAACTTTGCCTAAAAATTAGTGTATGAAAACAAATATGGGAAGTACCGATAAGGTAATACGAATACTGGTAGCAGTAGCAATTTTAGTTTTATATTTTACCGATAAAATAAGTGGTACACTAGCAATTATAGGCTTGGTATTATCAGCAGTTTTTATGCTTACCAGTTTATTAGGTTTTTGCCCTCTGTATTTACCCTTTGGTATTTCAACAAAAAAGAAGGAGTAGGCTAGGCGATCTTAACAAGCGCGTGATCAATTATCGTATTCTTTTCGGGTGATGGAGATTGAATTTTCGTTCTTAGACTCTTTTACTTTGAATTCGATGGTGAAGTTACTATACCCGCGTTTTTTATCAGAGATCAATTGGATGGGCCTATCCTTACTATAAATAGTATCGTTTTTTTCAGGATCCTTTTTATCGTAAAGTATAGCTTGTAGTTTTGTAAAATATAAACCGGTTTCAAAAACGTCCAAAACTATCGTGCCTTTAGGAGCAATACTATCTGTTTTATAAAGCACGGCTTTTCTTTCGGGCCCATGCATTAGTTTTAAGTTGATATTGCGATCAGATTTATTTTTTATTGTAATGGTAGCATTTTGAGAAAAAACACTGCTATAAAAAAAGCTGCACAGAACGAATGTAAGGAGGGTAATAGGCTTCATGTATTATTGATTATTTTGTTGGTGATCTCTGAGATTTAATAGCTGTAAAAATAGTGTTTTTATTTAAGGTTGGTGTTTGTACTGAATATTTCTTAATTCATTTGGAAACTTATCGGCAACATGAATTCAGTAGTAACGGTCTTTCCATTCAATAATGCAGGAACCCAATTGTCGGGGATCAATTTTACAACTCTTATAGCTTCTTCGTCGAAACCAAAGCCCGCAGATTTTATAACTCTGTGATCTGATGTTTTACCATTCTGGTCAATTGTAAACGCAACAAAAACTTTCCCGCTTGTCCCGTTTTCTTTGGCTTGCTCCGGATAATTAATGTTTTTTGACACAGACTGATAGATCAATGATGTACCCCCAATATAAAGTGGAGGTCTTTCAAGTTTGGTTTTAATTGTGTCTGTGCCATTTATAACTTTATATTCCTTGTCTTTGTCTTCATTTTTATAGAACACTATTTCATTAGAGCTAAAATTATATTTTTGTTCAAGATCGCCTTTAAAGTCGAAAAACTCCCACACATTTATTTTTTTATCTTGATAGTATTTGCCTTCTGATAATTTGCTTTTTCCACCCCATCTGTATTCTGTCCAAATACTGTCTTTAACACCTAATTTGTAATACCCATTAATTAAAACCGCGTCTTTATAACCAAGTTTTTGGTAACTACCATGTCTTGTGTTTTTGTCGAACTTTAGAACATAAAAAACTTCTTTGTATTTGGGATTATCGTGATCTTCAGTCACTTTTTTTGTTTCTTGTCCGAGAATTATGGTCGGCAGAAATATTGCAAGAAGAATGAATGTTTTTGTCATATTGTATTTTGTGTAAATAATTACAGCTAAGGTTTAGCGATTAAGTCCGTTTGCTAATTCTAATTTACGCATTTGAGTGTTAACCAGCAAAAAACAGGGAGGACCTCTGGTTAGAAGTGGTACTAATCTTCTACAATTTTTCTCATGTTATCTACAAGCTGTCGGGTGTCAACAGGCCCCATAATACAACCCCTAAGCGTGTTGGTTTGAGGAAATTTTTTAAATATAGTTTCGACCCAATTGTCAATTTTGTTGGTCTCGGAGAAGTCTTGTTTATGATTGAGGTAATATTCTATAGCTGTGAGTCGGCTTGCAGGATTTATAGAATACATTAACAAGATTACACTTTCAGTATTCAGATGTTTTTTAATATTGATAAAAGCTTGTCTATTTTGGAAATAATATCCTGAGTTTCCTTTGTAACCATATAATAAACCTGACTCAGGTGACATATATT
>JAGPDW010000169.1:0-6496 GCA_018057345.1 Bacteroidia bacterium | reverse complement strand
GTATTAACTATACTTATAGAGGCTTACCAGTTGGTAAGCCTTTTTTATTTAAAAACAAAAAATATGAAACTAAAAATAGCCATACAAAAATCAGGACGATTAAGCGAAGAGTCGATTCGCTTACTAAAAGATTGCGGAATTGATATAAGCAACGGCCTAAACAAACTAAAAGCAGAAGCTGCTAATTTTCCTTTGGAAGTTTTCTTCCTTAGAGATGATGATATTCCACAATACGTTGAAGACGGTGTTGCCGATATTGGAATTGTTGGCGAAAATGTGTTGCTTGAAAAGAACAAAAATGTAAGAACGGTAGACAAATTAGGTTTTGGAAAATGCCGCTTAAGCATTGCCATTCCGCGCGACAAAACATTCAATTCAATTAAAGATCTTAATAAACTCCGGATCGCTACCTCCTACTCTTCTATTTTATCACAGTACTTAAAAAAGAAAAAAGTAAAAGCGGAGATCCACGAAATAAGTGGCAGTGTTGAAATTGCTCCGGGAATTGGTTTGGCCGATGCTATTTGCGATCTTGTAAGCTCAGGAAGTACACTTTTAAGCAATGGTTTAAAGGAAGTAGAAGTTGTGTTAAGATCAGAAGCAGTTTTGGTTTCAAACAAGAACTTAAACAAAGACAAAAAAGAACTACTGAACAAACTGCTTTTCAGAATAAAAGCTTTGCGTAGTGCAAAAAGCAATAAATACATATTGCTAAATGCGCCCAACAAAAACTTAAAAGCTATTTGCGATATTTTACCGGGTATGAAAAGTCCAACCATTTTGCCTTTAGAAGAAAAAGAATGGAGCTCCGTTCATTCGGTAGTAAAAGAAGATCAATTTTGGGATATCATTGAAAAACTAAAAGATAACGGTGCACAAGGAATTCTAGTTGTGCCCATTGAAAAAATGATCATATGATAGAAATAATAAACAATCCTACAAAAGAAAATTGGGAGGGCATTTTAAAACGGCCTGCTATTGATCTTAAAGAATTAGAAAGCAATGTTTCTGCTATTCTTAATGATATCAGGTCAAATGGTGATGCTGCCGTGAAAAGATACACGATGCAATTTGATAAAATAGCATTGAATTCATTTAGAGTAAGTGAAGAAGAAATTAATTCAGCCCAAAATGAAATTAGCAATGAATTGAAAGCGGCTATTATGCAAGCTAAAACAAACATTGAGAAATTTCACACTTCGCAAAAGGAAGAAATAAAATTCATTGAAACAATGCCCGGCGTAAAATGCTGGAGAAAAAGTATTGGGATAGAAAAAGTGGGCTTATACATTCCCGGTGGATCTGCTCCACTATTCTCTACTGTTTTAATGCTTGGTGTTCCTGCAATAATTGCTGGCTGTAAAGAAATTATTTTGTGTACGCCTTGTAATTCGGAAGGAAAAGTAAACGCTGCCATTTTATTTTCAGCCAAACTCTGTGGTATAACCACCATTTTTAAGATCGGCGGCGTGCAAGCCATTGGCGCCATGGCCTACGGCACGCAAAGTGTTCCTAAAGTTTATAAAATATTTGGGCCGGGTAACCAATTTGTAACCTGCTCTAAACAATTGGTAAACAAAGAAGGAATTGCCATTGATATGCCTGCGGGCCCTTCGGAAGTTGCCATTATTGCCGACGATTCGGCTCAACCCAGTTTTATTGCGGCTGATCTTTTATCGCAAGCCGAACACGGAGAGGATAGTCAGGTTATTTTGGTGAGTACTTCGCAAACAGTCATAGATAAAACATTACTTGAATTAGACATTCAACTAAAACAATTGGATCGTTCGGCTATTGCTCAAAAAGCACTAAAGAACAGTAAAGCAATTTTGGTGAACTCTTTAGAACAAGGAATGGAATTATTAAATGAATACGCCCCCGAACACTTGATCATTGCTTGTAAGAATTATGAAGAGCTTTCGGAAAAAGTGATCAACGCAGGTTCTGTTTTCCTTGGTAATTATTCTTGCGAAAGCGCCGGAGATTATGCTTCGGGAACAAATCACACCTTGCCAACCAATGGATATGCCAAAGCTTATAGTGGAGTTTCGTTGGATAGTTTTGTAAAGAAAATTACCTTTCAAAACTTGAGTAAAGAGGGATTAGAGAACATCGGACAAACAATTGAGCTCATGGCAGAAGCCGAAGGTTTAACCGCTCACAAAAATGCAGTAACAATACGTTTAAAACAATATGGAATTTAATTTAGACAACATACTTAGAAATAACATCAAGACCTTAAAAAAGTATTCATCGGCGCGTGATGAGTTTAAAGGTAAGGAAGGGGTGTTTTTAGACGCGAACGAAAATTCGTTTGGTTCTCCCTTAAAAGAAAGTTATAATCGCTATCCTGATCCTATGCAATTAGATGTAAAAGATAAATTGAGTAAGATCAAAGGCTTGCCAATTCAAAATATCTTTTTGGGTAACGGAAGCGATGAGGCTATTGATATTTTATTCCGCGCTTTTTGCGAACCGGCAAAAGATAATGTGATCATTTGTCCGCCAACCTATGGTATGTACGAAGTTTCCGCAGGCATTAACGATGTAAATATTTTAAAAGTACCTTTATTGCCAGAAACTTTTCAATTGAACGTTGACGGAATTTTAAAAGCGATCAATAAGAATACAAAACTTATTTTCTTTTGCTGCCCAAATAATCCAACCGGTAATGGTGTAAAATGGAATGATATAAAAACTGTACTAGATAATTTTTCAGGAATTGTTGTGATAGATGAAGCCTATATCAACTTTGCCAAATACAGAAGTTTAATTCCTGAGCTTTTAAACTATCCCAATTTGGTGATCCTTCAAACCCTTTCTAAAGCCTGGGGCTTGGCGGGTTTACGCATTGGAATGGCATTTGCCTCAGAGCCTATTATTGATATCTTCAATAAAATAAAACCACCGTACAATGTGAATGCCGTTTCACAAAAATTAGCGCTGGAAGCATTGGACAATATTGATCAGATAAATAACTGGATCAAAGAGGTAGTTGAAGAACGAGATAAAGTTAGTAGCGAGCTGCAAAAATTTCCATTCGTTCAAAAAGTTTACCCAAGCGATGCAAACTTTATTCTAGTAAAAACAACTGATCCACAAAACATTTATAATTACCTTGTTTCCAAAAAAGTAATTGTGCGCGATAGAAGCAGCGTTGAATTATGCGAAGGCTGCTTGCGCATTACCATTGGAACCAAAGAAGAGAACAAGAATTTATTATCCCTTTTAAACTCATACAAATGAAAAAAGTATTATTTATTGATCGTGATGGAACTCTTATTTGGGAACCACCAAAAACGTGGCAGATCGATAGCTTTAGTGTATTGAAATTTTTACCGGGCGTATTTACTTACTTAGGTAAAATTGCCAAAGAATTAAATTACGAATTGGTAATGGTTACTAATCAAGATGGATTAGGAACAGACTCATTCCCCGAAGATACCTTTTGGCCGGTTCAAAATTTCATTATTCAAAGTTTCGAAAATGAAGGGGTAAAATTTTCAGAGGTTTGTATTGATAGAAGCTTTGAAAAAGAAAACAAGCCCACTCGTAAACCAAACACAGGAATGCTTACTAAATACATGAACGGAAACTATGACCTTAAGAATTCATATGTGATCGGCGATCGCTTAACCGACGTGAAACTTGCTCAAAATTTGGGAACAGGATGCATTGCCCTTAAAAATTATGACGTTATTAAAGAAAGTGAAGTGTCTTATTTAACCGATAACTGGAAAGACATTTACAATTTTCTTTCAAATTCGTACAGATTTGTTCAGCACGAACGTAACACCAAGGAAACCAAGATCGACATCAAATTAAACTTAGACGGTAGCGGTCGCTCAAAGATCTCAACCGGTTTAAATTTCTTTGATCATATGTTAGAACAAATAGCCAAACATGGGAACATCGATCTTATTTTAGATTGCAAAGGCGATCTGTATATTGACGAACACCACACCATTGAAGATACAGGAATTACTTTAGGAGAAGCATTTGCAAAAGCTATTGGTGATAAACGCGGAATTGAACGTTATGGATTCTGTTTACCAATGGATGATTGCTTGGCACAAGTTGCTATCGACTTTGGTGGGCGTAATTGGATCGTTTGGGAAGCAGAATTTAAAAGAGAGAAAGTTGGTGATATGCCAACGGAAATGTTCTTTCACTTTTTTAAATCGTTTTCTGATGCTGCCAAATGTAATTTAAACATAAAAGCCGAAGGAGAAAATGAGCACCATAAAATTGAAGCCATTTTTAAATCATTTTCCAAGGCCATCAAATTTGCTTTGAAGAGAGACGTGAATAATAATGATTTACCAAGCACAAAAGGTGTTTTATAAAGCATAAGAATTAAGGAGTAAGTATAAGAATCGAAAATCTAGAAATCATGGAAAAAACAAAATCGTTTAAAGAACTAATACTTTGGCAAAAAGCTCACGAGCTTACTTTGAATATTTATAAAATGACAAAAGATTTCCCTAAAGATGAAGTATATGCTCTTACATCACAAGTCAGAAGAGCTTCAGTTTCTGTAGCAGCAAACATTGCAGAAGGGTACAAAAAGAAGACAAAACCTCATAAATTGAGCTTTCTTAATATTTCAGAAGGTTCTCTTGAAGAAGTTAAATACTATTTAATTCTATCGAAGGATCTTGACTACATAAAAAAAGATACTTTTACTAAATTAGAAGCACTTTCAGACGAAGTTGGTAGAATTCTTTCAGGTTATTCTAACGCAATTAGAAACAACTAACGATTCTTATACTTACTTCTTTCTCCTTATACTAAATGAAGACAGTTATCTTAAAATATAATGCAGGCAACATCACCTCAGTAGAGTTTGCACTAAAAAGAATTGGGGTTGAAGCAATCGTAAGTGATGATGTAACACAAATTCAAAGCGCCGACAAAGTGCTATTCCCCGGCGTTGGAGAAGCAAGTTCAGCGATGAATTACTTAAAAGAAAAAAATCTGGATAAAGTCATCAAAGATCTTAAACAACCCGTTCTAGGAATTTGCTTAGGCATGCAATTAATGTGTGAATATTCAGAAGAAGGCGAAACAGAATGCCTAGGCATTTTCAATAAAAAAGTAAAACACTTTGATTCTAAAGAATTAAAAGTTCCTCAAATTGGATGGAATAATATTTTTGATCTGAGATCACCATTATTTAAAGACGTGAAAGAAGATTCATTTGTTTACTTTGTTCACGGCTATTATGCTGAATTAGGAGAGAACACCATTGCTACAACAGATTACATTTTAAAATACAGCTCGGCTTTGAACAAAAATAATTTTTACGGCACCCAATTTCACCCAGAAAAATCGGGGAGCGTTGGCGAACAGATCTTAAAAAACTTTATCAACTTATGAAGAAGTTCGAAATAATTCCCGCTATTGATATCATTGATGGAAAATGCGTTCGTCTTTCACAAGGAGATTATAGTAAAAAAACCATTTACAACGAAGATCCATTAGAAGTAGCTAAACAATTTGAAGCTATAGGCATTTCACGTTTGCACTTAGTTGATCTCGACGGCGCCAAAAAAGGCGAAGTGGTTAATTTTAAAGTGCTCGATAAAATTGCCAATCAAACCGACTTGAAAATTGATTTTGGAGGAGGGATAAAAACAAACGCATCCATTCAATCTATTTTTAATGCAGGCGCCGATATGGCAACTATTGGAAGTGTTGCCGTAAAAGATCCGGAATTGTTTTACACTTGGATAAAAAAATATGGTTCGTATAAAATTCTTTTGGGTGCAGATGTGAAAGAAGAAAAGATCGCGATCTCAGGATGGCTCGAAAACACAGACCTGAGTGTTTTTGACTTCTTAAAACAAAATACTGATAAAGGATTAACCCAAGCATTTTGTACCGATGTAAGTAAAGATGGCATGCTAGAAGGTCCATCTTTTGATCTCTACAAAAAAATAATACTACAGTTCCCGGAATTAAATTTTATTGCCAGCGGTGGAGTTGCAACGATGAAAGATGTTTTTGAATTAGAAAAAATAGGATGCTCCGGCGTAATTATTGGCAAAGCCATATATGAAGGAAATATTACATTAAATGAATTACGAAAGTTGAATTACGAAGGACGAGTGACGAAGGACGAATCTAAACTTGAATAAAAACCCTATAAAACAATGACAACAAAAAACACAAATCTCAAAGACAGAACAAAGTTATTTGCGTTAGCAGTACTAAAATATCTTGAAAAATTACCATATAAAAACCCCTATGTTGCAATTAGCAATCAATTAACAAGATGTTCAACCTCTGTTGGGGCGAATTACAGAGCTGCAGCTAGGGCTAAATCCAGTGCGGATTTTATTAATAAACTTAAAATAGTTGAGGAAGGATGTGATAAAACAATGTATTTCCTCGAATTACTGATAGAATTAAACCCTAAAGACAAATCAGAATTAGTTAAAATTCATTCCGAAGCTAATGAGATAATTTCTATTATTGTTGCCTCAATTAAAAC